>CAYUCP010000028.1:0-10385 GCA_964443315.1 uncultured Gammaproteobacteria bacterium
GTCTGTATGGTTATTTCAAAAAGCCAGACAGAGCTTGGTTTTTTCATCCATTAGCATGTTTTCTTAGCGCTTGGATTTACATTTCTAAATATATACAAAACAAGTTAGGCTTACTAAAATATCAAAATAGGTTAAACTGGTCACAATGAACATCATACACATCACACCTTTTTATTCCCCCAACACTGGCGGTGTGGAAACTTTTTTAGACAATTTAAACCAAGAGTTAATAAAAAAACACAAGATAACAGTCTTAACTTACTCACCTCTAACCACAAAAACTAAATATAAAATTTACGAAAAGATAGGTAACCTTTCTATTTTACGAATTCCTTATCCTGGCTATAATCTTTTTTATAAATTAGATAAGTTTAAATTAATCCAAACAATCTATCTAACTTTCGGACTAATGTTATTTTCACCTTTTTTCTTACTTTTTATTAATAAAAAGAATACCATCTTAAATTCTCATGGTATTTCTGCCACCATCGTTGGGGCCATCCTGTCCAAACTCTTTAACTTAACCCTTGTCACCACCATACATACTAACTATAAATTTAAACCCTCTTGGCAAACCAAACTCATTACTCATTTACTCAACACCTCTAAATCAATTTTGGCCGATGGGCAGGGTACCAAAACTAATTTACTAGATATTGGCATAACTAAGCCAATATCTACTTATTTCAACTGGATCGATGAAACAAAATATAACCTAAACAAGTCCAACGATCTTAGAAAGAAATACGGTTATCCCCAAGATGACTTTATTGGTCTGTTTGTGGGTAGATTTTCCAAAGAGAAAGGGATCGATATTTTAATACAATCCATTCCGCAAATTAATAAGAACATTAAAATTATTATCATCGGGTCTGGTCCAGGCGAAGAAGAAATCAAAAATATTTCCGCTAAATACAATAATGTTAAATATTTGGGCCGTGTAAATGAAAACGTACTTATAGACCACTATCACTTGTCAACTTGTATGCTATTTGCTCAGGCAGACACAGACTACTTTGCCAGAACCTCCATTGAGGCCTTGTCTTCGGGACTCCCCATCCTTCTAACCAAATACTCAACTTATCACAACAGTCACAACTTGGTAACCATAAAACTACCCAAGGATTGCGGAGAAATTTTAGATATAGACCCCAAGAGCTTTGTTCAGGCTCTAAACCAAATTTATCTTCAAAAGAAATATTTGTTCTGGAACCCCAGTAATTGCCAGAAATACATACAAAAAATATATTCCAAAAAGAAGAATTATCAAGTTTACCTGGATTGTCTTAAAAACAATATATAATATAAATTCATGAAAATACTACATATTCTACCAACCCATAATGCTTCCGCAGCTCTATTTGAAAATGGTAAATGTCTCGCGTATCTTCAAGAGGAAATGTTTAATAACATTAAAAATTACTGGGGATTCCCCGCAAAAGCAATTGATTATTTGGATACAAAATATTCGCTAAAGAACCTTGACTATATAGTTATCCCAACCCAGCAACTAATGGCCAGCAGTTTACCACTTAGTAAAACAAGTGGTCTAGCTTATCAAACCGAAGCCTGGGGAACATCTAGTATACGAAAACTTACCGATTATTTAGAGTATAAGCTAAGATTTAAAACACTATTCTTTATGGTAAGATCCGTACTATTAGACAAAATAATCTCAACTTCAAACCAAAAGTCCATGCAGAATTATTTAACAGAAAAATATGGTGTTACTTCTAAAAATATATTGTTTTTAGACCATCACACTTGTCACGCATTTTCACCAATCCATTTTTATAACTTACACACTAAAAAAAATAAATATCTAATTTTTACCCTAGATGGCTCGGGAGATAACTATTGTTCTAAAACATTTATCTATAACCCCAAAGACAACCAAATGAAGCTTGTTTCTTCAACACGTTTTGACAGTTCCGTTGGACTACTTTATTCAGGACTAACCAAGTTTTTGGGGATGAAACCGGTAGAGCATGAGTACAAAGTTATGGGGCTAGCTTCTTATGTTACAGAAAAAAAATACTACCAGCATATTTTAGACAGATTAAAAAAAGATATTTCCTTTGATACGGACAATTTGAAGTTTAACACTACCTTTAACACCAACTATTCCTACTATTACTTCAAAGAATATTTTACCGGAGAAAGATTTGATAACCTTTCTGCAGCTGTACAGAACTTAACCGAAGAATTAGTTATCTCTTGGATAAGTAGCACAATTAAAAAATACAAGATTAAAAACATTGCTTGTGTTGGTGGTGTCTTTATGAACGTAAAAATGAATAAAAAAATACAAGAGATAGGCAAAGTAAACAAAGTTTACTTTATGCCCAGTTCTTCTGACGAATCAACTGGCTACGGAGATGTGTTTGACCTATTTATGAAAAATAATATTAAGCCTGCCTCTAGTAGCACTATGTTTTCCGGACTAGAGTATTCAAATAACCAAGTGGAAGAATATATTAAAAAGAATAAACTACACAAAGTGTATAAGATCAAAAAAATACGTAACGTTGAAGAAAAAATAGCCAACCTCTTGTCTAAACACAAAATTGTCGCTTGGTTCAACGGAGCAGGTGAGTGGGGTGCCAGATCTCTTTGTCACAGAACTATCCTAGCAAATGCTTCTCGTTATACTTCCTACCAAAACTTAAACGATACCATTAAAATGCGAGATTTTTGGATGCCATTTGCGCCAACCATACTAGATAGATGGGCAAAAAAATACCTAAAAGACTGGGACAAAACGAGTCGCAAGGTTGGACACAGTGCAAAATATATGATTACTGCCTTTGATACGACAATTCAAGGACAGGCCGACTTAATTGCTGCCGTGCATCAAAAAGATAAAACCATAAGACCTCAAATTGTTTCTGAAGGAGACCACCCCAAGCTTTACAAAATGCTCAATATCTTTGAAAAATTAACCGGCTATGGTGGATTACTCAATACTTCTCTGAATATACATGGATACCCAATTGCAGGAAGCTTAGATCAGGCCATATTTACCTTTAAATATTCTCAACTAGAGTATTTAGTCATTAACGACTATCTCTTTACTAAGTGAAAATAGCCTTTTTTTGCGCGCCAACTTTACAAAACAGCGCCGGAGCTGAAATGTATATGATTAATGTCGCCAAGTTGTTAAAAAAAAACAATCCAAACAATGAGATTGAAATAGTGACTTTAAGTTCACACACCACCGCACTTCTCTCTAGACTAATAAACATCTATCATAACTTAAACTTTTTTAAAGACATAAAATTTACACACACAAGGCAACAGGTAAATAGTTTAATACATCCCATCTCTTGGAAAGAACTATCTTTGGGTGAGCTGAGAACTCTAAATAACTACGACATCATTTATACAAAAAACGAAATTCTCGACTTACTCTTTCTTAATTTCGCTAAAATTACAAAAAAAACAAAAGTCATAGTTGGAGTTCATACCCCTATATATTATCCCTATCCTGAAAATACGATAGGCAAAATTCACAACCTAATTTATTCCTCTAAACTCTACAAGCTCCTAATTCACCGCACTTGGCAAATCCACCTAAGCAATTCCGAAGGTCTCTTGCTATTTAAAGATAGAAAAATTATCCAATTTCCATACCCCTACGAATTTCAATTAAAAGAATTGAAAAATCACAAAATTAAAAACGTAGCTTTTACGGGAAGAATCTGTGTTCAAAAAGGAGTTCGTGTTCTAGTCAATACCCTAGAAGCAATTGCCCCCCAATTTCCACTAATCAATTTTTACATATATGGATCGGGGGATGAGAGTCTAGAAAACAAACTAATCGATTTATCAAAAAAATATAAGAACATTACGTATTCTGGTCATATCTCACGCCAAAACGTTATCAAAACACTCAAAAAGATTGACTTACTGCTTGCACCCAGCTTATGGGAAGTTCTTCCATTTTCCGTTTTAGAAGCTCAGTCGCTAGGAATTCCGGTAATTAGTTTTAATATCCCCGGTCCAAAAAATATTATTGTCAATCAGAAAACCGGCATTTTAGTTGACAATGAAAATGACTATACCAAAACAACACAAAACATACTTCAACGGGGATATTTTAATTACAACAAAAAAAGTTATGTGTCACAACAAAAACTATTTAACCCCAAAAGAATAAATAATGAAATATTAAAAATGTTTCAAGTTGCATGAAATCTAAGAAAAAAATACTTCTCAACTTTATTAGTATCGAGCAACATCCATTTATCGGCTGGACTGAAAGGATTATTCAACTGACAAATCAGTTTGACTGCACCATACTTTGTTCCCGAAATGTACGCAAATTGATTATCCAAAAAAACCTGATACACAACATTAAGTTTCATCTTTTTGAGGAAACCAATGATAAGGATCAGTTTATACAAAAAGAAAGTAAAATGGGTTTTTTATGGATAGCTCTAAAGAGAAACCTCCTCGCTCTTAAATACGTTAAATACGCTTTAAACTTTGACGCCACTTACAGTTTCACCAGTGTCTTAGATTTAATTATCCTTAATTTTATTACTAAAATGCTTAATAGAGACATTAAGTGGATAACCTATCTCGATAATACTGTCCCATTCACAGATAAGGGGAATAAACTAATAAAATTTTTGGCTTGGGTATTTTTTAGGCTAAGTCTTTTTATGATAAGACAATCAGACTTGGTCTTCGTCATCTCTAGAGACTTGTTCAAATTCTTATCAAATAGTGGTTTTTCCACTTCAAAACTATCCTTAACCTCCAATGGGATTGAATACAGCTCGATTCACAAAGCAAAGCCCCAAGATTTGTACAAAAGTGACTTTGTCTATATGGGCAGAATAAATGAGGCCAAGGGAGTTTTTGATTTAATAAAGTTATTAAACTTATTTAAAGTCGAGGGTAATATATATAACTTAAGTATCGTTGGCGCGGGAGACAAAGAAACAGAAAGCTTGCTTGGCAAAGAAATAGCTAATAGGGGACTACAATCACAGGTAAAAATATATGGTTGGGTCGAGGGTATAAAAAAATATGAAATAATCAAAAGTTCCAAAATATTTATCTCTCTCAGTTCCAGCGAAAGTTTTGGGGTAGCACTTTTAGAGGGTGTATCTTGTGGTCTACCGGCAGTAGCCTACAGGCTAAAAACTTACCTAACAGTTTACAAAAATAATGAAGTCCAATTTGCAAAACTTAATGACCTTCTTATGGTAAAACAACTAATCGAAAAAATACTAAAAGATGGTAGCCCTGCTAATATTAATGGAATAAACTTGGGAGAAAAGTATCTTTGGCCAAACCTAGCCAAATCAGACTGTCAAAGAATACAAAAGTGCTTTGATTAAAATGCAATTTGCTAATATACAACTAAACACATGCAACAGACAAAAATAAGAAAACTTAACTTTGGTTGTGGAAACGACATAAAAAAAGACTATCTTAACTGCGATATCGAAAAGTTTAAGGGAGTGGATGTTTGCTTTGATTTTAATGTTTTTCCTTATCCTTTTAAAGCAAAAACTTTTGATTATATCTACTCCGACAATGTCATCGAACACCTGACAAACATTCCCTTGGTCTTAAAAGAGCTCCATCGTATTTCCAAAAATAATGCACAAATACGTATTATTGTTCCTTATTACAACTGCTACGGTGCTTACAATGACCTTACCCACACCCATTATTTTAGCCACCTTTCCTTTGAACCATTTTATAAGCCCAATACCCGGGGAAATTATTTTATAAAAGAAAAATTCAAATTAGTTGAACTAAAATTAGTACCAACTAGACTTGGAAAACTCATAATTAACAAACTTCGTTTACCTTTAAGTTTTATTTTTGGACAAATTTATCAAACTATCGATATTACCTTGCAAGTATTAAAGTAATGATCCCTTCTTTTCTATCTACATACTTCCTAATTCACTATTACATCAAAAGAGACTTAAAAAAGATAATTAACAAATATCATATAAAGAACAGTTTATTAGATGTAGGTTGCGGTCAAAAACCACTAAGAAATTTCTTTGTTAATAGTACCGTCTATCACGGAATAGACTTTAAAAACTATTCCACTACTAAAGATTTTCCCAAAAGCAAGCCAGACTATTATTTTAGTAATGGTTATAAACAGACTCTAAATTTACCATTTGCCGACAACAGTTATCACAACTGCGTTTGCTTCCAAGTGCTCGAACACCACCCAAACCCACAAAAATTAATTTCAGAACTCATTAGAGTTACCAAGAGAGAAGGATACATCCTCATAACCGCTCCTTTTCTCTATCCGCTTCATGAAATACCTAATGATTATCAGAGAATAACCATATATGGCTACACAGAACTTTTTAAGCTTCATAAAAATGTCCACATTTGTGAAATACTAGAACAAGGGAGTTTTTTTTCCGTCTTGGCCATGTTTTTTTCTGAGATTTTAAATAAATTTGCCGCTAAAAATATTTTTTGCTATTTAACCTCGGTTATTTTCTTGTTACCCTTACTTGTTTATCAATATCTTGCCCTATTCCTCGATAAATATTTTGCAACCCCAAGCTTTTGCCTAAATTATTTGCTGGTGATACAAAAAAATAAAAGGTAGATGTCCATGAAAAAACTAAAATCAGTGGACTCTTCCTTATATAATAAAACCTATTTTAAAGGAATAAATTTTGGTAAGGTTGATCCAAGAACAGAGTCTACCTACCCCAAAAAATACTTAGAAATGCTTAATTTGTGCCCCATTCTAAGCAAAGACAAAATTGTTGACTTCGGTTGTGGCAATGGTCTACTAAGTTTAATTTTGGCATATAAATCAAATAATGAGGTAATTGGTATTGATTATTCCAAAGATGCTATTGAAAACTCCGTTGCAAATCAAAAAGAATTCCAGAAACTACTTGGTAGAACTTTAAAACTAAGCTATCTCCAAAAGGATAACCTTCACCTACCCAAACTAAAAAAAATAACACATATCTTTCTCTCCGATGTTGTTGAGCATTTATATGACGAGGAGCTAATCTATATTTTTGAGCGATTTAAAACCTGGGGGAGTAACTTAAAAATAATCATTCATACGGATAATTCCTACTATCTAAATTATATTAAACCGATTCAGGATATGCTTGCGCTTCTTGCCAGAAAAACCAATATAAACGAAATTCGCTTCGGCTACACTCTTAACGCAAAATATCATGTAAATATTACAAACCCGCAAAAACTAAATAAGCTTATGGAACCACTCGGCTACAAAAATACTCAAATTATCTACCCAGAAGCTACTGATGATGCAATAAAAAAACAAATAGGCCAGATATCAGTTTTTCCTTTTATCTACAAAATAATACGAAAGTTTCTGACTAACAATATCTTAAGACAATTACTTTCGCCAGGGTTTTATGCAATATACGAATACAAAACCACTAGTTGACGCTTAATTTATTTGTTTTAGCAAATCTCTTGCCGGAGTAAAGCCAGGATTAATGCTCAAGGCCTGCTCCACTAATTTTTTAGCTAAATCCTTCTTACCTAGCGTCATTTCATTAACTGCCATCATATACATTCCCTGATAATTACCCTTATCCAAACTGAGCAAACGTTGCAAAATTATTTCTACTAAAGCATAGTCCTTCTCTGTATACACCACCTGTGCCAAACTCAGATAACTTTGGTACAAAGATGGATTAATCTTTATAGCAGTAAGGTAACTATCTTTTGCTAGGTCCAGTCTACCCATTTTATAAAATATGTTAGCTCTATTATGAAATGCATCTGCATAATCTGGCTTAACCACAGTCGATTGAGTAAAACCTTTAACAGCGTTCTCATATTGTGCCAATTTATCGTAATCATCCCCAATATTGTTCCATGCATTATGCGAGTTTGGCGAGACCTGGCAGGTATTCACCCACAAATTATGATTTGTCTGCCAGTCAATATTTCTTAAATAAATTCTAACAGCAAACACACCACAAACCATAATAAATAGAAAATAGCCAAGAATGGGCAACTTTAAATTCAACTTATAGAACATCAACCCAAATATTAAACTAATTCCCAAGCTACCAAAAAATACATAGCGTTCTGCCACCATCCAACTCACTCTCAAAGGAGACATGGCAATACTTGAAGCTAGAAAAGTAAAAAATAAGCCCCAAAACACTAGTTTGTTCTGTTTAGCAAAATAAACTAAACTAACCAGGTAAAGCACAAATATAAACCAATTTAACCAGACCGGGTTAATAAATAAAGTGTGATATAAGGTTAAATCCACTGGAAACATAATTAGTTGTAAGTATTTGGCAACTGAAGTAGGATATTGCTCCAGAGGGTTGTAAAACGCGCTAGTCACACCAGAATTTACTACCGAGACTCTATCTCTTATGGTTGGATAATATGATATTAACGCTATCACGATCACCAAACAAATTATTACAAAATAACTTAATTTAAATTTTTTCACAAGCAAGCTCAACTCTCCTACAGAAAACTTATACAGAAAATAAAGAGGAATAGTGTTTAGTACCCAAAATCTTACGGTCATTAATCCAACAACCGTTCCAACAGTAGCTGAAATTAAATAATACTTCTTTTTAGTTTTTTCATAACAGTAAATGCACAAAAGAATCCAAAGAGTAGTGATAGATAAATATAGATATGGCTTACCAGATATCCAAGTAACTGCTTCCACATGTACTGGCAACACTGTGTATAAAAGCAACGATGTGCTTGCAAGCTCCTTGGACTTTGTTAGTACATACAAAAATACATAGCTCAAAACTAAACTTGTTCCATACAAAAACAAACTAAACAGATGGTATGGTGTAGAGTTTTGATTACCAAAAAGATGATAAAAAATATAGTAACCCACAGAAAGTAAGCTAAAATTTTCTCTAACATACGAAATATTCCCAACCTCACTATTTTGGTTCAAAGTAGCATAATCATCCGAGACAAAATTAGCGTTCATTCCGTTGGCGTATACAGCCACAACCAAAGCTAGAATAATCAACAAAAACTTCCAATTACCCTTAATTATTTGCCAAATACTTTCCACTTTTTCTGTCTGTAAGCCCTGTACTCTTTCGGCCACAAACTCTTTAATATCATTTATGCCCGCACCTACCTTTTTGGATAGTTCTTCAGGCGAAAGATGTGCATTTTGTAATACAAATTTACGCTTCTTTTTGCTTAAACCCATAGTCCTAGTATAATCTATACATGCCTCTTGTGGTAAAAGAAATTATCAGCATATATAAGTACAGAGAATTATTGTACCAGCTCACCCTGCGCGAAATAAAGTCCCGCTACAAACAGTCCATTCTTGGCTATTTTTGGGTTATTTTTAATCCCTTGGCTCAAATGATTGTCATGAGCTATGCCTTTTCCATTATTTTAAAAGTACCCACCAACGCCACCTCCAACATTCCTTATTCTGTTTTTTTATTTACAGCTCTTTTACCTTGGAACCTGTTTGCTAATTCTTTAACTTCAGCCTCCAATTCCTTGGTTACTAATTCCGGTTTACTTACAAAAATATATTTCCCTCGCACTATCCTACCTATTTCTACCATTCTCGCCAAAATCGTCGATTTTCTCTTTGCTAGCCTAATCTATATTATTTATATGCTTTGGTACCAAATACCCATAAATTTCAATGTACTCTGGATAATTCCAATATTTTTTATCCAATTAATTTTCACCACTGGTTTATCCTTGTTCCTTAGTGCTACCAATTTACTATATCGAGACATTCAATACCTCCTAGGCTTAATCTTAACGCTATGGATCTACATCACCCCCGTCTTTTACCCTGCCGACCTAATTCCCGCCAAAGCCAGGTTTATCTTTCAATTTAATCCCATGGCCGTGATTATCAACGCCTACCGCCAAGTTATCCTAGCCGGTGGGAACCCCAATTTCACCAGTCTTTGGATAGCTCTAGTAGTCTCTGTTACTACACTAATTTTGGCCTTAGCTTATTTTAAACAACAAGAAAAAACCTTTTCCGACAATGTCTAATCCAACCCCCATCATCCAATTTAAAAACGTAACCAAAAAGTTCTCCTTTAACAAGCAGAAAACCTTCAAGGAATTTATCCCCGCTCTGCTAGGTCAGCAAGAAACCAAAACTATGTTTACAGCTCTAGATAACATCAGTTTCGAAGTATATCCTGGTGAAACCGTAGGAATAATTGGCCCCAACGGCAGTGGCAAGTCTACTATCTTAAAACTAATTGCCAACGTCACTAGTCCCACCTCTGGAGAAGTTATTGTCAACGGCCGAGTCTCGCCATTAATTGAGCTAGGAGCCGGTTTTCACCCAGACCTAACTGGGCGCGAAAATATATTTTTAAACGGCAGCATTCTTGGCCTAACTCAAA
>CAYUCP010000029.1:0-10127 GCA_964443315.1 uncultured Gammaproteobacteria bacterium
TTTCGCGTTTTAGAAGCTTCTTGAATAGGTGCTAGCTTTGAGATACAATTAGCGCATGGCTGATGAGATAAAAAATACTTCGACAAGCTCAGTACTGAAAAGATTTGCACCGGTAACTCCAAAAGTGAATTTTCCAGAGATGGAAGAGGAAACCCTCTCGTATTGGAAAGAAAATCGTATTTTTGAAAAATCACTTGAAAAAGATTCTCCTAAAGGAAACTGGACGTTTTTAGATGGTCCACCATTTGTAACAGGTCTTCCTCATTATGGCCACATACTAGGGAGTATCGCAAAAGATGTATTTCCACGATTTAAAACCATGCAGGGCTATCATGTCAGGCGTGTCTGGGGATGGGATGGGCATGGATTGCCGATCGAAAACAAAGTAGAAAATAAACTAGAGATTAAACGCAAAAAAGATATCGAAGAAGTAGTCGGCGTTTCTAAATTTATTGAAGAATGTAAAACCTATGTGAATGAAATTTCAGGAGAATGGGAATGGTATGTCGACCACATGGCTCGCTGGGTAGATTTTAAAAATGCATATAAAACCTGGGATAAACCATACATGGAATCTGTGATGTGGGTGTTTAAGCAAATGTATGAGAAAGGTTATGTCTATAAAGGTCTTCGTGTGTCTCTCTACTGTCCTCACTGCTCAACACCGATTTCTAACTTTGAAGTCGCGATGGATGCAGATAATTATAAAGAGATTATCGATGCTGCAACGACGTATAAATACGAACTAGTAGGGGAGAAAGATACCTATATTCTGGCTTGGTCGACTACTCCATGGAATAAAATCGTTACTCCAGCTCTCGCTGTAAATCCAAAACTCATGTATGTAAAAGTAAAACAAGGCAATGAGTACTACATTCTCGCAAAAAGTACGCTAAAGATGCTTGAAAAGCAGGGAGAATACGAAATGATTGAAGAATTTCAAGGGTCAGACTTAGTCGGGAAGAAGTTCGTTCCTCATTATGACTATTACAAAATTGATGAAGGAAAAAAGGCATTTGTCATCATTCCTGGAGATTTCGTAACTGCAGATGAGGGAACAGGTGTCGTAACCATCGCTGCGTATGGAGAAGAGGATTTGAAAGCAATGCATGAAGAGAATATTCATATCGAGCTTCATGTCGATGAAGAGGGAACCATAAAAGCTGATGTGCCAAAGTTTGGAGGAATGTATTATCTTAAGGCCAATAAAGCAGTCAATGCTGATCTTTTAGAACGAGGACTTGTCTATAAAGATGAAGACCTTCCCCATAATGTTCCTCTTTGCTGGCGATGTCATACACGACTTTATTATGCTCCACAAAATGCGTGGTTTGTGAACGTGCAGATTCTCAAAGAGCAACTAAAACATACTAACAAAGATGTAAATTGGGTTCCACATCATTTTAAAAACGGACGATTTGCTAAAAGTATCGAAGCTGCACCTGACTGGTGTATTTCAAGAAATCGTTACTGGGGTTCACCGGTTCCTGTCTGGGAATGTGTATGTGGAGAGCGATTTGTTCCTGGATCGATTAAAGAGTTAGAAGAGGCAAGTGGAAAAACTATCAATGATCTCCACAAACCAGAGATAGATGATGTAACTGTATCGTGCACAAAATGTAACCAAACCATGCATCGAGTACCAGAAGTACTCGATAGCTGGATTGAGGCAGGCAGTGCATCATTTGCTGAAAGACATTTCCCATTTGAAGGTGAAGTAGATCCTCATGTATTCTTCCCACCTGATTTTATCGTGGAGTATACCGGACAAATCCGAGCATGGTTTTATGTACTTCATGTTATCTCAAATGCGATTTATTCTGAGAAAGCCTTTAAAAATGTCATGGTAACTGGGGTAATTCTTGGAACTGATGGGCGAAAGATGAGTAAAAATCTGGGAAATTATCCCGACCCAAAAGAACTCATGGGAAAATATGGTGGAGATGCGCTCAGACTCTATCTCATGAGTAGTCCTGTAATTAAAGGAGAAGACGCGATCATTTCAGAAGAATCATATCGTCAGGAAGTTCGAGGACTGATGCTCATTCTCTGGAATGTCTACAATTTCTTTATTAACTATGCGCTTATTGATGGATGGGAGCCAACTACTAGTCATCCTGAACAGAGTGAAGGATCTTCCAGTGTGGCAGATTCTTCGGCTGCGCCTCAGAATGACAATATTTTAGATAGGTGGATTGTGAGTTTGCTTCATCAATTAGTGAAAGATGTGACTCACAGTCTTGAAAATTTTGATACGGTAACCTCAATCGCTAACATTCATGCTTTCGTAAACGATCTCTCAACCTGGTATCTCAGACGTAGTCGAGATCGTGTAGGACCAAGTGCTACAAATGCAGAAGATAAGGAAGCATTTTATATGACGATGTATGGTGTCTTGACGACTCTTACTCGTGTGATGGCACCACTTACACCATTTATTACGGATGAAATCTATCAGAATCTGACAGGGGAGGAATCTGTTCATTTAGCTTCTTGGCCAGAATATGATGAGGAACTTATCGATTCAGAACTCCATGAGCAAATGGAAAAAGTGAGAAAGATAGTCGAGATGGGGCATGCGAAACGAAAAGAAACAGGGATGAAAGTTCGCCAACCGCTTGCAGAGTTTAACATTCAGAATTCAGACTTCAGAGTTGATGAAGATTTACTTGGGCTCCTTAAAGATGAGCTCAATGTTAAACATGTATCTATGAGTGAGGGAGAAGGAGAAATCGAAGTATCATTTGATACGAATTTAACTCCAGAACTCAAAGCAGAAGGTGAAGCTCGAGATATCGTTCGAAAGATTCAGGAAGAGAGAAAAATTATCGGAACGGCACTTGATGAGAAAGTGAATGTGACTCTCGAAGAGTATCCAGAATCATTTGCAGACTATATTAAAATAAACGCACTCGTTGAAAACCTCACTACAGGAGAGTTTAAAGTAGAGAAGATTTCTTAGCTACAAGCCTCAAGCTACAAGCTCCAAATATTTTTTCATTCCTGACTTGACCGGAATCTATAAGAATCTATCTTAAAGACCCTCAATCTAGTCGAGAAAGACAAGCATTAATGTGAGATTTCTTTTCTCAGGACTCCAGCTTCTTGAAGCTTGCAGCTTGTAACTTGTCGCTTATCTTGGTGGGTGGTATTATGATTCGTAGTTTATGAAGAAGACGCTTTTGTCGCTTGATTGGTGGTTACTGGGGCCGGTGCTGTTACTTCTGAGTATTGGATTAACTACGTTATTTTCTCTTAATCCGATATTTTTCCGTGGACAGCTATTTTATGTCATTATTTCAATTGCGGTTTTTCTATTCTGTGCGAATTTAGACTATACATTTTTACGCTCGCTCATTACTCCTATTTATATTCTTTCACTTGCACTTCTCATTATTGTTTTTATCATCGGGTTTGAAAGTCATGGAGCGATCAGGTGGGTAGATATTTTCGGTATTAGTTTTCAGTTCTCAGAATTATGTAAACCTCTTCTCTCACTCAGTTTGGTCGGTTTTTTAACGCAGCATGAAGATCGGAATCTGAAATCATTTTTACTTGCAGGGTTACTTCTCATGCCGATTATGCTGCTTATTCTTCTCCAACCTGATTTAGGAAATGCGCTTATTTACGGAGCTGTCGGCTTTCTTATATTGGTTCTGTATGGGTTTCCCTATAAATGGTTCGCTGCTGTTCTCGCACCGATTTTCGTTTCACTACCGTTTCTCTGGGAGAGACTGCATGATTATCAGCAAAAACGAATTCTTACCTTCCTTAACCCATCAAGTGATCCAACTGGTGCGTCATACAATGTAATTCAAGCGATTATCGCTGTGGGATCGGGTGGATTTCTTGGGCGTGGGTTATCGAGTGGTTCACAGTCAGGGCTTAGATTCCTCCCAGAGCGCCAAACTGATTTTATTTTCGCTTCTTTATCAGAAGCGCTAGGATTTGTCGGATCGTTTATCGTCATTTTTGCATTCATCATCCTCTGTTCTCGAATGTATGTGATTTTTAAACAAACTGATGAACTATTTGGCAAGATGTTCGTGGCATGTGCGTTTTTCTTCCTCACGATTCATTTCTTCGTGAATATCGGTATGAATATAGGTATTGTCCCAGTGGTAGGAGTAACACTCCCATTCCTCTCGTTCGGTGGAAGCTCCATGCTCACCAATTTCATCTTCCTCGGCATCGTCATGTCGATCGAGCGAAAAAATAGACGAGAGAATGTGCTAGAAATTAGATGATTTTTATAATTTCACCTAATTTATCATGTATGAGAGTACATGTTTAAAAATTCGTTTGAATCTGGTATAATCACACTTGTTATGAAATTTGCAGTTATTAAAACAGGCGGAAAGCAATATAAAGTCTCAGAAGGAGACATGATTACCGTTGAAAGACTCGCTACTCCAGCGAATGAAGCAGTTACTTTTTCAGAAGTACTTTTTTTGAGCGATGGAGATAGTATGACTGTAGGTATGCCACTCGTTTCAGGACTTACTGTAACCGGTATGGTTATGGAACATCCAAAAGGAGAAAAGATTCGTGTTTCACAATTTAAAGCTAAAGCACGATATCGAAAAGTAAATGGTCATCGCCAAGCTCTTTCAACTGTCCGAATTGATGCTATCGGCGCTGCTACGAAAAAAGCAGCTCCTGCTAAAGAAACAAAAGTTGCAGAAGCTCCAGTAGTTGAAGAAAGTGTTAGTACGAAAACACCACCAGAAAAGAAATCAGCACGAGCTAAAAAAACAGAAGTAAAAGCTTAGGACTGGATTCCCGATCAGGTCGGGAATGACAATACCTGATAGATTAAGTACTATTGACATTTGTGAAAAGTCGCTCTAGAATAGAATTAGTTTTCACAACCATAAAGATATGGCACATACAAAAGCACAAGGATCAGTACGAGGTAATAGAGATTCAATCGCAAAGCGCTTAGGCGTGAAGGTTTATGGTGGAGCTAAAGTTATCAATGGTAACATTATCGTTCGCCAAAAAGGAACGAAATTCCATCCTGGAGATGGTACCTCAATGGGTAAAGATTATACAATCTATGCTCTTCGTGAAGGAACTGTCGCATTTACACAGAATCGCGGTAAAAAAGTAATCGAAGTTGTCTAATATATGGATAATGCTGCCGATCGAATATTTGAACTAGAACCAAATCAACTCCAGTCAAACCCTCTTCAACCCCGTGGTGTTATCACTCAAGAATCTCTCGCTGACCTCGTAGAATCAATTCGTGAACAGGGAATCGTCGAACCGATCGTCGTGGCAGAAACTCCAGCTGGATATCAGATTATCGCAGGTGAGAGACGATGGCGGGCAGCAAAAATTCTCGGACTTCCAAAAGTTCCAGTCGTCGTTCGCATCACCACCCCTCAAGGAATGCTTGAAATGGCAATCGTTGAAAACGTGCAGCGTGAAGATCTTAACCCGATCGAGCGAGCACTTGCATACAAAAGACTTATCGATGAATTCGGACTAGGAACAAATGAAGTAGCACGACGTGTCGGTAAATCTGCACCAACTGTTTCAAATACGATTCGACTTCTTTCACTTCCAGATGCTATCAAAGACGCACTCGTCGCTGGTGTAATCTCTGAGGGACACGTACGACCTCTTATCTCACTTGGAGATTCTAAACTCATGCTTGAGGTGTTTAAGAAAATCCTTCGTGATAATGCAACTGTCAGACAGACTGAAGAAATGGCCAGACAGATCAAAAGTGAAGTACAGGAAAAAGACCCTACCAAGAAAAAAGAGAAACTCTATGTTCCAGAACAGGATGCTATGGCAAAACAAATTCAAGAAAGATTCTCACTTGAGAAAGTCAGTATCGAGCAGACAAGTAAAGTGGCACGACTTAGTATTCTTATCAAAGGAGATCCTAATGACACCACAGAAAAGTTAAAGTATATTTATGGAATTCTAACCGGAGCTACTGAAATCCCTGCTCCTTCCTCCGAACCAGCTTCTGAATAACAGTAGATTTACGAGTGTGAATTAAAAGGGTTGTAAATAATTCTCCAAGAAGTCAGTGGCCAATACACAAATAATGCTTTTCCGATAATTTCATCTCGTGTCACGAGTCCCCATTCTCTGGAATCTGAACTGCCACTTCTGTTATCTCCCATCACGATATAACTATTTTTTGGAATAATTTTCGTAACTCCTTCTTCTAGAAACGCTCCAGGATTTGTTTTTACATCATGGAGATATGCTGTTTCGTCAAATTCTTTTCCATTTATATACACATGGGTATCATGAACGCTTATCGTTTCTCCAGGAAGACCGATAACTCGTTTAATATAATCTTTTTCGCGATCCACAGGGGCTTTAAAGACGATGACATCGCCACGGGTGATGCCTTTTAGTCTCAAGCCAATAAGATTTGTCAAAATATATTCCCGATCCTTATAGGTAGGATACATAGAATAACCGCTCACCTGAAATGGGCGAAAAAGGAAGAAGTAAATGATCAGAAAAAGCCCAAAAGCCATGAGAATGGTTTGGAGCATGTCGGAGACTAAAAGATATGATTGTTTCCACAAAGACATAGAGATATTATCGCTAAAAGAGGGGAAAGTAGCAAGTATAAGGGGGTATAGTTTACAATTTCCTCTTTACTCACTATACTCTGCTCAGTCAGAGAATGGGCGTGATTTTTTGCTTCACGTCACACACTCAGACTCATTTTCTTTGCACGTTGATAGATTGCAGATAGTATTTGAGCAAGACGAAAAGAGAGTATTATTTATTCCTTTTTCGTCTTGCTCAAGTGAGCAGATGGCCTGATATGTTCAGGTTGATCAAAAAGGCTGGAGGAATATAATGTCTGGTCTAGGACCTCTGATGGCTGGCTTGTTGTTCTCAGTCATGATCTGTTTTTCCTCGATATACTACTTCAGGAAAAACAAGATGGGCCGGGTGTTCTGGCTGATGCTTGCGATCACATGTACCATTCCCGTTGACCTCATTCGTACACTATATCAGAGGGAGGAGTATGGCAGGATCGCTCTCGGACTAGGAGGTGGGATACTCCTCGGAGCATTGGTGATCTTCGCCGATGTGAAGTGGGGAAATCACACCAGTCATAATCTGGACAAGGGCAACAGTAGTTCTTGAGATCCAGCTGCCCAGATAAGGTAGCTATGAAATACTCCTGAAAGGAGAAGTCATGTCTGCTGTAGCGAAGCCTTCGGACACTCCGCGCTCTCTCACTGTCCTCGTGGCAGTGATCATAATCTCTGGGCTCTTCGGGTTCTTGTTCGTCACCACGCCGATCTATATGGCGGCTAGCCTTTTCTGGCAAGTCATCGGCTCTGGCATTTTCGTCGTTGGGTGTGTCGTATTCCGGGTTTTCGAACTCTACGAGTCCTGGAGCGGGGATACCGTTCATCCCAATCTTTGGGCAGCATCTGTCGCTGCCATCGTATTCCCAATCGGGGGGGCGATCGGCGTTTTCGTCTAAGCTGCAGGTCTGCAATCATCGTCGCAATCTTGATTCGTCCCGGGGTAATACCCGGGGCGAATCTCTCACACCACTGTAATTACCTCATGTAGCCACGCTAAAAAAACACTTATGAAAGTTTCAAAGAGACAAAGATTCAAAGTTTCAGAGAGTAGATATGTTTAAAAGAGGGGTGCGGGTGGGCACCTCCGGTGTGTACCGGAGGGCCCAACGTGCACAGTTGAGATTATTAGGAATTATCTAAGATGTCGAAGGCGACGATTATGCCACCAACGATGCAACCAACGAGCTCGACACATGCGATTGCAGCGTGCCATGTCTCCACGGGCTTTGTCAGGTGATTTGTCCCGAAGCCAAACCACGCCAGAGCGTAGAGCCCGATGGCAGCGGTGCGACTGAGATGTTTGGGACTGATCAGAGCGACCAATCCCCAGGCGATCGCCACGATATTCCATCGGACGATTTCTTCTTGGAAGCCCGGTGAAAAGCTCCAGTAGCCGCGGTTCGACAGCTGGACCGCGAAGAAGTGCTGCGCTACGGCGGATGCCATGTGCGCAACTATCGCCAGGATAATGAAACTCTTCTGGATAGGGCTGTCTCCGAACCAGTCGATAACTTTTCGTTTCATGTGCTAGTCCTCCTGCTGTTCGAGTGACACCGGGAAGTCCGGTGTAGACGACGGGATCCATGCCTGTGCGGCTTCGAAGATCTGTTTCGACCTTTTCGAACCGAAGCCAGCGATGGCGTCGATTTGTGGGATGAGCATGGCTCGAACTTTCTCGGGTGTTAGCCCTTCCAGTGCGAGATACCATCCCACCTGACGGGGAAGACCCCAGTACGTGTAGTACCATTCTCGCTGCGCGAGCATGAGTACACGCTGTGGATCTACCTGCCGAATGAGGAAGTGAAGATCTACCTCGATCGCTACTGTCATCGTGGTGGTGGATCGCATCCTTCGTGACATGGTTCCTCCTCTCTTAGTTTGGTGAACTCTGAGCTATACGATCCTCTTGCAGGAGGATAGGTAGCTTGGCAATTGTGATATCGGCCAGTTCATTAGTACTGTTTTTCACAAGCACCGAATGTATCTGGCTGATGATACCATCGTCGAAAGTTCCGCTCCACCAGTGATCAAGTGAAGGTAGGCATACGACCTCCTGAGGTTCGGTAGACTTGTAGTCGAGGACTCGAATCTGCAGTAGCAGGAGGCGAGGATATCGCCTGATCTCAACTAAGTATCCATCATCTGAGGAGATAGGATAGATAGCCGGCATTCCATGTGAAAGTTGCATCTGGAGTTTCGTACCTCTGATAGTTATCACGAGAGCTCCTTTCCTAGATCTGAACGACATACTAGAGGGAAGTAATTCTCTCCAGAATGTCGTTCAGATAGATAAGGAATATCCAAAAGATTCTCGATCGGGTCGAGAATGACATTTCGACATTCTCAGTGTAAACATTTCGGTAGGTTCTGTACAAATTTATTTTTCCTAAAATCTCAATGTGCTATTTATACAATATATCGATCGAAAAGCAGCAAATTAGCTCTCGATTTACATATTATGGGTTAATTATAGCAGAAGACATGCCTGGATCCCAGATCCCAACATAGCTAAAGCTTCGCGAGGCGAGGCAAGTCTGGGATGACACAAATGAAAGGATTATTCTGGATCGGAGAAAATAAAATCGGAGATTTTACGAATCGTTTTCGTATCAAGTGGATCGACATTCATGGTTTTAATCATTCTGATCGGATATTCGATAAAGAATGAGGCTGGGTTTTTACGCATACGGCGATTTGAGGTGTAGACGAGGAGATTTGGATCGAATTTGATTTTACCGTGTTTTGCGATGTGGTTAGAAAGGTCAAGATCCTCATGAACTTCTGAGTTATCCATATTTAGTTCATTACGAATTTTTCCCCAGATCTCACGAGTAACTGCCATGTTCGGACCGTAGAGCACTTCGTGATTCTGCAGTGTTTTATAGGTTTTCGCATGGAGTTTTACGACACGTGAGGATTGTTTTCTAAAAAAGGTTGAATCTCCATAACAGAGTGGACCACCTATAGCATCGATGCCTCCTTTACGGAAAGCGTCTTTTATTCGTTTTATCCAGTCTGGAGGAACATGGGAATCTGCGTCACAACGGGCGATGATATCTCCGCTCGCTGCATCAAATCCAGCATTTCGGGAGTAGGAAATACCTTGTTTTTTCTCAGTAACTATCTTTACACCAAACCGTTTTGCGATCGGAATACTTCGATCAGTCGAATTATTATCGACCACGATAATTTCATCTGGCATCTCTTCCTGGTTCTGTAAACTGTCGAGACACATCGCAATAAATTTGTCTTCGTTATACACCGGAACAATAACCGATAGTTTCATATGGATATTATAACAAGAAGTTGCAGAGTTTCAAAGCTTCATAACTCCAGAGTCGCAAAACTATATCAGTTCAAGTCTCATGCATCAATTACAGAGAGCATAGAATGAATCAACTATGGGGTTAAATTTGATACTAGTCGGGTAGGGCGGGGGCTTTATAGGCCCCCGCCCAGAAGCAGTCAGGGTGTCTCCGTGAGACGTTACTGAAGCGGCATCGCTTCACGCCTCTGCGGAGGGCCGCTGAGTGCGAATCGCAC
>CAYUCP010000030.1:0-8547 GCA_964443315.1 uncultured Gammaproteobacteria bacterium
ATTTCAAAAGGTACGGTTGTGGGAGCTGGCTCAATTGTCACCAAATCTACAGAACCATACTCGGTGGTTGTTGGTGTTCCGGCGAGAAAAATAAGGACTATTCAGTAACCTTTTCTATTAGTTTATATTAATCTTTGGGTAGTTTGACGTTATCGTTCAACTAAAATTAAATTGTAGTATTAAAATGCTTGTTTCTGACATATAATTGCCTATGAAGTTAGGTATTATGCAACCTTATTTTTTTCCATATATTGGTTATTTTCAACTGATGAATGCGGTTGATGAATTTATACTATATGACAATATTAAGTATACTAAAAAGGGTTGGGTCAATCGTAACCGAATATTGGTTAATGGTAAGGTAACTTATATTTCACTACCCCTAAAGAAAGATAACGACTACTTAGATGTGAAGGAGAGGGTTTTGGCTGACACTTGGAACGGAGATTCAAGGAAGATGATAAATCGCATTAAGGAATCTTACAAAAATGCACCATATTTTGAATATGTCTTTCCGGTGATAAAAGACTGCATTTTATTTGAGGAAAAAAATTTATTCTTATTTATTTATCATTCACTACTTAGGATCAAAGAGTATCTGGAAATTCCCACTACTTTAACTATCTCATCAACCGTTTCTATTGACCATAAACTTAAGGCTGAAAAAAAAGTCATAGCTCTTTGTTTAAATAGAGAAGCGAACACATATATCAATCCTATTGGTGGTGTTGAATTATATGATAAGGAAGAGTTTAAAAAACAAGGTATTATCCTGCAATTTATTAAAACTAAAGATTTTATTTATCATCAATTTGGTAATGAATTTGTTCCATTTTTGTCAATTATCGATATGATGATGCACTGTTCAAAAGAAGAAATTAATAAATATTTAAATTTTGAATACTCATTACAATAATATAGGTAAAGAAATGTTTAAGTGGAAAAAAATTGGCTTAATATTTAATCCGACAGAGTATCCAGGTAGAAGTTGGATGCAAGAATTTGCTCAGGCACCAGCAACTTTGGTTTTTGAGAAGTTTGTTAGAGTATATTTTTCTACTCGGCCACCAGCTGACTCAAGTGGGCAATATGTGAGTTATACAGGTTTTGTCGACCTTGATCGTTTTAATTTACAAAAAATTGTCAATATCTCAAAAAAACCAATTCTTCAGTTGGGAGATAAGGGTGCCTTTGATGAGTTTGGAACATACCCAACTTCAATTGCCAGAAGGGGAAATGACATTGTCGCGTACTATGGCGGCTGGACAAGGTGTGTGTCAGTTCCTTTTAATGTAGCCATAGGAAGGGCTATAAGTAATAACGATGGTAAAACTTTTGAAAAAATCGATCGAGGTCCTATATTATCTTATAGTTTAGATGAACCCTTTATAATTAGTGGTCCCAAAATACGTATATTTAATAATTTTTGGTATCTCTTCTATATTGCTGGACAAAAATGGATAATCGACCAAGGTCGGCCCGAACCTGTATATAGAATACGTGTTGCAACTTCAAGTGATGGAGAGAATTGGAAAAAATATGGTAAAGATATTATTGATACTAAAATTGCTAAATATGAGGCCCAAGCTTCTCCGGACGTGATTTGGTATCGAGAAAAATACCACATGTTTTTTTGTTATCGAAATGGCACTAATTATCGGGGCAAAAGAGGCTATCGACTAGGTTATGCCTCTTCTGACAATCTTTTTAATTGGGTTAGAGATGATTCAAAAGTCGGTATTGATGTTTCAAAAAATGGGTGGGACGATGAAACTATGGCATACCCCCACGTTTTTGAGTTAGATGGTAGTTTGTATTTACTATATTTGGGAAATCAGGTTGGTAGATATGGTTTTGGTTTGGCGAAGTTAGAAAGTTATGAATCAGATAAATAACTTATGAAGTGGAAAAAATTAGGTTTGATCTTTAATCCTACCGAACACACGCTTTCAAATAATTGTTTAGAGTATGCCCAATCCCCCCAAGCCTTAGAGTTTAAAAATTTTGTCAGAATATATTTTTCGACTAGAGAGAGGGATGTGACTGGAAAATTTATTAGTCACATTTCTTTTGTTGATTTTGACAAAAGCTTTAAAAAAATATTAAAGATATCCAAAAAAACGGTGATTAGGTTAGGAGACTTGGGTTGTTTTGATGAACACGGAATATTCCCATTTAATGTATTAAGAACTCCAAGTGGTATATATGGATATATTAGTGGTTGGAGCAGAAGAGTCTCTGTTTCAGTAGAGACTTCAATTGGGTTTGCTGTCAGCCACAATAATGGATTGTCTTTTAAAAAATTAGGCGAGGGCCCTATTCTTACCTCGTCATCGTCCGAACCGTTCTTAGTTGGCGATCCTTTTGTAAAAATTTACGATAATGTTTATCACATGTGGTACATTTATGGTACCAAGTGGATAACAGATACTTCTGAAAGAGAGCCACAAAGAATCTACAAAATAGCACATGCTTTTTCAAAAGATGGTCTCTCTTGGCAAAAAGAGGGAAGATCTATTATCTCTGATAGACTTAATTCAAAAGAATGCCAAGCACTCCCAACGGTAATATCTGTTGACGGAGTCTATCATATGTTATTTTGTTATCGGGAAGCAATTGATTTTAGAAAAAACAAAAAGAAGGGATATAAAATTGGCTATGCCTCTTCAAATGATTTGGTAAACTGGACTCGTGATGACTCTAGCTCCGGGATAGAGATTTCCAAACACGGTTGGGACTCGAACATGCTATGTTACCCACATTTATTCCATTGTAATCATGATATATACCTATTGTATAACGGTAATGAATTTGGTCGTTTAGGGTTTGGTCTTGCGGTTTTGGAAAAGTAGTCGATTATGAAAAAAAATCTGGAATTTAAACTTAATAAGGCACAAGAATTTGAATTATCTAGACATTTATTTTCTTGTGATAAAGACTTTGTCCCCCCTTTGTCAAAAAAAGTAGACATCAATATATATAGTAAAAAAATTATCAAAAGTGCTATCAGGTTCGAAGCTTGGTCTCAAGATATGCTTATTGGTTGTCTGGCAATGTATGCTGATTACCAAAACAACTTAGCTTATATTACTAATGTTAGTGTATTAAAAAGTTATTGGGGTCTAGGAATAGCTTCAAGACTTCTCTCGCAATGTGTTGAGTTTTGTAAAAAGTGTAACTTAAAGCAAGTCTCCTTAGAAGTTAACCTTCATAATCTTGCTGCTATACATTTATATGAAAAGTTTAACTTTGTTCAAAATAGTAGTAAAAATGATACTATATTAATGACTAATATTTTTGATAGCCAGCATGAAACAAAAAAGAAATTATAACCTTGAACTAAGAGATACTTCAGATCATAAATATGCTTATAATTTTGACTTTGATGTTATGCATCCTTTTATGATCCAGTCTTTTTTGCCATTTTTTCAAAAAGGCAAGGCTTTGGAACTCGGGTCTTTTAAGGGTGATTTTACCCATAGACTTTTCCCGTATTTTAATGACATTACTTGTGTCGAGGCCTCAAAGGATGCTATTACTGTTGCTAAAAAAAAGTTGTTGGGTAAAAAAGTTATATTTATTAATTCTCTTTTTGAAGACACATTGTTGCCCTTAAAATACGAGAATATTTTTTTAACTCATGTTTTGGAACATGTTGATGACCCCGTTTCATTATTGGAAAAAATTAACAATAAATGGTTAACTAATTCTGGTAGGCTATTCTTAGTTTGCCCCAATGCTAATGCACCTTCTAGACAAATTGCTGTTAAAATGGGTTTAGTTAGCCATAATTCCGCTATAACTCTTGCAGAGGAAAAGCATGGACATAAAATTACCTACACCTTAGATACTTTAGAAAGAGACGCAAAAATGGCAGGTCTTAAGGTTGTCCATAGAACTGGAGTTTTTTTTAAACCCTTTGCCAATTTTCAGTGGGATATGTTATTAAAAACGAATATCATCTCAAGTGAATATTTGAATGGCTGTTATGAACTAGGACAACAATACCCAGACTTGTGTGCAAGTATTTTTTTACTTTGTGAAAAAGGAAAAAAATGAAAAAAATAACATTTGTTATCGCTGTATACAGAAATCAAGGTTCTATTTGTAAGACTTATGAAAAAATTAAGTTGGTTTTTTTAAAATCTCTAAAAAATTATCAATACGAAATTATATTTGTTGATGATGGTTCTGATGACGACTCTCTTAAAGAAATTCTCGATGTTAAAAAAAGAGATAAACGAGTTAAGGTAATAACATTTACAAGAAATTTTGGACAAATGGCAGCTATGTTGGCTGGTTTAAAGGAGGCTAGTGGTGATGCAGTGATTAATGTTTCGGCAGATCTTCAAGACCCAATTGAGCTGGTTCCTCAGATGGTAGATAAATGGGCTAAGGGGTCTGAAATTGTAGCTTGTTATCGTACGGCTCGTTCCGATACTTTTTCTGCTAGATTTTTTTCTAGTATCGCTTACAGCTTTATTAGATTATCTTATCCCCAAATACCACCGGGTGGATTTGATTATGTGTTAATCGATCGAAAAGCTTTAGATCAATATAATTCTATTGATACTAGAAATAGATGTTTTCAGGCTGATTTGCTTTGGTCGGGTTATAGGACTAGTTTTATACCCTATGTACGTCTCAAGCGCACTATTGGTAAGTCACAGTATAACTTTTCTAAAAAATTAAAAAATTTTTTAGATACTTTTTTAGATGTTTCATATTTGCCTATACGACTTATCTCACTTGTTGGAGTGCTTACTTCATTTATCGGAGTAGTTTATACCGTAACTATCATTTACACATGGATTTTTCATGAGACTCCGTTTACGGGTTGGGCACCTATCATGATTACTATTTTGCTTGTTGGTGGTCTGATTATGTTTATGTTGGGTGTGATTGGAGAATACATCTGGCGAATTTATAGTGAATTAAGAAAAAAGCCTAATTATGTAATAAGGGATAAATTTTTATGAAATCTTTTGTTAAGCCAATTTATATTACAAGACCGCTATTACCCTCTCTAAAATCTTATGTCAAGAAACTAGAGGTTATTTGGCAAAGCAAATGGTTGTCAAATAATGGTGTTCAACTTCAAAGTCTTGAAAAAAAAATTCAAAAAATACTCAAAGGGAAGTATGTTTCAATTTTCAACAACGGGACTATTGCCCTAATGTGCGCTATAAAAAGTTTGGAGCTTAAGGGTGAGGTAATCACTACTCCGTTTACTTTTCCGGCCACTCCCAATAGTTTGGTCTGGTGTAATTTAAAACCTGTATTTTGTGATATTGATCCAATTACTATGAATATTGATGCAGATAAAATTGAAAAGTGTATTACTAAACACACTTCAGCGATTTTGGCAGTTCATGTATTTGGTACTCCTTGTGATGTAGTTAAAATCCAAAGAATAGCTGACAAATATAACTTAAAGGTAATTTATGACGCAGCACATGCTTTTGGAACTGAAATTGATAATATCGGGATAGGTAATTTTGGAGATATTTCGATGTTTAGTTTTCATCCTACTAAATTATTTCATTCGGGTGAAGGTGGGGCACTCGTTTGCCAAGACAAGTCTATAAAAGATAAGTTAGATTTGTTAAGGAATTTTGGCATTTGGGGGGAAGAGGTTCTACTTCCGGGTTTAAACGGTAAGATGAATGAAATTCAAGCAGCCTTGGGGCTTGCAGTCCTTCCGCTCTTAAAAGGTGAAAGAAAAAGACGCGAAAAGCTAAGCAATCTCTACAAAGAGCATTTAAGCGGTGTCGATGGGATAACCTATCTAGATAATAGTTCAAATGTTAATAATAGTTATCAGTATTTTGTAATAAGAATAAACAAACAAAAGTTTGGATGTTCAAGGGATGAGGTTTTTGATATTTTAAATAAATACAACATTCACCCAAGAAAATATTTTTTTCCCCTGTGTAGTGAATATCCATTTTTTAAGAACTTGCCATCATCAGCCCCCAATAATCTGCCAGTAGCTCACCAGGTTGTATCTGAAGTTTTGGCCTTACCCTTTTATGGCAAATTATCGTTGAAAGACGCTCAAATTATTGTAAAATACTTAAAATCTCTTAAACAATAAAATGACAAAGGATGTTTACGTTCATGGTATGGCTTGGACTAAAAAGGTCAATAATTACCAACTTAGTAATTACAGAAGGTATCAGTACGATCTAATTTCTAAATATATAGGTACTAACATACTTGAGGTGGGTTCAGGTGAAAAAGGATTTACCAAAGAACTTGTAGTAAACAATAAACGTATAGAGAGGTTGGTCTCTATTGAGCCATCCAAAACACTATTTGATCTGCACAAAAAGAAGTATATTTTTCCAGAATTTGTCTCTTTTGAAATGATAGATCTTTTTAAACTTGACTCTAAAAATATTAGATTATTTGACACAGTTATATTTATTCACGTGCTAGAGCACATTAAAGAAGATAAAAAGGCCATAGAAAAAGCATTTGAACTATTAGTGCCCGACGGGTACGTTCTTATTGAAGTTCCAGCTCTGCCTTTTCTATATTCGGCTCAAGATAAGTTTTTAGGTCACCATCGAAGATATACAAAAGATTACATGATTTCGCTAGTTGACCCAGAAAAATTCAAAATAGTTGATATTTGGTATCAGGATTTAATTGGTGTTTTGGGATCTTTGTTGTTTTTCAAATTTAAAAAAATTACCTTTGGCTTAAATTCCGGGGTAAATTTAGTAAACAATCAGGGAAAATTTTATGATAGATTTATTGTTCCTTTTCAAAAATGTATTGAAAAATATATTAGACCGCCAATTGGTTTAAGTTTAACGGCAATACTTAAAAAAATTTAGAATGAATAAAAAAGTTATCGAATTGCCATTATTGCTCTTGTTGTATGTAGTATTGATACTCTTTTTAACCTACATGTTATTTTATCGAAATATGAATACTCAACAAGGAGATACCGTTTTTGCTGCTCAAATTTTGACGAATATTAGTAAGAATTTTGAATTTGAAAGTAGTTTTGCAAGGTCTATCTCTTATTCTTTAGATGAAGTTTGGTATAGAAAAGCAGAGGATGTTTGTAAAAGTTCACTAATAACTCCTATTAAATTTCCACCTTGGGGGCACTATTACTTTATTTCTTTTCCCTTGGGGTTATTACTTCGTTTTATTAATATTTATTGGTTTATAGCTTTTTTACAGTCCTTAATTTATTCTAGTGTCTTACTGTTTGTATATTTATTGGCTCGTAACTACAAAATCAACATTTTCAACTCAATATTACTTGTATTGATATCTATACAACACCCTCTCTGGATTCAGGGATTATATGGACAGTTTTATTTTAATAGATTTTTTCTTTTATTTTGTTCTTTAGTTATCCTACTTCTTTCAAAAATTAAATTGAATTACTTTTTAATCACAATATTTTCTTTGTTTGCAATTTCGTCGAACGAGATATACGGTATTACATTATTTATGATATCTATTGTTTATTTTATATTATTTAAGCGAGACAAGAAAATATTTGCAATGGGATTGTTTACTTTTGTAATAAGTCTTATTTTCGTCATTTTGATAAAACATTATGCTCAAGCTACTTCAACCCAAAACAGTGTAGTTAATATTATGTTTTCCGGTGGCTTATTGGGGGTTTTGAATAATGTTATAAGTGTAATTTTTACCACAGAATCAAGAATATTTTTAGTGGTCAATTTTATTTTTAGTGGTTTTGTCGTATTTTTTAGACCTAAACTATTTTTAGCATGGATATTTTTTTTGATACCTAATCTTTTGGTATATGTAGGTAAAAATTCTTGGTCTACCCATTACCATATTTCTTATTTTATCCCTACATTGTGGCTTATGGTATATTCTGTCTCGTTAACAAAGTACAAAAGCGCAATTTTGTCCTGCTGTCTCTTTGGATATTTTGTTATTCTTTCTGGTTATAAAATACCGGATTATGTTTTTGGTAAGCCTAGATTTATAGTTGATAAATTAATTGAGGATTATAACTTAATTAATTTAAAAAAATTTGATTATTTAAACAAATTCAATAGATTGCAATCGGCAGTTAAATTAAATGACAAAATCTCAGTACCCGAAGCCATAGCTTATCCATATTTACATCATGAAATATATTATTACCCAGTAGAAATTGATGTGGTTGACAGAGTAGTAATGCTTTTTGATAGAACAAAGCAAGGAGATAAACGTTTTAGCTCAATAAATTATGGACAACAAGACGTCAACCTGGACGACTGCATACTAGCGAGAATGAGAAATAATAAATTTAATTTAGACAATCCTCAGATAATAGATGATGTTGCAATTATTGGTAAAAAAATTTAACTTACTGTTGAAACAAATACCCTTTTAATAGATCGACTTCAATTAATTGCCATATAACAATTTTAATGTCTGGCGTAACGGATGCAGGTATTTTATCCATATCGTTGCTGTGAATCATCAGGAACTCGTTAAAGTGATCTACAAAACCAGTGTTAAGCATGTTTAAAAAGTATGAATTGCCAATAAGCAAGGTTT
>CAYUCP010000031.1:0-8348 GCA_964443315.1 uncultured Gammaproteobacteria bacterium
ATGCGTAAAGCTGTATCAGCCGATATGCTCCATACAGGTGGAGGCATGGATATCGTTACTGGCCGTGACCGACGAGGTGTTGCTGATATCTTAACTGATTTGGATAGTACAGATGCAAATGTTAAATCCCTTGCACAATCAGAAGCACGAAGCCGTATTGCTGAAATTATCAAACGACAAGAGATATCCGCACTCATTAAGAAGAATCTTATTACCTATAGTGGGATGGGGGCATATGGCGCCGAAGATGGCGATATAACCAAAGATGAATTAGCTCTTGCTCGAAAGTTAGGTCCACAAATGCGTTTCGATATTAGTACACCTCATGGATATAATCAGATGCGCACTCTCCTTGGAAGAGAAGTCGATGCATGGACTGACGAACTAGGTGCTGCTGTTCAACAATCTGCAGACAGACGCATGCGTAACTATAGACTTCGCCGTACGGCAACTGCTGTTGCGATTAGTACCATTGGTGGCTTTGCAGGCGGCGTTATCGGACAAAAAGCATTTGCGAGTGCACATGCAGCCATCGATCAAATTCGAACTGGTCAGCCACAATACATCGGCCCTACCCTTTTCGACCGCATGGGTAAAGGAGCTATGGAACATAGTGGAGCATTCAGAAATACTGGCGCTGGACAGTTTATCGAAAATAAATTCTCAGTTCCTGCAAGTATCGATCAATTTAAAGATGCATTCAAAAATGGAACAGATATCACACTTCCCAATGGACTACGCGTTCATCCCGATGTGAATGTAGGCGGAAACGAACGACATCTCTGGCTTCTTGATAAGCAAGGCTTGGTTCTCCAAGATCCAAATGGCAAAGCACTAAATCTCCCGATGTTTGTTAAACAAGACGGTACGATCATCATGCACGGTGATATCACAAAAGCTCCTAATGTTCCGTCTCAAATAAAAGATATGCTTAATACGATCCCTCATAAAACTGTCGATGGCTGGCAAGAAGCTGGGATGAAGAAAGCCCTCGCTGATGTAACAGCTGGCAAACCTGCATTCTTTGATATTGAAAATCCTGCTACGCACACAACAGAACGTGTACAAATGCTTCCAGGAGGCAAATTCTGGCTGAAAGACACACCAAACGTCATGGGCCAGGTACAGTCCAATGGTTCAATCACCTTTACCGGTATGCCGCAACAAGTCCATGCTATCCATGATGCCTTTGATAAAGCAGGCATTCCTGTTGGCAAAGTCGTTGATCAGAACAACTCCCCACTCCACGATCGAATTACGGCTGCTATCAAAGCCAATCCAGGTGGCGGCGATATGGTTACAGATGAAGGACGAATCAAAATCACCTATGACGGCGCTAAAAATATCACCATTCAAGACATGAGTGATCCAAAATCACCAGTCCTTAAGGGAACGTGGTACATGGATAAAGAAGTCGATCCGACGAACTACCCACGTCCAGGTGGCGCACGGGGAGAACTCGCAAACTTCAAATTCAGTCGAACAGATATGGATAACATGCCACAAGAATTTAAGCAGCATCTCTATGAATCTGGCTTTACTGGACGAGGATTTAACCCTGCTCCAATTCCTCAGTTCCGACCTACTGCGATTAACCCAGGTGGACTACCCGTCGCATCAGGCTATGCTGAACCATTAACTGGTCCAGATATCGCACTCGCTGCACCTGATACTGCAGTAAATTCGACACTGACGATAACCTTACCAAAAGATACACTCTTTACCCCACCAACTGTTCGAGAAGCTCAACCCGCTGTTCCTTTCCCCTTTGACCCAAGGCGTCCACTCGAAGGATATGGAAGACCAGCACAACGTCAAGAAGAACAACAACACACGCAACCACTACCAGAACCCACGACACCTGACCATGGGCAAACACCTGCTACACCAACCCCAGTACAAACAGATGTCCCAACCCCTGCCCCAACAGGTCAACCAGGTCAAGAAGCAGCACAAGCAGAAGCGCACCCAACCCCTGAAAATCAGCAGAATGTCACTCTTCCAGGAGAAGTACCTCACTATGTAGGTCATGCAGAAATGCCAACAGATTTAGCAGGACAAGTCCGTACAGCTTATGCAGCAAATCAAGCTAATCACTCTGGCGCGCTTCAAGCTGTTCAAGCATGGGTGAGCCACAATCCAAATGTTACAAACGCACAAGTAGCTGGACTCCAAGCTGAACTTCATAGATTACAAAGAGAAAACAACCCACCAGCTCACCCAGCTACACCGGCACAACCAGCAGCACACACCCCAGCTCCAGAAGGTCACGCTCCCGAAGCACATGGAAATGATGGGCATGCTCCACACGGAAGAAGAACTCCAACTCGAATGCGTAGATTCCTCCAAGGAGTACCGGGAGTAAGAAGACTAGCAGGTATCCGAGCTAGAGATGAAGATGGAAGCGACGGTCACGGACATTGAAGGGACCAACAAGAGAGTGAAAACCCCACTACCGAAACACTTGATGCTTCTATTCTTATAGATACTAACCATCCAGTAACCACTTTTATTCGGGCTGATACCACAGCAGAACAACAGCGAAACATCATGGATAAAGTAGAGCTCCGCAACGATCCTTTTAATGGGGCTTCCTTGACGAAAGAAAACCTACAACAGGCAGGCTTAGCCCCTATCCAAAAAGTACAAATAAATAATACCGATGTATGGCTATCTAAACCATATGTACTCGGTCACGGAAGGATTGCCGTTATCGGATACGTAGAAGATAACGGTAAATTAGTAGCTCGTTCCTTCTATAGAAGTAACTCTCAAGGCGTTTGGCGGTATATGCCTAGTTACTTAGCCTCAGGTGGACATCTTGATTGGTATGGGAAGGGTCATAGTGAAGAGAGTGTGACACTCCCTATTGCCTTACAAAAAGCCTTATCGACTATGAAACAAACCCCTATCTCTGTTCAAAATCCTGAAGCCATTTTCGCAGGAACTGCAAAAGACATTGCACTAAGAGCACGAAGAGATCCAAATATCAGTTACATTATTGATGTTCAAAAAGAAGGAACACGTTTAGCTGGAAGTTTTTATAAAGATGCTGGGAAAGTACCCCCTGAAAAGATTACATTTACTAATCCGCAAGAAAAACCAGACTTCACAAAACCTATCATTGCCAAATGGGAGCAACAAACTGCACTTTATGGGAGAGTAACGACCGAAGTTATCCCTTCTGCTGATGGAAAGTTCTTCTATATGTTCTGTAGAGGCACAAAAGGCCGAGCCTGGATTGGGGGAATTGAAAAAGATGGTAATATGACCTCACACGGCATTAGGGAAAATTGGATTAAAGGTGGTGACTTAACTACTCCTCCCGATGAGTATAGGAGCCAAACCCATGGGTATGGAAATAACGCTAAACCTAATCAAAAGTATGGCGAGTATGTAGACATGTTTGATAATTATCTCAGCAAAGTCCCAATTATTAGAGACTATCTCTCTACACGACAAGCCACGTAGTAAATAGTTTTCACAAAACTCCCCCATTTTGGTCATCTTTTGATCTACTGCGATGCTCTTGATTACAAATTTTTCACGTTATACACTGTTCCTATAGCAATGATTTTTTAATCATCTGCGCTGCCTATGGAAAACCATCCAATTCCCCAAGACGTTACGGGATTTCAATTTAAGCTTATCGGAAATATGACTGTCAAGCAGTTTGCATACCTCGCAACTGGCTGTATTTTCGCTATTATTCTCTACTACGCTCCTGTCTTTATTCTCATTAAACTCCTTTTTATTCCCCTTTTTGCGGGCAGTGGGGCTGCTCTCGCATTCCTTCCCATAGATGGTCGACCGCTTGATGTGATGATTTCCCAACTCATTAAAGCGCTTGTTTCCCCAAATCAATATGTTTACCATAAATCAGGTATTCATTTTGCATTTACTGATTTTTCGATTTCGACGCATGTAGCACAAAATCCTGCACAAAAAAAAGAGAAAAACCATGAAGATGAAGAGAAGAAGCAAGCATTTGCTACATTTCTATCAACTTCCTCAACACAAAAACAATCAGACATGGACCAGCGAGAATCTGCGTTCCTGCAGCATCTGTTTAATCCTCAAGCTCCTGCCCCAACGCCATTAAAACATACAACTCCACTTCCAGCCTCCCCTATCGATGGAGGATTACAACCAGTGATTACAGCTGTTACTCCTCAACAGCCTAAATCACTTGAGGAACAAGATAAAGACATTATCGATACCGTAACAAAAATGCAGACGGAGCTGAATAAAGCAAAAGACGAGGAAGCTCACGCACAAGCGACACAAACACAAGCAGCGCATGACCACACAATGTCACTTGAACATCAGCTCCAGGAATTACTGAAGCAAAAAGAGCAGCTTGAGCAACAATTACAAAAAGTCCATCAAGCAAGCACAGTAGCAGCGAGTGCACAACCGACAACAAGCTACACTGTTGAGGAACTGAAGCCGCCAGCTGAGAACGCGACACCACTTGATATCGCTCAAGAACCTCATGTAAAAAAGCTCATGACGCCACAGGAAGCAAAAAGTAGGGGCATTTTAACTCCCTCTGACACACCAAATGTCCTCTTAGGCGTGGTTCACGATCCACGAGGGAATATTCTTTCTAACATTTTAGTTGAACTAACTGATAAAGATGGAACTCCTGTACGGGCATTTAAAACCAATGAATTAGGTCAATTCGCCTCAGCCACAGCACTTCCGAATGGTGTATATACCTTAACCCTTGAAGATCCCAAAAACATAGCACGCTTTGATACAATTGAAGTAATCGCAAATGGAAATATCTTATATCCGCTAGATATTATTTCTCATGACGAGAGAGAAGAGTTACGAAAAGCACTGTTTAGTTAATCTATGAGTAAAGCTGCCCAAGTTCACGCATCAACACAAAAATTCACCGAAATAAAAGATATTATCGGAAATGTCGTCTTGCTCGAAAGTGGGAATGCTTGTGGCATTATTGAGATTACGGCGAGTAACTTCTCGCTCCTCTCACGAGCAGAACAAGACGCGAAGATCTATTCTTACGCTTCTCTTCTTAACTCCCTGACCTTTCCTGTACAAATTCTTATTCGCAATAAACGCATGGATATAACAAGCTATACAAAACAGCTTGATGAGCAAGCACAAAAAACCACGAACGCACTTCTTTCCAAACAAATAGAACTCTATCGTGACTTTGTGCAGGAAATGACTAAAGTAAACGTGGTACTCAGTAAGCAGTTCTATATGGTTGTTCCTTTTTCATCCCTTGAGATGGGCGCTGCTGCAACAACCCAGGCTGTTGGGAAAAAAGGTGGAATTCCAGATGCATTTGCAGCAAAAGCCCAAGAAGCAATTGTGGCAAAGGCAGAATCACTCCTTGGTCAACTTCGTAAACTCTCATCTTCTGCAAAATTACTTGAGAAAGATGAACTAGCAAAGTTATTTTATGAAATCTATAACGATAACACTTTTTCTATGAGTGAGGTTGACACAACAGTCCATGGGACGTTCGTTCGGGAAGGAGGAGCAAGCTAATGGGACTTTTTGGCTCTAAAAAACAAACTGTGCCAGTTTCTCAAGCCCAACCAGGAACAGCACCTGTACAAGCACCAGTAAAAGGAAAAGCACCACCACCGCCTCCTGCGACATCGAAAGCATTACAAGGACTTGAGAAAGGAACAGTTTCCCTCGTTGATCTGATCTCTCCTTCATCCGTTGAAGTAGATTTTAAATATGTACGTGTTGGTGAGAAATACTACTCTACCCTTTTTGTCGTAGGATACCCGAGATATGTTTCACCTAGCTGGCTTCAACCAGTCGTAGATTATGACCACACGATTGATATCTCCATGTTTATTTATCCAACCTCGTCAAATGATGTGCTTAACGATTTACGACGAAAGATTGGAGAAATGGAAGCAACTATTGCATCAGATGCAGAAAATGGCAAGCCTGTTGATCCGAAAATTGAAGCTGCGCTTGAAGATGCATTAGGCCTCCAAGAAGAACTCGCAAAAGGAATTGAGCGATTCTTTCAATTCTCATTCTACCTCACGATAACCAGTGACTCTCTTGCTGATCTTCTTGCTGCGTCAAAACAGCTCCAGACGACACTTGCATCGCTTTTGTTATCGGCAAAACCAGCAACGCTTCAGATGGAGGAAGGATTTAAATCGACCCTCCCTATTTCGAGCGATCGACTTTTTATTACGCGAAATATGGATACGACATCACTTGCATCGACATTCCCCTTCACTAGTGCGATGCTCACACAGAATAAAGGCATTATGTATGGGATGAACCAACAAAATGGCTCACTCATTATCTTTGATCGTTTTTCTCTTGAAAATGCAAATGAAATGGTCCTTGGAAAATCTGGTTCAGGAAAATCGTATCTGATCAAACTCGAAATCATGCGCCAATTCATGCTTGGGACAGAGGTAATCGTGGTTGATCCTGAGGGAGAATATGGAACACTTACTCGTACCCTTGGAGGAGAGGTCGTCGAATTCTCAAATAACGCACCCGTTAAAATTAATCCCTTTGATTTAGCAAATCTGTTTGAAGCTGGAGAAAATGAATTAGGACTAAAAATCCTCTCTCTTCATGGACTTTTGAAAATAGTGCTAGGCACACTTGATGCTGAGCATGATGCATTACTTGATAAAGCGCTTATTGAAACCTATCGTCAAAAAGGGATTACCCCTGATCCGGCAACACAAACAAAAGAAGCTCCTATCATGGAAGATCTATACAAAACCCTCATGGGCTATGAAGATGCGAATGCACGAGAAATGGCGTTTCGACTTGAGAAATTTATTAAAGGATCAGCGGCTGGTATTTTTAACCAAAAATCTAACTTTGATTTAACCAATCCTCTAACCATTTTTGATATCAAAAACCTCGAAGATGAACTTCGCCCAATTGCGATGCATATTATTTTGGATTTCGTATGGACCAAAGTAAAAAAGTCTCTCAAAAAGCGACTACTTATCCTTGATGAGGCGTGGTACATGATGAAATACGAAGATTCTGCATCCTTTGTTTATTCAATTGCTAAACGTGCACGAAAATATTACTTAGGATTAACCACAGCCACCCAAGATGTTGAAGACTTCTTAAAGACAGAATATGGCAAAGCCGTACTCACGAACTCTTCAATTCAAATTCTTCTCAAACAAGGGACGTCAGAAGTTGATTTAGCAACAGAAATTTTCTATCTCTCCGAGGGTGAAAAAGAGCTTCTTCTTACCGCAGATATCGGAGAAGGATTATTTTTTGCTGGACAAAATCACGTAGCAATGAAGGTACTTGGAGCACCGTTTGAGCATGATATTATCACATCAAATCCTGAAGAAGTAATGAAACGCCAGCAAGCTCAAGCACTTGAGGATGAAGCAGCATTACCTGTTACTCCAGAAGTTACAACACCAGAGATAGCACCTGAGCCAGCTCCTCAAGCTATACCTGAAACTTCACCGGTCCAAGCAACACCAGCACCAGTACCAGTTGAAGAGACGCCTCCTCTCACCACCTCTCCTGTAGTGGGTTCTGCAATTGCGCCCGTCCCGCCGCAACAGATGACACCTACACCTGAAGAAACAAGTACGACTGTACTCGCAACTCCTGCTACGAATACTCCTTCACCACTAACTATGGGGCCAGTTCCTGGTGCACAACCTCTTCCACCTCTTCCTGTACAAAACACTGCTCAGCCAGTACCACCTCCAGTCATTCCCCAATCTCCCGCCGTTGAACCTCCAGCAAGAATGCCTATGATGGTAACAGTTGAAGAGCCATCACTACCTACAGAACCTACTCCACCAGTTCCTGGTGCACAACCTCTTCCACCTGCTCAACCACAGCAACCAAGTGTACCTGTCGTTTCAGCCATGCCTACTCCACAAGTCAGTCCACCACTTCAATCTCCTGCTACGCAGACACCTCCTGTACCGACTACACCGACACCAACTCAGTAATCTTTGTCGTCAAACCTGACAAAACTTGGTACGATTAATATATGGCTACAAAAGCTCCGGTTAATCCTATTATTCAACAAAAAATCTCAAACTGGTCTGCCTTCATTAACAAATACACTTCAAAAGGGTTAAGTAGCGTTCATGATGAAGCTTCTTGGTATAAGTGGAAAGAACAAATCAAACAAACATACGGAGAAGATATCTCAGATAAATACTATTTTGATTATCGCCCAGCATTCGAAGAACACGGAGGATACGAAAGCGCAGGCTTTAGGGATGAGCAGGAACATGAGGGGAAACAAACATCGCATAGAGATGGTGGTGGACATGGAGGAAGCGCTTCGCATGCACCCTCAGTACCTCAAGAAGGAAAAGAAA
>CAYUCP010000032.1:0-8330 GCA_964443315.1 uncultured Gammaproteobacteria bacterium
GACAGCGCTGTAATGAGGAGAAGCGTCTATGGCGCAATTCTTTGCGCCCTTACGAGCGGATCTTGTTTGGACTCTGTAGATCAGGCGTATTCTGTCTCGCTACGAAGAATAGTTAGTCGGTCGCTACATGATTACAGACGGTTGCTGGCGAGGGTATCAAGTAATTTCAGAAGACTACTTCCTCGTAGCAGAGAATACGGCGGTTTGGTCGGTGCCGGATTGATTTCTTGCTCCTAATGTATAGTTTATGAATTATCTTCGTCGCAATGAAGGTAGTTAGCACTGAATGTTTAGCAGTCAGGATCGATTGCGCAACTTGTGGGCGGGAGATTGTTAGTCGCTTGTCCTGAGCGTCTAGCTCAGCTCCTCGCTACCTATTTTGTCGGTAAAGAGGGAATTGGCATGCCACGTGATTTGTGGAATGCTGCTCCAAAACAAGTCGTCTAGTATGATTACACGCATTGAGGCCAAGCGACGTTACCGACAGCGGTACGAGTGGTTAGATACCTACTATCTTTTTTCGTTTGCCAATTATTTTGATCCTTCCAATCTCGAATTTGGCACACTCCGTGTCTTTAACGACGATCGAATCAACGCCTATTCAGGCTTTGATGAGCACAGTCATGACAACATGGAAATCGTCACAATCATGTTGGATGGTCGGCTAACGCATCGAGATAGTCTCGGAAATGTCGAGACGATCAAAGCGGGAGAGATTCAGCGCATGTCAGCTGGAACGGGCGTAGTTCATGCTGAAAAGAATTTGGATGACGAACCGGTTCACTTGTACCAGTTGTGGTTCTATCCGCAAACAGAGAACCTTGCGCCAAGTTATGTGCAAGCAGATTTTTCGTACATTGAACCAAATAAGCTTGTCCCGGTTGTTTCGAATCAGCCGACGGAAGGGGTGTTATCGATGTCGGCTGACGCTACGATCTATCGAGCGGATTTGGAGAGCGGTCAGTCGCTTTTGTATACGTTGCAGCCAGACAGAGGAATATTTATCTACATTGAAGCTGGTGAGCTCATTATTAATGATCAAGTATTTCAAACAGGCGATCAGGCAAGAATTTCTTCAGAATCGAGCCTCACCTGTAAGGCAGAACAGGGAGCAAAGTTCATTTGTATTGATGTAGGTTCTGTGAAGTAGAAGCACAGAGAAGAAATTATTTGGTTCTCTTCTCGTGTTCTTTGATAATCGCAAAGCCAGACAAATAAAAACCTCGCCACTCTTTGTTGATATCGAGTGCAACGGAATAGGGGAGGAGTTCGTGTTTTTTCTCACCCACCCACTTAGGTGCATCGTGAAAACCAAGGCGATCTTTTTCGGCGACCTCTATGTAGCGCGCTAGCCCCCGCACTTGCTCGCGAGCAAGTGCGCCTTCTTTGCTCAGACGTGGCATGAAATACAAAATGGGCGCGATGAGGGCGATCTGAATAAAAATCCACATGTGTTGCGGGTCGGTTCCTCTGGACTCTAGGAATGCAAACAGGCCATACGTCCAAGCGAGGAGAAGTGTCCCACTTACCACGTACAAGTGAAGTGGGTTGAATGTAAACCAGCCGCGCTTTACCAGGCGCTTGTTTACAAGAGTTTCAAACAGGCGAAAGGCGAGCTGACATTCGCTTGACCACTTTGCGAGCGTTGCGCTCCCGGCTTCTTCATCGCCCGGCTCTGAAAACGTGTAACGCATCAAGCGTTTCAGGACTTTTTGTTCCACTTCATCCATGGGAAGGGAGGATGTTTGTCGTTCTACTTTGAAAAACACGTAATTATTTACGTCCGTGCGTTCAAGCCGCACGATCCGTCTTCGCTCAAGGTCGAGAATAAGGCCGAGAAATGCCCCATAGGTCGCGCCTTGAGCGAGAAGCGCGCCAGCTTCATAGGGTTTGATCTCGTGAATGAGTTCTTCATTCGGAATGATGACGCCGCGTCCACGTTTGTCTCGACCGAGAATGAGCCAAAAGAAGCTTACAATGCTTACGTTGGCGATCACGAGCCGGAGCCAATCCGGGATACGGTCGAGAAACATGACAACAGTGTAGCAAGAAGTCTGTTGAGTGGTGGACATGACTTTGAAAAAGGCAGTTTCAAAGGCGATATCAAGGATAGGGGCAAGGCATATGGTTTAGAGAAAAAGCGGTATACCTTGCCAAAAGTGGCTATTTATGCTATATTTGCCTGTATGCATTCGCGCTACCGCAAACCTCGCTACCAGAATCGCGGCGGAATCAACGCCGGCTGTTTTTGTATTGGGCGAGATTTTTCGGTCACGCATGGCGCTGTCTAGATTCCATCGGAAGCGCGAAACGAACCCGAAATCCACGAAAACGCCCAGTACACCAGCTGGGCGTTTTTGTATTCGTTTTTTTCTTCCCATTTACTTTTATGTTACTCCTCAAGAATCTCAAGAAAACTCTCTACGGAACAACCTTGTTCGAAAACCTTTCCCTCACCGTTAACTTGCGCGAACGGGTAGGGCTCGTTGGCGTAAATGGCTCTGGAAAATCAACTTTGCTCAAAATGATATTGGGCATGGAAGAAGCGGATTCAGGTACAATCGATACCCAAGATGAGCGAATTGGCTATCTCCCGCAAGAAATCGTGTGTGAACCAACCGATACGGTGGCAAGTTTCCTCGGTGCGTATGAGCACAGTGATTGGCAAAAGCCACTGCGTAAAGTTGGGTTGGATGTAGACCTCTTAGAAGTCCCGGTGCAAGCACTGAGTGGAGGCCAGAAAACAAAGCTTGCGCTTGCGAAAGTCCTCATGGATCGGCCGACAATGCTCCTTCTTGATGAGCCGACGAACCACCTTGATAAGGCAACGCTCCATTGGCTAGAAGACTTCCTCCTGCATTTTCCAGGGGGTGTGTTAATTGTGTCTCATGATCGTGAGCTCTTGAGTCGTGTCGTGACTAAGATTCTGGAAATTGATCCGGCGAATAATACGGTTCATGAATATATTGGAAATTACGAAGCGTATCTCGAGCAGCGTGAGAAGCGAATGGAGCGTTGGGCGATGCGCTACGAAGATCAGCAGCAAGAAAAGAAGCGTTTGGAGCAATGGTTGGTCTTGAAGCGCCAGCAGGCGTCCGTGCATCCGAATCCGGCGACGGGGCGTTTGATTCGGAATATCGAAAAACGTCTTGAACGCGAAATCCTTGATAAGCCGATCGCTCGACCGCTCGATGCGACGGTGATGCGTCAAGGCGATTTGTCGGGCGAGGTTCATGCAAGTAAGCGTGTACTCTTGCTTGATCACGTCTCAAAAATATTCGGTGACCGTCAGGTCTTGCGTGATGTTTCGTTTGAAGTGCGTGGGTCGGAACGGGTCTTGCTGGTGGGAGAAAACGGATCCGGCAAGACAACGCTTCTGAAGCTCATCTTGGGAGAGCTTGAAGCCGATAGCGGAGAAATCCGTATTGGAGACAATGTGCAGATTGGCTACTTCTCACAGGAGCATGACGTGCTCGACAAAGAAAATACCGTTATGGACGAGTTCCTTCGCACAGATCGTATGCGTCAGAGGCCTGACAACCCACGAAGTGCGCTCGGCGCCTTTCTCTTCAAAGGCGAAGCGGTCTACAAAGAAGTCGGAACGTTGAGTCAGGGCGAGCGCGTTCGTTTGACGTTCGCCAAGCTGATGCATCAAGAGAATCAATTACTTATCTTGGATGAACCAACCAACCACTTGGATATTCTGTCACGTGAAGTGATTGAAGAAGCCTTGAGCCAGTATCAGGGCGCGTGTGTCATCGTGTCGCACGATCGATTCTTCTTGAAGAGTATCGGAGTCACTCGTATTCTCGAATTGAAAGATGGTGAAGTGACCGAATTCTATAAGGCAAAGCCAAACTGACCTGTTGGTGAGACAGGTGTCGCTTGCAGTTGCTTACCACCTAGCGGAAAATCAAATTCGGCACTGACCGGGCCGTGATCCGAACCTGGTATATCACGATGTGTAGAGGTGCCGCGAAGGTCTGGGCGTAAGGAAGAAGATAAAAGAATGTAGTCAAAGCGGACGCCTTGGTTCCAGCCTCGTGCATCGTTCGCATATGCCCACCAAGAGTAACTACGTGCTTCTGGATGAAGCGTACGGAACGTGTCGATGAATCCAAGATCTAGCAGCGTTTGGAACGCTGCCCGTTCCTCGGAGCTACAGCCGGGAAACTCGGCTGCATCTGGGATGCCGACGTCGAGAGATGTATGGGCGACATTCAGATCGCCGCACACAATAACTGGTTTCTGCGGAAGAAGCGTTGCAAGATAGGTGCGCAACGCTTCTTCCCAGGCCAGGCGAAACGGAAGGCGTGTATAGCCGATCTGTGAGTTCGGAGCATACACATTTACCAGAAAAAAGCGGTCGAACTCAGCGGTGAGCGCTCGGCCTTCGCGGTCAAATTCTGGGCTGCCTATTCCACGTGTGACGCTGTGTGGTTCTTGTTTCGTGAGAATTGCGACGCCGCTATAGCCGCTTCGTTCGGCAGAGTGCCAGTAAGAACTGTAGCCGGCAAAACAGGGGACATGTTGATCCAAATCGTGCTCGCTAATCTTGGTTTCTTGAAGACAAACGACATCAGGATTGGTCTCAGATACCCAGTCTAGAAACCCCTTATTCAAAATCGAACGAATCCCATTTACGTTCCAAGAAACAAGTCGCATGTGATAGTGCTACGCGACTAATCTCCCCTCATGATAGCGATAGTCGATTTTATCGGCGGCGTCCCGGAACGGTGTTGCGCGAATGATCTCCAGCGCTTTTTCTTCGAAGGGTTGAAAACTGGTCGGAAGAATGTTGATGAGTCGTTCGGAGGTGAGCTCTGATGGAAATAGGAGCGAAGGGATATAGCCAAGGCGGAGTAAATACCAGGCGGCGATAAACAAGGAGCACGGGTATTTTTTGGCGCGAACGTAGTCGCAGATTTGATCTCGAATAGCGGGCTTTTCTAAGGCGTTGATGATGTGATCGCAGAGGGGAATAAGCTGTGATTCACGCGCCATGACATCTGGTCTGAAGCCTTGTTCTTTAAGCCACCCTTGGAACCCATGATAATTGAAGGTCGGATCTGGAAAGGAGTAGTCGTCGATCAAGACGACAAGTGAGCTTCGGTCACGTGCGTAGGTTTGGGAAAGTTCCTTTAAAATCGCGAGCGAAAGGGATTGCTCTTCGCTAATGTGGTTGTTCGTGTAAATGTGAGCGTATTCAATCGAAACTTGTTTAGGAGGGCGCATACAGCGTGGTCGAAAAGAAGATCTTCGACTATCATGACGATATGGCAAAAAAACAGCAACCCGCAATCAATTCTGAGCTCCATTTTTTCGTCCTTGGCTACGGAATTCCCAAGAATATTCTGGCAGATCAGAATTACGAGATCTACTTACGGACGGTGTTTAATGCGGTGTTTGATGCCTGCGCCAAGGCTCAGTCTTGGAAAGCGACGATTGTGTTCTCGGGAGGGAAGACCGACATGTGGGCGCCGTATCGTCGAACCGAGGCGCAAGAAATGAAGCGCGCCTTTCAGGAGCTTATGAAGCGTCCGGCTGTGAAAAAACAGACGAAGACCTGGAAACTTGTGTTAGAGATGAACTCGCTGTCGACGCTCGATAATTTTGTCTATATCAAGCAGTTGGTGAATGCACGGACGTTCTCGGCCAAACAGATCACGATCTTTTGTGAGCAAACGCGTTTCGCCCGCGTGAAAGCGCTCGCGCGTACGCTCTTTGCAGGCGCACGCGTCCATCCAGTTGATTTTGATCAATCAGCCAATCGCTACCTTGAGCCGGCCACATTGGAACGTCTTTCAACAGAAGGCTTGAAGCTCGATCGCTGGGCGTTGAAGAATGCACGAAACCTCGCAAAGCATCGTGAGCTTTTTAAAGAAAAACTGGTCTTCCTGCGGAAGGCTGGCCCAGATGCGCATGTTGATGCTGTTCGTCGCTGGTGGGAGCTGCAGCTTCAAAAGCTTGAAGACACATAACCAGATCTCATGAATCAGATTCGATCGGTAATTTATGGGATGTCGCTGTTGCTCGCGATAGCGATCTTGATCTTTAGCGCCGGGCCTGAACGAACGTATTTCTTTGGATTCGGAGCGTATGGGCTATTGTTTCTTTCTCTTATCCCGGGTGGTGTCTACGCTCTGTTTCCAAATGGAGCAGGAAGAGTTCCCTTTCAAAAAGCCAAAAAGGCGTTCGGGATCTCTTCTTTTTTCTTCGCCACTGCATACGCCTGTTTGGGATGGAGAAGCAGATTGTTCACTAGCGAAGGTATTCCTGCTTGGGCGTTCTTCGCTGGAGCTGTAGCGCTTCTGCTATTAGCTATTCTCACGGTTACATCGGTCAAGGCGATTAAGCATCGTATGCGTCCGTGGTGGAAGCCGCTTCACAGAAGCGTGTATGTAGCCGGAGGGTTAGCGGCGGCTCATATCTATGGACTGATGCTGTCCCTTCAGGTTGCTCACGGCTGGCGGACCCTCTTCTGGTTGTTGATTGGTGGGCTCACATTCATTCAGCTCATTCGCTTTGTGCGTTTTTTGTGTTCTGCTCCGTCTAAAGAGTAGCTGTGGTTACTCTAATTCAAATCGAACGTAGGTAGAGAGTGTCTGGCTTGGTTGGATCAAGACTGGATTGTCGATGAGTCCGCCCACATCTCGCATGACTGGCTCGATGCATACAAAATCTTGTCCAGGTAGCGACCAAATCCAGAGTCGTTCGTATTCTGATGAAGTAGAGAGAATGAGCGTTCCAAGATCGGGAAGAGTAACACGAAGTTTTGTTCCTGGATGATCGACGGACGGATTTCGAATGGAAGTGGTTCCGCCTTCTGACCAAGTTCTCTGTTCTTGAGCGATGAGATCTCCTTGTGGAAAGTTCCATACGATGTCTGCTTTTTTTGTACGCGGGACGCGGAAATAGGGATGAAGGCCCATCGCAAGTGGCATGGGTTTTTCTGGTTCGAGATTCGTGACGGTTTGTGTGAGACGGAATGAGTGAACGCCATCGAATCGGCCTTCAACGGTATGGCGAAACCTGTATGGAAAAACGGAATACGTTTCTTCATTCGCGTCTAAGGTTTCAGAAAAAGCGATTGCTGATTGAGCGCTCGTCCAGCGTGACGATCGTCGAGCGAAACCGTGTTGCGTGAGGCCTGGAAATACTGGACTCTCAAGAAAGCCCGCATTTGGAAAAAGCAGAGGAATTCCACCGCGTACATTTTTTGTTACATCTTCAAGCGTCTCTTCGTTTAGGAAAAGAACTTCTTTTCCATTCAAAATAAGTGAAGTAATGATTCCACCCCGTTCCGGACAGTAGGTAACTTGGTTTCCAGTGCTTCCCATCAGTATCTTTCGTTCCATAAAAAGTAGATATTCTCTAAGGGTGTGCCGACTCCCAGCCGATCATCGCGGCTTTGCGATCTTTGCCCCAGTGATAGTTTCCGAGAACACCACTGGCTTGAATGACGCGATGGCAGGGGATAAGAAACGAAATCGGATTTTGTCCCACGGCTGTGCCAACGGCCCGATAGGCGTTTGGGTGATCGATCTTACTCGCGATGGTTCCATAGGTGCACAGTTGGCCAGACGGAATTTGTAACAGCGCTGCCCAGACTTTGAGCTGAAAGGGAGTTCCTTTGAGATGTAATGTAAGTTTTGGAAGATCGCTCCAGTCTCGGCGGAAAAAAGCGAAGGCATCCTTTTGAATAGCATCGAATACTTGCTGTAGCTTGGCATTCGGAAATAGATCACGCAGTTCTTGAAGTGTCGAGGAGCGATTGTCAGCAAAAGCCAGGTAGCAAAGTCCTTTTGTGGTAGAAGCGAGCAGAACGGTTCCGAAAAAACTCTCTTGAAAGCTATAGTTGATCGTTAACCCGGTGCCGCCCTGTTTGTACTCTCCGGGCGTCATGCCTTCGATCGTGACAAACAGGTCATGGAGACGTCCAGATCCAGATAGTCCGCTTTTCAAAGCTGCATCAAGGAGGGATATTTGTCCTTTTGTAAGCAAAGATTTCGCATGTTCGAGCGTCAGAAATTGGAGGAGCTTTTTTGGGCTTACTCCGGCCCATTCGGTAAAGAGACGCTGAAGATGTGAAGGACTGGTTTCGAGATAGGTGGCGATTTCTTCTAAGCTTGGTTGAGTAGGGCGATGTGCTTCAAGATACTCAATCGCTTTCGTGATGAGGGCGAAGGTGTTGGACGAGCCTGCAAAAGCAGATGGGAGCATATCTTGATAAAAAGCATAGGGTGGACGAGTCTTCTCGTCCACCCGATTCTTGCCTGTTTACATCATGATGCGTATATCGCCTTGTCGTTGGTCGAGTACTTCTTTTA
>CAYUCP010000033.1:0-8211 GCA_964443315.1 uncultured Gammaproteobacteria bacterium
GGTTGCACTTTTCCGCGTTTGCCGTAAGCTCAAGAGGCTTGCCGTCGTGGTGGAACTGGCATACACGCGACACTTAAAATGTTGTGCCCGTAAGGGCTTGTGGGTTCAAATCCCACCGACGGCACCATAAAAGTAGTAGAAGTATCATGTCCTTCACGATCCTCTCATGGTTGGAACTCGGAGCGTCCTTGGCTTACGTGGCTAGTAAATACCTCCTTTCGCGTGCGTTCCGAAGAGGATGGATGGTCGGGTGCTTGGCGGCTGTAGCTGCGGGCATGGTCTATTTCCTCCATGGGAAGTTTATCCTGTTTTCAGAAGAGATTGGCGCATTCCTACTCTATGGTTATGGCTACTATCATTGGCGCGAGCATGCCGATCGTTCCCATCCCTTTCAACGCGTTGTTTTTGCTGCCATCCTGGCGAGTAGCCTAGGTATACTACTGTTTTCGTTTTCAAGTGTGGGCCTTCTCGAATTGATGGCAAATGTCGTGTATATCATAGGAACTGGCTTGATCGTCCATAAGTTGCGAATTGGTTGGGTATTCTACATGGTTGCCCATCTGACGGTGGCTTACATCATGTGGAATTCTGGGGCATACGTTTTCTCTACTTTTCAGGCCGTCTCTGCCGTCATTGCCCTCTCTGCCCTCTCGCGCAAAGCATAGCTCATGCCCGTCAAAACAACCATCGTGGACCTCAAAAAGGAGTGGGAGAGCGGGAACCGTTCGCTGTTTTCCCGGACGCTGGTCGAGAAGATCGGCCATGCGCTGTCCGCCAAGAAGCAGGTCATCCTCTACCTGAACAAGCGCGGGTTCTCGTCCGCGTTCACGTGTCTGAAATGCGGCGAGAGCATCCACTGCCCGCACTGCGACGTGACCCTGACCCTGCACAAGGAGAGTGCGCAGAGGAGGTTCCTGCTGTGCCACGTGTGTGGTCGGGTGGTGAAGGTGCCGACCGCCTGTCCCTCGTGTACCTCCACCAACGTGAAGTTCGTTGGGGTGGGAACGCAGAAGATAACCGAGACCTTATCAGACATGTTCCCGCGGGCGAAGGTGGTCCGGGCGGATCGGGACACGACGAGGACGAAGGCGTCCTTTGACGCGATCTATCGTGACCTGCACGAGGGCAAGGTCGACATCCTGGTGGGGACGCAGATCATCGCGAAGGGGTTGGATCTGGGGAATGTGGCGCTTATTGGCGTGCCATTCGCGGACGTGGGACTGCACGTGCCGGACTTCCGGGCCAGCGAGAGGGTGTTCCAGTCCATCATGCAGGTCGCGGGCAGGACCGGACGCCTGGGGAGGAAAGGGGAGGTGGTCATCCAGACGCTGCTGCCGAACGACCCTGCGATCCTCGCCGCGGCGAAGGGCGACTACGAGGCGTTCTACGAGGCGACGGTACGGGAGCGCAAGAAGCTCAACTACCCGCCGTTCACGCGGATCATCAAGCTGGCCTACGTGGATGCGGACGAGCAGAAGGCGATCCGCGCGGCGAAGACGCTCTCCGAGGAGCTGCAGTGGCTGGTGGACAACGATGCCGAGTGCAAGGGCGCCGCGGAGGTGGCCATGGCTCCGGCATCCCCCGTACGGATGCATGACAAATACCACTACCACGTGATCCTCCGTGGCAAGAACCCACGCATGCTGCTCGACCGCGTGAAGCTGGCACGGGGCTGGCGGGTAGACGTCGATCCGGTGAGTATCGCGTGAGCCTTGCATTTCCCGGGCGGTTTCCAATCGGTCAGCGTTGCGCACGAGATTCCTGCCTTCGCAGGAATGACACATGGGGAGGAGATCCCCGGATCAAGTCCGGGGCAAGCTCTTCGCTATTGTTCTTAAGGCAGGGAGAATTCTTACGGCTCAGGAAGGAGGGGCACTAAAGCCCGTACTTGTCCTTGTCGCCGGAGCGCAGGGCGTGGATGACGTGGGCCACCTCGCCGCGCAGCAGGACGTGGGACGGTTGGTCCATCCCAGAGACCAGGAGTCCGAGTTCGTAGGCCTTGTCCATGTAGGGCAGTTCCCACGCGCTGTTGTCGGTGGGGAGCGGTTTCCAGACGGTGAGCTTATGACCGAGGAGGAGGATCTTGAGCCCCTCGGCAAGCGTAATGGGTTGGGAGGGGCGGAAGGTCCCGTCGCCGTAGCCGGATACGATGCCCTTGTCTACCGCATAGCGCAGGTAGGGGGCGTACCAGGCGGCGTTGTCAGTGTCCTTGAATTTGAGCGCCGTCCCGGCGGACGTCCCCAGGTAGGACGATTCGAACGCTTGCTTGTCTTCCCGCGGTAGTGCGGCGACGACCATCTTCAAGAATTCCACGCGGTTGACGGATTTGTACGGGCGGAAGCTGCGGTCGACGTAGCCCCCGATCACTCCCTCCTGCTTGAGTGCGCCGATTTCCTTCTCGAAGCGGTGGTTGGTGGTGTCCGTGAAAGCCCCATCCATCAGTGAAATTGCGGAGAGGTCGGTCTTGCCTTCCTCACCGTCGATCACGATGGTTGCCGCGAGATCCTTTACGAAAGCGACGCGCGAGGGATACTCTTTCGAGGGCGACCCCAATGCGAGCGTGTAGTAGTACTTGCCATCAGGAATGATGATGGCAAGTGTCACGAAGGGATTGAGGGGGTCCTCGTTGTATACCGAGATGTCTTTCGTCAGTGCGAAGAATGCCCGCCGTCCGGCGACACTCAGATCGTCGCTCGAAGAGAGGAGCGAAGAATAATCCTTGGCGTCTTTGACCATGTTCTCGAAGTACTTGCCATAGTCGGTGTCGTTCTGGTATTCGTCGTACTCGTCGTAGCTCATCACCACCCAGGACTTGTCGTCGTCGGGACGCTCCAGAAGGAGCGAGAGGGCGGGAGCGCGTGAAACGTAGCGGGTCTCCACCATCTTCCATTCGCGGGGGGAGGGATTCGTGAGATCGATGTCCGGCTCCGACCCGTCGTAGGAAACGACCGTGAAGGCGGGTTTGTTGTCCGTGTCGAGGGCGAAGCTCTCCAGGATTGTGGCGATATCGTCAGCATTCGTGCCGGACGGGGAGGTGTCGTGGGACGTGGATACGGTCACGACGGAGGTGCCGAACGGAATACGGTATTCCGTGTCGATGCGGTCATACTTGCTGCCTTCGGAGAGGTAGTCTTTTTGCCGTAGGACGACCTCGAGGGCAGGGTATTTCCCGGCGAGTATTGCCTTGCGCACGGAATATCCGGGGATGGTGCGCAGGTAGCGGTCGACCTTGCGCTGTTCCTTTTCGAGCTTGGCAAGTGATTTCTCGTGCGTTTCGCGGCTGGTGGAGACGCTCACGTAGGCCTTGCCATCGGTGGAAGAGAGGGTGAATTCACCGAGCTGCGAATAGTCGTTGAGCGATGCCGCGTTCGATGAGAACCTCCATCCGGTCGCAGCCTGGAGGGAGTATCCGGGCATCTCTTTCACTTCCAATTTCCCCGTGCGGTTGGCGTCATAGAGCTGGAGCATCTGGGATTTGAGCCGTGCGTCCCCTGTTTTATTGTCAGCGGGTTGTACGGACGAGATCGCCCGGGTTACCCAGTCGCGGTAGTCGTATATGGGGAGGATGTAGCCCAGGCTTTCTTCAGATACTGCCCCTGAGATCCCTCTCGATGGGATTCCGATGTACTTCCCATCCTTATTGAGCGCCGTTCCCCCCGAGTTGCCGTTGGAGATCTTGGCGTCGGATTTGAAGTACTCCGTGCCTTCGATATTGAGGAAGCCACTCACCTTCCCATTGGTGAACGTCGCGCTGTCGCCCCCGATGTCGGGGTAGCCCACCATTTGCACTTCTTCACCGACGACCGGGCGCGGACTGTCGGCGTAGGTCAGGTGGGGCAGGGCGGGCAGGCCCTTGCCGAAGATGTCGGTGGGGTCGATCTTTAGCACGGCGATATCACGCTCGCGGTCAGAGGCGACGTAGCGCGCCGTGGCCGTGCATTCGGGCTTGGCGAGGGTATCGGGATAGCTGAAGCAGATCTCGTACGCTTCCGCGGGCTGTTCCCTCTCGTCCACCGAGACGTGGTGATTAGTCACGATGAATCCGTCGGAGGTGACGATGGTGGCGGACCCCTGCCCATGCGGACGCATACGGCCATCCTTGGTCAGGATATAGGCTGTGACCTTGACCGTCGTGATCGGCGTGCCGGCCGCGCGGACGGGAGACAGGACGGCGAGCTGCGCGAGTGAACCGAGAAGCAGGAGCGAAGAGAGGAGGCGCTTCATGGGAAAAGGGTTGGATGCCGGATAAAAGGATTCAGGTGACGACCTCCGCGCCCCGGTCAGTGACGATGAGGGTGTGTTCGAACTGGGCTCCCGTGGAACCGTCCCGGGTGCGGATGGTCCAGTCGTCGCGGTCGACGTAGATGGCGTAGCGCCCCATGGTGGTGATGGGCTCGATGGCGATGACTTCGCCGGAATGGAGCGTCGGGCCCGTTCCGCGCGTGCCGTAGTTGGGGATATGCGGGTCCTCGTGCAGAGCGCGACCGACGCCATGGCCGGTCAGTTCGCGTACGATGCCATAGCCTGCGGCTTCCACATGCTGCTGGATCACGGCCCCGATGTCGCCGACGCGTACGCCGTCCTTCACGACCCCGATGGCCTTGCCGAGGGCTTCCTTTGTCGTCCGGAGGAAATCATCTTCCTTGTCTCCGATGTCGCCGATCCCTACCGTTATTGCGCTGTCGGTGATCGCGTCGTCGTAGAGCACGCCCATGTCGATGCCGAGGATGTCACCCTGGCGCAGGACATAATCGTAGGGAATACCGTGGACCACCCCGTCGTTGACCGACAGGCAGATGTTCGACGGGAACCCTTTGTAGCCGAGGAACGGACACTTGGCTCCGGCGCTCTTCACGAGGCGTCCTGCGAGCTCGTCGAGCTCGAGCAGGTTCACGCCGACGAAGGACGCCTTCTCGATGCCGAGAATGACGTCGTGCAGGATCGCTCCGGAGTCCCGGATGGCCTTTTTTTCCTTGTCGTTGCGGATGATCATCGTGGGTTTAGAGGGCTTTGGACCGCTCGAGGGCGGCTACTAATTCGGATTGGACTTCGTCGACGGATTGTTCCCCGTTCACGTGCACCAGGTTTCCCGCAGCCTCGTACTCCAGGGCGATGGGCATGGTCTTTTCACGGAAATTCTCGAAGCGCTTGTGTACGACTTCGATATCCTGGTCGTCGCTGCGGTTCTCCGTTTCCCCACGGAGCGTTATCCGCCGGATGGCCTCCGCCTCCGAGAGGTCGATGATGACGCCGACGAACTCACGGCCGTATTCGGCAATCACCTGGTCGAATGCTTTTTTCTGCACCAGTGTACGGGGGACGCCGTCGAAGATGACTGGCTTGCCCTGGTCGATGCTGGAGAAGAAATCTTCGAGGAGTTCGATGAGGATATCGTCCGGGACGAGGTTCCCCGCATCGTAGAACACGGCTGCCCGCTTTCCGATTTCGGTTTTCCTTTCCATATGGTCACGCAGCGCTTCCCCCGTGGAGTAGCTCACGTAGCCGTACTTCTCGCTCAGCAGCCGGCCTTGTGTGCCCTTGCCCGAGCCCTGGATGCCGAAGAGGATGATGTCCTTCATGAGAATGTCGAAGTTCGAATGACGAATGCCGAGTGAAAATCCCTAGCCCCAAAACTTCTAGGACGCTTGATCCTCAGTCCTTTTTTGGATCCCCATCTTCGCTGAAAAAGCCGCGGATGGCAAGGTGACGGGTGAGTTCCGTGAGCTGGCGTTCCTGGTGTTCGGTCAGGACGTAGAGCTTCAGGCAGCCGTAGGAAAGGACGATGAGGACGAAGAAGATGAGCGCGTTGAGCCCGCTCTTGGCTCCTGTGACCAGGGCGAAATTGCGGATCGAGAACTCGGGGAAGAGCGCCACGAGGGAGACCGTGAGCCATATGGTGGCCCACGAAAGCAGTTCGCGCAGGGACTGTTGGCCACGCAGGTAGTTGGACCCGACGCGCAGGACCATGACGGCGGCAAAGGCGGGAACGAGGAGCTGGTAGAGGGAGAAGGAGGCGAACATGGAGAGAATGACAAATTCCAAATATCAAATGACAAACCGCATTCGCTCAGCGCATCAGGGAGCGCAGGAACAGCTTGGCGACGGTGGACAATCCGGTGGAGAAGTTCTGCCCTTTGCGCATGGAAGCCTTGTCGTAGCGCACCGTAACGGGGACTTCCACGAAACGCAGACGGTGGTAGCCGATCTCCTGGAAGATCTCGGTGCAGAACTCGAAGCCGTCCGTGCGGATGCGGATCTTCTCGAGTGCTCGAGGACCAAGAGCCTTCATTCCCGACTGGGAATCCGACGTGCGGATGCCGGTCAGGACGAAAGTGATGAGGTTGGCGACGGCGTTGAATGCGCGACGGAGGAAGGGGATTCGATTTTCGGCATGCAAGAACCGTGAGCCGATGGCAATATCGGCTCCTTTGCCTTGCACCGCGGAGAGGAGTCGGGATAGGTCCCCCGCGTCATGCTGGCCGTCCGCGTCCGTGATGACCACGTGCTGCATGCCCAGCCGTCGGGCGAGCTCTAGTCCGGTTTCCGTGGCGGCGCCGGCTCCGCGGTTGATAGGGTGGCGGACAACCCTGGCTCCCGCCTCACGCGCCTCCTCGGCCGTCGCATCCGAGCTGCCGTCGTCGACGACGATGATATCCGGGAACCCCGCGGCGATGCATGAGCGGACAACCGCGGCGACACTTGCTTCCTCATTGTAGGCGGGGATGATGACCCCGACGGATGCGGGCATGGGGGAGGAGGGGGTCTGGTAGGCGAGCAGGACTTTCGTTTCGCTTACGGGGACCATATACTGCCTCGGCATTATACTTCGCCCCGCACCCCTCACAACACGAACGGACGATATGGATAGGATGACCAAAAACACTATCGGCGCCGTGTGCGCCCTGTGGATCGCCCTGGTGGGTTTCCTGTATTTCTATGCCGTCACGACTGCACCCGCGCCGACGTCGTGTCGCAGCGCACTGACGTGCATAGGGCCGGCCGAGCAGCCATGGGTCGGGATCGAGCCACGGGAGAGCCACGGGTACTACCATGACGCGGTGCACCTCCTGTTCCGCTACGATGCCTCCGCCGATGGCGACGTCTTGGGAACGCGCAGTAGTCCCATCGTCCCCATTTTCCTGTGGTCACTCATCGCCTACGCCGTGTTCGTGCTCTTCTCCCAGGCGGTGCTGAAGAAGAAGGAATTGGACATGTGCCTGTCCCCGTTCCTGCTCTTCGTCGCGTTCTCGTTCGTTTTCCTGCTGACGGAGTCGGCGTGGCAGTCCTTCTATGGCATCAGCGAACCGTCGAGCGGCGGAGGAATCATCGGACGCTATGTCGGCATCGTAGCAGTGTTGGGAATCCTGGGGTCGCTAGCGGTCGGAATCGGACGCAAGGCGCGACAATGCTTCTTGCGTCCCCTGACGACGGAAGGGGTCGAAACGTTCCTCGTCGAGACGGCCATCGGGGCCATCGCGCTCATCGGCCTGGTCTTCCTCCTCCTGCTCGTTGGTCGCTATGGGACGACGGAGGCCTGGATTCTACTGCTCGTTATCGCGGGCTGGTGCTGGAGGGAGATCCGGGACGCATGGGCGGCGTTCTTTCATCGCGGCATCGTTCTCCGTTCCTCGTTCGCGGGTCCGCAGGTATGGCTTACATTCGCCTTCTGCGTCGTACTTGCCCACAACCTCCTGGAGCTGATGCGTCCCATCCCGATCGGGTTCGATGACCTGGGGCTCTACATGATCATTCCGAAGGTGTTGTCCGAACAAGGAACGCTCATCACCGGCGTCGACTCGTATGCGTGGGGCATCCTGATGAGTTTGGGGTTCAAGCTGTTCGATAGTGCGACGATCACTCTGGTGCTGTCCTCCGTGGCAGGGGTCCTGTCGGCGTTGGCCGTGTATGCGGTCGTCAACCGCTACGCTACCCTGCGCGGCTTCGTGGGAGCTCGTACGTACGCCCTGCTCTCGATGGTGCTGTTTTACGGCCTTCCGACCATCATCTTCCAGTCGAGCAAGGACATGAAGGTGGACCTTCCCTCGCTTTTCTTCCAGCTGATGGCCATGCTGATGTTCCTCTTCTGGCATGGGAACCGCGGCGCGGATGGCAAGCGCCCTTCGCATTCCCTGGTCCTGATGGGTCTGTTCCTCGGGTTCAGCTTCGTGACGAAGTATACGTCCCTGTTCCTGGTCATCGCCCTGGGGGGCT
>CAYUCP010000034.1:0-7985 GCA_964443315.1 uncultured Gammaproteobacteria bacterium
GGTGAGCTTCATTCTGAAAGTGGAGGATCATGATGGAACCGTTCTTCAGGAATGGAAACCAACGGAAGGAACTCGCGTCATCGACTCGCAAGCGGCGCGCCAGTTAGCAGACGTGATGTCAGACAACCAAGCACGATCGCTCGTGTTTAGCGCCGCCGCACGCAATCACCTAACACTTGCAGATCGTCCCGTCGCGGCAAAAACAGGAACAACCAACAGCTTCAACGACGCCTGGACAGTTGGATTCACGCCAAACTTGGCAACGGTTGTTTGGGTGGGAAATAGTGACGGGAAAGAAATGAGTCGTGGAGCGGATGGATCGGTGATCGCCGCACCTATTTGGGGTGGCTATATGAAGCAGGTCACAAAATCTATGCCGGTTGAACGATTCAAGGCACCGGAAACACCGACAACGGATAAACCCGCGCTCCTCGGTACCGCGTTTATGCAAAAAGTGAAGGTGGTGAAATCATCCGGCTATCTCGCTACCGATCTCACGCCACCCGACCTCGTCGAAGAACGGACCTACTACACGCCTCACGAAATTCTTCACTATCTCGATAAAGACGATCCAACGGGCGCTCCGCCGAGCAATCCTGCATCTGATCCACAGTATGAAAATTGGGAGCGCGCCGTTCAACTTTGGGTAAGCAAGACCACGAGCACCCAGTTCGGCCCACCACCAACCGAGACCGATGATCAACACACACCCGAAATGCAACCAGTCGTCTCAATCATTCTTCCTGCAAACGAAGAGTCAGTGAGCAATCGTCTTCTCCCGGTACAAGTTTCGGCCACAACGCCCCGCGTGATCCAACAATATGAAGTACTCTTGAATGGACAGGTAATTGGTACCGCCAATGGAAGTGCGTTCAGCGTTATCCTCCCTCAGGACTTAGTCGCTGGACGACACACAGTAACTATCGCTGCGATTGATGATATCGGAAATCGAGGGGAAGCAAGTGTCGCGATCAACTATCTGATGCCGACAGCTAGCCCACCATCTGGACCACCAACAGATACAGGGATCTCAACGATTGATGCGCTACTGAACACAAGTGGCACAGGAAGGCCCTTCTAGACCCCCATAACAAACAATGCCGATCCCAGAAAATTGACTTTTTCTGGGATTTTGGCATACTACTGGGTCCCGTACTCGCGGAAAACGCGTTAACCACGGGCATCCGCACCCTCTTCTTCCGCTCCACCACAACGGTCCATCCAACGGATCGATCACATCACGTCATTCATCGCCGACCAAACAGAAGGCGATACGATCACCCGGTACTCAGACAACAGGGCTTATCAGCCCGGGGAGTTCTCATGCAATCCATCCTCCGTCTCTATCTCCTCTCGAGCCTCCTGGGCTGCGCGGTCACCGAGCCGGATATCAACGGGCACATCGTGGCCCGCTGCACCATCCGCTCGGACGGCACGGCGACCGCGATCGACCAGTGTCCGACGGGTCAGACGCTGCGGTGTCTGCCCGGCACGGACGCTGGTAGCGGTCACTCGCTCGGGCGCTGCTGCCCGAACGAGATCAGCGACGAGGTCTGCGCTCAGCGCGCCAGCCTCACCGACAGCGGCACCCCGCCGGCCGACCGATGACGTGACCCCTGGAGCCCAACGGGCCCGGTAGGACGAGATTCACTCGTACCCACCGGGCCCGTGGTTCGTTTTTAAGCCCTCTTCTTTTTTACGATCAGCGTTTTTTTACTGACGAATAGGCATGACCACGTACTGGAAGCCCTCTCGACCCTCTGGACGGACCACCACGGCGTTCATGGAGTCAATGACACTCAGTGTGACCTGATCGGTGTCCATCGCTGCCAGGCCGTCGTTTACGTACTTAAAATTCAACGTCACCTTATTCGATTCGCCCTCGACCACCGCTTGAAGCGTCGCACGATGCGCACCCGTTCCTGTATCCGACGAAGACACGGTGAGTGAACCATCCGTCGCCATTTCAAGCTTCACGTCGTAAATCCCTTGGCGTGAGAACAGCGACGAGGCACGAATAGCACGCATCAGCTCTGTGCGCTTCACGCGACAATGCGTACGGAATTGCGTTGGAATGATGCGCTTGTAGTCAGGGAACGAGCCTTCGATCAAACGCGAAACCAATTCAACTGAACCAAACGAAACAGCCAACTGATTCTCCGCCATCGCCCAATCGATTTTCTCTGGCATGGCTACATCATCTTTGTAACTCGAGAGGATGCGAGCAATTTCTTGCACCGCTCGGGCTGGTACGATGCACTTTGCTTCAGACTGATTTCCACCGGTCACGAGGTTTAACTTACGCTCCGACAATCGATACGAATCCGTCGCTGCCAGCATGAGCGTGCCGGGTCCTCCGGCTGAATGGAAGTAGCAAGCGACACCCGCGAGCTCGGGTCGAGAGTCCGAAGCTGATACCGCAAAGGCAACCTGCTGAAGCGCTTGACGGAGTGGCTCCGCCTCCAATTGATACGCGCCACCTTTGGCTAACTTTGGAATGAGAGGGAACTCGGTAGCCGCAATACCCTTGATGTTGGTTACCTTGCCGTCCGCTTTGATCTCAAGCCCGTCGTTCGTAAGACTGAGCTCAACCTTTCCTTCACCGAGAAGAGAAACGTACTCCTGGAAGAGTTTGGCTGGAACCGTATATTCGCCTGGCTGATCAACGCGTCCTCGAACAATAACAGAAATCGCCATCTCAAGATTGGTGGTGGAAATCTTCAACTGACCACCCTCTGCCTGAATTAGAACATTGGCGAGAATAGGCAGCTGAGCGTTCTTGCCGGCGATGTGTCCGACGAGTGAGAGTCCTTGGAGCAAGTTCTCTTGGGTGCAGGTACAAACCATATGTCTCTTATCTTAGGTATATATATAGAAGAAAACAATGATAGTAATCATAAGGTCTGTGGATGGTGGGGAAAAGTTGAATGAGGGCTTAACCAAGCGAATATTTAATGAACACTTTTCCTCAATGAATGCGCACAACCTTGGGGACTCGCTGGGGGTGGATGAGGACAGGTTTAGGCCTCGAGACTTATCCGTTGGATACACCCAGGCAATCCACGGACTTATCCGTATAGATGTGAACATACGCATAACCTGGGGAATGGGGTGGGGAGAAGCGGGGATAAGGTTATCCACGGATGGGAAAGTCTGGGGATGAAACGGGGGATAAGTCGTTCATCCTTGAACAGAACGAGAGTTTAATGTTAGGAACAGGGTGTGATCGGGAGGGCGTGATGCAAACAGCGATGGATCGGTGGTTCGCATTCCTCATCATCCAGGAGGCGGTGTCGGATGTGTGTCCGTTTACCTTCCGGGTAATTCCGCTCGAGGAGGCGGAAGATGCTGTTTGGCGCTTTAATCAGGCGCCGGAGCGAACGGATGGGCGACGAGCGCTACAGGTGGTTCGGCTTCAGACGGGCCACGAGGCGTTCCGGCGAGAGTCCAGCCTCCTTCGGCAGCTGCTGAAGGAGCTCTACGACGAAAGGAGGGATGTCGAAGGGGTGGTGGTGCCGATCGGTGCGCTGTCGCCGAAGCTGCTCCAGCTCATCATCGGGCCCGTCTTTCAGGCGGGTTTCGCCTGGAGGCGGAGCACGGACCCTTAAGTTTTGGAGGTGACAAAGAAGAGACGGAGAGACTGGCCGCCGACAGCAACGCTTGCTTCGGCGGCGTTGTTATTTAGAGAGCGGTGCAATGAAGAAAACAAAACACATCCCTGTCGGATGTGTTTTGTTTTCTTTAGGCATTGTTGGTCGAATAGAGTCGTTCACGGATCACGCCAAGGTCTCGCTTTAGTTGCTCGTCGCTCTTGATGAGGCCACCGATCTTGTCACAGGCGTGCATCGCGGTGGTGTGGTCGCGGCCACCAATGTGATGGCCAATCGATGGATACGAGCACTTGGTTTCTTCACGGAGTAGGTACATCGCGATCTGACGTGGAAGGGCAAAGCGTTGTTCGCGGCTCTTGCCGAGAATGTCGTCGAGGCGAATATCGTAGTAGGCGGTCACGATCTCGATCAAGCTGCGTGGCGTAACCGTGCGCTTAGCGATCGTTGGGCCAAAGCTCTGAAGCAAGGTCTGAACGGATTCGTTACTTGGGAGCAAGTTCTTGAACTGGTGGTAGGCGATGATCTTGTTGAGCGCACCTTCGAGTTCGCGCACGTTGGATTGAATGGCGCCGGCAATGAGATGAAGTAGATCGGTGCTGAGGGCGTACTGTTTGTCACGCGACTTGGCCTGAAGGATCGCGACACGAGTTTCGAAGTCCGGTTTTGAGATGTCGGCCATCATGCCCCATTCAAAACGCGACTGAAGACGACTCTCGAGCGTCTGAATGTCGCGTGGTGGACGATCTGAAGCGATGATGATCTGTTTGTTGTTCTGATGCAGCGTGTTGAACGTGTGGAAGAACTCTTCTTGCGTCTGCTCTTTTCCCGTGAGGAATTGAATGTCGTCGATGAGAAGGACGTCGGCTGTGCGATAGAGTTCCTTGAATTCGCCGGCGCGTCCGCTCCGAACAGCCTGAATGAACTCATTCGTGAAGCGTTCACAAGTTACGTACACGACCTTTAGCTGTGGCTGAGTGGTCAAAATATGGTGACCAATGGCCTGAAGCAAGTGGGTTTTACCCATGCCGACACCCCCATAGAGGAAAAGGGGATTATAGACCTGGCCTGGTTTGGCAGCGACGGCCATCGAGGCAGCATGGGCGAGCTCATTGCCTTTTCCAACGATAAACTGCTGGAATAAGTAGCGTGGGTTCAGGCCGATATCGGTGGTTGGATGGGGTTCGGTTGATCCGGCCGCATCGCTTGTGACGGCTTGCTGCTCCGCCATGGTGGGTACGTATTCAGCCATCGCTTCCTGAGCGATGTTTTCGATCGGCAAAACGGTCGTATTTTTGACCTCAACGCGGTAGGTCACCTCGCGGACGCCGTGGTTGGTCGCGGAACGAAGCGCTTTGACGATTGCTTCGTGATATTTCTTCTCGAACCAGGCTTTGGTGAACGCATTTGGGACAGCGATCACAGCCTTTCCGTTCTCAAGCGAGCTAATAAACGTATCTTTGAACCACGTCGTGAAATTCGCCTTTGAGAGGGTGAGTTCGAGTTCTCCGAGGGCGGATTGCCAAGTCGTTTGGAGGTCCATAGACAAGTGGAAGAAAGGAAAAGAAGAGAACAAAGAAGGAATGAATGGAGTGGATGATTTCAGCCGTGTGGATACCTGTCAAATCTGTGGATCAAGTGTGGATAATGTAGCACAATTTTTGTAAAGCAAGAATGAAACAGCACTAATGCGGCCATCACAAAAACAACGTCCAAATAGAGTGGACGTTGTTCTCGAGCTGAGTGAACAGCTTGTTACCTGAGCTCAGGTATGGTTTGAACTGCTCGCTCTGCACGTAGGTCGGATAGGGTGAGGAATCGAACATCTTCCTGTTGAAGATAAGGCAGCTTAGATTCGAGCCAGTACCCTAGAACGCGCTCACGAGCAGTTTGACCATCTGTCAGCCCCAGACCGTTCCGAATGTCTGTTTCACGTTCCTCGGTTGTATACGAAGGAGTGATGCGTACGCGACCAGTGTTCCATGACGGGCTACGCAACGCATTGGCGATCGTGGGAACAGCATCCGAACTTAGTTGATACACCAAGTAATATAAGTCCAGGCCAGGCCCCTTCTGTTCAGCATGACGTGATAAGTTGTAGCGAGCGACGAATGCCTCCTGGTTGAAAAGCATCGCGATCGAAACAAGGCCAAGTGTCAACGCGCTGCCCGCCGTGATGAGTTGATGAATGTTCCAACGTTTCACACCAGCGATGAGTAGAACGCTAAACAACAAGATCACGAGCACGAGAAATTGCATGCCCCAGGAGCGGCTCAACGTAAGGCCGTAAGCATCTACGTAGAGCCAGAGGCGTTTGGCGGCAGACAGTGTGCTAATCATCGATGTGACGGCGATCACGCCGCTTGCCCAGCGCACCCAGCGATCCTGCATGTGGGTCAGGCGATAGACGACTAGCAGAATCACGAAGGCGAAAGCTGCTGCTGCACAGAGCTGCTGATAGCCTGACACGGCATACTGAGCGTACGTGCGACCTTGATCGAGGAAATAGCTTGAGCCCTGGAAGAGGTAGAAAATCTGGAATCCGGCAAACAGCAAGAAGAGCGCAGCGATGGCGAACAAGAAGCTCCGTGTAGCAATGATCTCTTGAAATGGCGCAACCGGCTCTTTCGCCTCTGCTTCTTCGCGCGACCGACGCGCGATACGCCAGAAGAAGCCTGCTCCGAATAACATAACCAAGCCATCAAAGATCAAGCGAACGATCGTTTCACCCATAAAATCCAACGAGATCCACCCATTCACGACCGAATCGAAGTATTTGTCGCCCTCCAAAAAGAGCGCCATGAAAATCAGAAGAACCGGCCCCGCCACGAGCAAGCCAAGAATGATTTGAACCAAGAACTTTGTGTTGACCCGGCGTTCGCCCTCAGCCGTCGTAAATAAGAGATGGTACTGGCGGAAGGGGAGAGCGGCTTGAAGAAAGAGCGCACCTTTCCAGAGATGAACCCCTTTTCGCCAGTGAACCGGTGGAGCGGTCAGCCAGTAGGCGAGAGCGGCCAAACTTCCGGCGATCATCAGGAACGACAAGCCCTTAATAACGTCACTTGAGTAGAGGCTGACGCTGAGACAGGCGCTAAGAAGCGGAACCAGGAACCAAAGCGCCCACTTGTTGCGGAGCCCATGTGACTCCTGAGTCATGAAAATGATTCCGCCCGTGATAATAAGTGTGAATAAGGCGAGCGACCAACTGGTGGGAGCGTGTGAAAATAGGAAGTGGAAACCAACCGCGACGGCGAACGCAGCTCCAAAGGCCCAAGGACGCATGGCGCGAGCCAGGTCTGGGAAGGAGCGAGGGGAAAGGGTGTCCATAGTGTAGGAGGAAACGAAGGATGCCTTTAGGGTATGACGAAACGGCTGTTTGGTCGAAAAAGCCCGTCTGCTTGCCAAAAAAGACGGTTTCCCGTATAGTCTCGACCATTCTCCTATATGGCAACCAAGCGAACATATCAGCCAAAAAAGGCCCGCCGCGCCCGCGTTCACGGATTCCGTGCTCGTATGGCGACTCGTGGAGGTCGTGAAGTGCTCTCTCGCCGCCGTGCGAAGGGCCGCAAGGCTGTTGCCCTCATCAAGGGTCAGTAAATTGTAGAGTAGGCATGCTACCGAAGACCCATCGGCTCCGCCGTATGCGGGACTTCGCCCTGCTCTCGCAAAAGGGGCGCGTCGTGTACGGACCCCTTTTTACGTTGCGCTTCAGAGCATCTGAAGCACCGACACGGATTGGATTTGTGGTTTCAACCAAGATCTACAAGCGAGCGCATGACCGCAACCGGACGAAGCGTCGACTGCGCGAAGCGATTCGCTTGCTACAAGCTTCCTGGCCGGAAAAGCAGGACATGTTGTTTATCGCGCGACCAGAAGCGCGAGATGCGGCCTTTGAAGACATCAAGACAAGCATCTTGAAAGCCTTTGAGAAAATGCCAGAAGCGGCGCTCAAGCCAATTCCAAAACGGAAACCAAAAGCCAAGAAAAAGAGCTCAGTCGTCTATAAAGAAACAAAGGCGTAAGCTAGGGGTATTCGTGTGCTGACATTCGTTCGCTATCCCTTTATCGGGCTTCTCCGTATCTATCGAGCAACGCTCTCGCCCGACCATGGATTCATGCGCGTGTTTTTTCCGAACGGAGTCTGTCGCTTTTATCCAACGTGTTCAGAGTATTCGGAAGAGGCGATTCAAAAGTTCGGCATTTTAAAAGGAGGAAAACTCACACTCTTACGACTAAGCCGTTGTCATCCATGGCATCCCGGAGGAGAAGATCCGGTTCCGAAACGATGAACGTGTCATATGGAGCGATCATCTGTCGTTAAACCACTCGAGAAAGAAACTTATTCACTCAGCGGTATGAAACGACTCCTCCGTTCCA
>CAYUCP010000035.1:0-5455 GCA_964443315.1 uncultured Gammaproteobacteria bacterium
GGATCGTTATGCTGTGTTTATTTGACAAATCTATAACGAGTCCTTTCCCAAATCGTCTAATCGAGATAATTTCACTCCCAATAATCGATTCTGGTTGGCCAAAAAATACTTTTGGTAAATGAATATGAATCTGCTGAAGAGACATCCGGAGAAGATGTTTCTCAAGTCCCCGTCTAATGGTTTCTACCTCTGGAAGTTCTGGCATAGCGACTTAGTATAGCATGCAGATATCGACTCATAGTTTTGCTTTATCTTCCTAATTTTGCTATTATCAAATACTCATTTTCATTTACCTTCCTTTTTGCTGGATTGTACATGAGAATAAGCACTTTTACAGCGCGTTATAATCATTGACTCTCGAAGGTAGAAAGTAATACTGTCTCTCTTCAGGAGTCAATGAGTGGTATTGGATTATTCAGGAAGGAGGATGTATGCCTGCTACGTATCTCTTCGTTCGGGGTTGGCACAACTTGCCACGCGCCAAAAAGGAGCAGCTTGCGAGATTCCTGTGGACGTATGCGTTCGCCCACATAGTGCCCGAGTCGCCGGAAAGGAGGCTCTATTTCGTTGCTCTTCCCGGCTTCAAAGCTCACATGCGTGAGGAAGTTGCCGAGGAGCTGGAAAAGCGCGGCCTCAAGCCGCTACTCTAGAGGAGGATTTGATGGAAGGTACCCAAGGAAGTTCAACACGCCGCCGGCGACCACAGCCAACAGAACGATCGTTTCCGATCAGGTACACCCCAGAGTCTCGGGGAGAGATTGATCTGACGATCATCTCGTCTCATGTGGACACGTATGCACGAGGCCGACTCGTGCCAGGACGAAACGGCTCCTTCCGTGTTGTCATCCCCGCGTACTTCACAACAACCGCAGAAGCGGAGCTTCGCCATATCTTGGCAATCTACCGTTTCGAGGTTATCGCCAAGGTACCTCGGTACCGACTGAAGAAATCTATTCCATCCTGATCACCACTATAACACGCCCATTCTGGGCGCTTTCTCACCTACCAGCCGCAAGGCTAGGAACGGGAGGAAGCGCCTACCCGTTCTACAAATGCTGTTACTTCTTTTGTAAATCGCTCAGCATTAAATTTCTCAGCTTGTTCACGGCATGCTTTTGGACTAATCGTAAGTTTCTCAAATCTAGCAATCCCATGTTTTACACCTTCAACGTCTAACTCATCAAATAGTACCCCAGTTTTTCCATCGATAACTGTTTCTTTTAATCCTCCTGATTTATAAGCAATCACAGGTGTTCCCTCTCCCATCACCTCAACAGGCAAAATCCCAAAATCTTCATCTTCGAAAGCAAAGATCGCAGCTTTTGCGCCACGAATCAAGTCTCGTTTCTCATCATCACTTACCTCACCAACAAATTCCACACTATCTCCTGCTAATGCTTTGAGCTCTTCCCCATACCCCGCAAATGCTCTTCCAAATACTTTTAATGGTAATCCTAACTCACTGCAAGCTCGTATAACGAGTCCTGGATGTTTTGCCCGGGCCAGTCTTCCACCAGTGACATAATAGTTTTTAGCGTTTAGTTCTTTTTCTTTTTGTTTCGAATTTCGAGCTTCGAATTTCGAGCTTATTTCAACTGGAGGATAAATCACGACTGCGTCTCGCCTGTAAAACTTTTTGATTCGTTTTGCAATTTCTTCTGAATTTGCAATGTAATGATCAACATGAGTACTCGCGCGTTCATCAACGATTCGTAAGAAATGATTGGCTACATGGCCTATGACATTGAGTACTGGATATTTCCTCCACTCCCGAGCGGTTGCGTAACCATATAAATAGCGTGGAGGTGTATGACAGTAACAGATTTGCACTGCATTTTTTTTGAGGAGCATATTGGGGAAATACGCTCCAGTTGCGGAGACGATAACGACATCAAATGAGGAGAAATCAAAGGAGCTAAATGCTAGTGGAGAGAAAAGTCGGAAAATACTTATGAGCTTTGCTTTAAACGGAACGCGTTGTAAAAAAGATGTCGTAATTTTCCAGTTTTTAAATCGAGCTTTATGAGGACCTAGAAATTCTGGTAAGTAAACTGATGTATAGACTGGAGCATCTGGGTAGATTTCATGGAGTGCTTCAAGCACTCTCTCTGCCCCACCGTATTCTTTTATATAATCATGCACCAGTGCTACACGTAGTTGTTTCATCGTTAGTCAAGAAAGCCTAATTGATTTTCATCAGGATGTACTTTTTCCTTTGCTTTCTTTTTTACCGCGTCTGGATAGCGCTCGTCAAGTTTTTTAATGAGACTGTTAAATCCATGTTCTGCAAATTGCTCTTTTAACGTAATAAAGTCTAGTTTTTCAAGTTCACACAGTGAGAGATCAAACTGGAGTGGCACATCCGTAATAATTGTTGCAAGTTTTTTAGCGAGGGACGCCTGTTCTGCATCAGTTGCAAGTTTTAACCCAGTTTTTTCTGGTAATTCGCCAATTCGTTCATACAGTGCTTCAAAGGTACCATATTTTTGCAGCAAATCCGAGGCTGTTTTGGGACCAATGCCAGTAACACCTGGATAGCCATCTGACTGGTCTCCGATAAGGGCTTTATAGTCCACAAACTGTGCAGGTGTTACACCGTATTTTTCCTCGACCGCTTTCTCATCGAAAATCACCGTCTTTGTAATACCAGTAATTGGCATGAGTACTTGCGTATGATCATTAACCAGTTGTAGTAAATCACGATCCCCCGTCACGATAATCGTCTCTACTTCCCCATGATTCTTATTTCTTACTTCTTGATTCTGAACTATGGTAGCAATCGTTCCCACTAAATCATCCCCTTCATACCCACTTATCGCAAATATGGGAACTCGTAGTTCCTCAAGTAAATGATGCACGACTGGAACTTGAGCAGCAAAATCTGTTGCCATTTGTGGTCTGTGTTGATGGTAGCCTGCATACATCGCTTGGCGAATAGTCGGTTTTGATTTATCAAAACAAATTGCGATATAGTCAGGGTGCAAATCATGCAAGATATTTAAAAACATGGAAAAAAAGCCATAGACAGCATTAATTGGTTCCCCTTTGGCATTCGTTAGATGAGGATAGGCATGATAACCACGATGTAAAATAGCATTTCCATCGATAAGGACGAGACGTTTGTTATCTGGTGAGGTAGGAGCCATTGAATTGTATTGTAGCACTATTTGCTCTTTGCTTTGAGAGGGACTCTTTTTCCCGCAGGAGTTTCTTTCGGACCGATAAGTTTTACAAACTCATCTGCATCCATTGTCTCTTTCTTCATGAGTTCATCGGCTAAGATATCTAGTTTGTCACGCATACCTGTTAACACGTCAAATGCCGTTTTATATCCTGCATCGATAAGCCGTTTTACTTCTGCATCGATCTTTGAAGACATTTCTGGAGAGAGATCTGATGAATCGTAGTATGACTGTCTCTCGTTTTCAAAGTTAATTGGGCCTAAATCACTCATCCCAAATTTCATAACCATTGCTCGTGCTACTTGTGTTGCTTTTTCAATATCACTACTGGCTCCTGTGGTTACATCGTCAAACACTAATTTTTCAGCCGCTTGTCCACCAAGCATCATCGCAATTTGTTCAATGAGATGCGATTTCATTTCATGTACCCTTTCAATTGGCTCAGTCATCGTGTGCCCCAGGCTCATTCCGCGAGAGACAATTGAGATACGGTGTACTGGATCGACATGTGGCATCTTCCATCCAACCAGCGCATGACCTGCTTCATGATATGCAGTCATACGTTTGTCTTCGTCTGATTGGAGTCTTTTCTTCTCAGGACCAAGTTTTACTTTCGTCGCAGCTTCTTCTAGATCTATCATGTCAATTTCTTTCTTATTAAGACGTGCTGCGAGAATTGCTGCCTCATTGAGCATGTTTTCAAGATCTGCACCTGAAAAGCCTACGGTTCGTTTTGCAACACGATCCCAGTTCACATTTTTTTCAAACGGTTTGCCTTTGGCATGAATTGAGAGAATTGCTTTTCTTCCTTCTACATCAGGAAGATCCAGTGATACTCGGCGATCAAACCGTCCAGGACGAACGAGCGCTGGATCTAACACATCTGGTCTGTTTGTTGCAGCCATGACGATAATATGCTCATTCGGAGTAAATCCATCCATCTCAACTAAGATTTGATTTAATGTCTGTTCCCTCTCATCATGACCACCCATAAAACCAGCACCGCGCTGACGACCGATTGCATCAATTTCATCGATAAAGATAATTGCAGGTTGTGCTTTTTTAGCTGTATTGAATAAATCTCGAACACGACTAGCACCCACACCCACTAACATTTCCATAAATTCAGATCCTGCCATAGAGAAAAATGTGACATTTGCTTCCCCTGCTGTTGCACGAGCAAGTAATGTTTTTCCTGTTCCGGCTGGGCCAATCATCAGAACCCCTTTTGGAGTTCGAGCACCCATCGCTTTGTATTTTTGAGGGTTTTTCAAAAAGTCCACAATCTCAGTGAGTTCTTGTTTTGCTTCATCCACTCCTGCTACATCAGCAAAGGTGGTTTTAGGAGTATCTTTACTAAAGAGTTTTGCTCGAGATTGACCGAATGAAAAAATACTTTCCTGAGTTCCACGTGCTTGACGGAAAAGAAAGTAGAAAAAACCAATCATTAACAGAACTGGAAGAATGGTTCCTAAAAATCCAAGCCAGTAATTAACACCAGTATCGTCTTTTACCTGTACGGTTGTGTTTAATCCAATCGGAGCACCGGCATCACGAAACTGAGTGTAGACATCAGATCCTGCCTGTTTATACGCATAAACGGTTTTATTATTTTCTTTAACGATTAATTTATTATCTCCTTTAATCGTAATTTCTTTCACTTTTCCAGCTTTTACATCATTTACGACCTGAGAAAGTGGAACCTCTGTCCCCTCATCTGTCGTAGAAGTGAGAGCAGTAAAGAGAAATAATGAAACTAAGAGAAGAAATCCGTAAAGAAAAATGTTTTTCCAAGATTGTTTTATGCGGTATTTGCCAATTTTGCGGTAATTTTTAGAAGAATTTGTCGTTTTCTTAGTCGTTCCTGCCATATAAGTGGTGACAGTATACCATATATATAGGTATACGCAACCCATCTGTATCATTTTTTCTCTCACTCATTTCAGTGTAATCGTTTCACCTTCACGCTTTATAAAACCCTCTTTTTCAAGTGTTACAAGCAATGTTTCAAACCATTCCTTATCAACATTTTCATGATCTTTGTCCCATAATTTGGCTAATTCTGAAATGCTCGTTGAACCTTGTTTCGTAAGTAGCTTTAGTACCCCTCCTCTATACCATCTATTTGAGCCAAGAAATTTTGACTGCTTCGGGACTGGGATTTTTTCTTTTTTCAGTACTGCTCCTGCGTAATCCATGAGTGCTTGATTCCATGCTTTGGCTTTTCCAATCGGTAATATCTGCCATGCAACCTCCTCAATTTCCTTCTCTGA
>CAYUCP010000035.1:5555-7642 GCA_964443315.1 uncultured Gammaproteobacteria bacterium
GGCCACGTTCCTTTATTTTCGTTAACAAGAGACTGTGCTGCTTTTTGTAGATTAAGTGCTCGCCTGTTATAACCAAGACCCGACCAGTGAGTGAGTACAGAAGCTACGCTTGCTTGGGCCAAATCTTCAATGGTAGGGAATGTTTGCATCCATGTAAGATATTTCGGCACGACACGAGTTATTTGTGTCTGCTGAGACATAACTTCAGAAACGAGAATTGCATAGGGATCTGACGTAGATCTCCACGGTAAATCACGCTCATTTCTTTCGTACCATGAAAGAATATGTGCTTGAAAATCTGAAATTCGATTAGGCAAAAGCTTCATCAGAGGAAATTATAGTAGTCCCATTTTTTGTTTTACTTCAGTGAGTGTTTCATTTGCTCGCTCTAAGCATTTCTCTTTACTTTCTCTCAGCACACGGTCGACATATTCAACGTTCGCTTCGAGCTCACGTCTTTTTGTTTGAAGCGGTTGTAATTCTTCATAAATTACTTCAGCCAAATCACGTTTCATATCTCCATACCGAATTCGCTTCTCCTCATAGGCTTGAGCATATTCATTGTATAGTGCATCGCTTCCAAATAGTTTTAACATTGTAAATAAATTCGCAACTCCTCCACTTTCAGGAACTCTCCCACCGATAGTTCCACTATCAGTTGGTGCTGAAGCAAGCCTTTTCTTAATCGTATCGAGATCATCCATAAGCGTAATATAACTTCCTTCAACCGATTTACTCATCTTCCCTCCACCAGTTAGAGACGGTACATATTCTCCACTCGTTGCAAATCGTGTCGGTTCAGGAAACGTTTCCCCAAACATGCTATTAAATTTACGAACAATTTCTCGTGTGACCTCTAGGTGTGGTTCTTGATCAATCCCGACTGGCACGAGTTCTGCTTTATACAGCATGATATCTGCTGCCATGAGTACTGGATAGTACAAAAGTCCCATGTTTACATATTTAGGATGCTGCGCTTTTTTTTCTTTATAAGTTGGCAAATCCTCAAGCCGGGAAACAGGATAAATTGTTCCGAGATAGTATGCAAGCTCCATGTGTTGAGGGATATGGGATTGAACTTCAAGTAAACACTTCTCTGGATCAAGCCCTGCTGCTAAATAATCAATAACGATATTTCGAATATTCGTCTGTAGCTCTGAAGGAGTATACGGAGTAGTAATCGCATGTAAATCAACCACAGAAAAAATACAGTCATAGCTATCTTGCACCGCAAGCATCCCTTTGACTGCTCCTAAATAATTCCCTAAATGTAATCTATTCGTAGCACGAATACCCGAATATACTTTTTTCTTCATAATACGTACCTATTCTATGGCATTTTGTTTGTATTCGCAATAATAGTACTGAAGAGGAGGATGTGACGCCTCCTCTTCAGTGGGATCACCACATGGGATAGAAGTACGTCGGTGGACAGTTCGGAGCGCAAGGCACAGGCGGCTGGGGGCCAATCACAAACACGACGCCGTAGAGTACGGCTATCATGCCAATGAAGGCAATTCCAAGCATGCCTACGTCCCTGCGTGTGATCTCTCCTGGATCACGCTCTGGGATTCCTTGGAATCCGATGAGCATTAAGACTGAACCGAGACCTAGCAAGCCAAGACCGATCCAGATCACTTCTGCTCTCCTTCCTGTTCCTCACTCGAACTAGTGAGAACAACTATCGCCATAAAGGCGACAAACGCCGCATCGAAGCGTCCCTCCAGGAGTGCATAGACGAAAAGAAACACCGCACCTCGCGTGAGCACCCAGTCGATGACCAACCCCAGTTTGTCTTCCATGAGATTCCCTCCTCTACTTCACACCAGCTGGAATCGTCCAGCCAGAACCCACATGCGGCGGTGAAGCCACAAGCCGGTCCATCAGAATACCACGGACGGTGAACAAGTAGTTAGCCTGAACGATCGTGTAGGGAGATTTACCATACTGTTCATCTTCCGGCTGTGCAGCCGGGATGAAGAGTGGCAAACCATAGAACTTGACGAGTACGAACCCATTCGGAACAGGCGGTACGATGACACGCGAGTGAAACCGAGGCGAGCGCAGCATCTCCATGGTAGTTCTCC
>CAYUCP010000036.1:0-7151 GCA_964443315.1 uncultured Gammaproteobacteria bacterium
GAACAAACCTGAAACACGATGACGTAAGACCGCTAAACGATAGCCAAAGGAAGGTGAAGTAGCATCAGCGCCCGTGGTCCATTGATGATCAAAATCCGCTGGCAACAGATGTTCATCCGCTTCGACTCTCACTTGGCGTACTACGCTTGGAGCAACAATCGCTCGTCGTTCTGCACGATCAATTTCCCAACGAATAAAAGGCGCACGAAGACGTGCCCAAAGCGTGTACGCTTCTCGGAAGGCTACCTCTGGATCACCTGGCGTGAATTGATGGTGAAAAACAAACGGATCAATGTCCGGAATATGCAGGTCAATCGCTTCAACCAACAGCGCCTCAGATGACACAGCCAGATCCGCCGGCAAATTCCAATGATGGACCGAGCGCTCGCGTGGCGTACGTGCTTCCTGTTCAATCGGCTGAACCAATCCCCGTACGCTTACCAAAAATGGACTTTGTGTATGTGCACGATGCTGAACCGGAATACGGACTGGACCTTTGTGAGACGCTCGCAACTGAACCGAGGGGGCCTGATGCGCTTGCACCTGAACCCCGATCGATTCGGATGCATTTTTCTTTTGAGTACGTAAAACATTCCGTCGAAGTTTTCTTCGAGTTCGACGCTTCGCTTCCGGCACCGGCTCTGGACCACCGACTTGAGACAAAAGAGTATCTAAGAACGCTTGTTCGTCGGCAGAAAGTCCATCCCGGTCTGGCAGGGCGTTAGAGGCAGGATCGCGCATGAAATGTCCCGAAGGATCACCGACTGATTAAAGACCAAAAAATGGTCGTCAATCGCCCGTATCATACCATTCACAAGACCGTTTCAAAAGAAGCTTGGCAAATCTTAGGTTTCCCGCTATTATCCTCGCACATTGTGCAAAGAGTCGGGGCGTAGCTCAGTTGGCTAGAGCGCCTGCTTTGGGAGCAGGAGGCCGCAGGTTCAAGTCCTGTCACCCCGACCCTCGGCACAATGGTTTGTTTTTTAGGCCAATACTCGCTGCCGTAGAGGAGTAGATGGCTCAATCCGGCATACCTCTTCCAAGGACCACTTCAGGGATTCTGTGCAAAAACGAAGACGGAAGGCCTGGGATCCGTCTGATACGGAGAAAAAGTAGACTCGACGCTGACCGACTCGCTCGGCATGCATAAAGAGAAGGCGCTTCACTTGATGAAAACGATCGTTCCATTTGAAAACCATCGGTTCAGGGTGCCCTTCCCGAAACGACATCATGACGTCAATCGGAGCCTGTACTTTTCGATAGATCATAGAGAAGGAGAAAGGAAAGAAGATACACAAAACCAACCAAGGCCCTTGGGAGAAGAAAAGAGTGTACGTGAGTTAATGACTAAACGATCGGATGACTCCTTTCACGACACCTTGAATAAGTGGGTCATAACAAAAGATCGGTTTCATGGTTTTGTTAGCTGGCTGAAGACGGATTCGCCCACGCTCTCGATAGAACTTTTTAAGCGTAGCGTAGGCATTATCAAGCAGAGCGACTACGACATCTCCATTTCGGGGCGAAGGATTGCGTTCAACGACGACATAGTCCCCATCCAGAATCCCTTCTTCGATCATCGACTCTCCCTTCACTTTGAGGATATATGTATTTGATGGATCCGAAGCGAGCTCAGCAGGCACCGCTAATGTTTCACGACGATCCTCAACCGCTTCAATTGGCTGACCTGCCGTAATGAGACCCATGAGCGGCAACAAGACACTTCGCCCCCAACGCACGGCGCGATCGGTTGGCTGAAGCTCTCGGTTACCCGCTTCTTTCTCAGACTCCTGTAAGTAGCCACGCTGACGAAGCGCTTGCACGTGAACATGCACCGTTGACGGAGAAGCCAACTTTAACCCACTGGCAATCTCACGATACGAAGGAGCAAATCCTCGATCATGAATGTACTGAACAATGAAGTCCAGAACCTCTTTCTGCTTGGGAGTAAGTGCGTTCGCCATATAGAACAAAATTAGAACAAAAGCAGAACGCGGTCAAGGTCCTTTATATTCGAATATTTTGTCTTTTATCCACAATTGAATCGTCCCCGTGCGTATTCGTATGGACAACGCTAGAGCAATAGCTGGTCATTTTAGACCCTCGTCAAGTAGAAACAGAAGAAACAGTGTACGTTAGGCGTTTAGTAAACACCTTCATGCAAAAATAAAGATGCCTGATTCATCTTTTAAGAAACCCGTGTTCGAGCATCGCTTAACACTCTACTCGAACCAAACAACTTTTTTCTCTCCATACGCACCCTTTCCACATGCAAGAAGAAAGTCATGACATGATGAATAGGAAGGCCTGAGAACAACGACGCTTCACCCGATCCGTCGAAGGATCAGCCGCCTCACATAATGCCATTTCCCCGTGTTCGGGGACGAGCAATTCTCTCGTCCCTCTTGGTTTGGTGTACCCTTTTTACTCCTCTACAAGACGCATTCGCTACCGAATCGCCTCCCCGTATCTTGATCGGTGAGGTTCAGTGGTCAGGCTCATCACGATCGACCGCTGATGAATGGTTGGAGCTGTGGAACGTAAGTTCAGAATCCGTGAGTTTGGACGGCTGGTCACTCGTGGGCAGTAGTGAACGACCGATCTTCTTTGCAAGCACAACCATCCTTGCTCCACAGCAAACGCTCCTCATCGCGAACTATGCAGCAAGTTCAGACAAGACATTGCTCGTGAACCAGACAATCACAATAGCTACCAGTAGCCTTTCGCTTTCGAATGATCGTCTAGCGTTAGAGTTACGTGATCATACTGGATACGTACAAGATAGCATCGCGTCCGCCACAAAACCTCCAGCGGGAAGTTCAACACCAGTGAACACGAGCATGGTCAGAACACGCACCACTTCCGGTTGGAGCTGGAGATCAGCTACGAGCGCCTTCTTTGTCGGCGCTCCAGATCTTGGAACGCCTGGCGTGTGCGACGAATGTTCCATACCTGTAAGCGTGCTGCCTCAAACCGAGCCAGAGCACCCCTCATCTCCTCCTCCAGCAGTGACCGTAGAAGAACCAGAAAAAGAGCTTGTTGAACCTATAGAAACGGACGTACCTGAACTAGAACCTGAAGAAGCTGACCTCTACGGCGTAACACCCACTGATCATCTCGAAGAACAACAAACAGAACTGCTTGATCCACCTCCATATGAATCCCCTGCTCTCGGAACGAGCACACAAGCTCTTTCGGAACTACCAGAAACTCCCGAACCCATTGAAACCGCTTATGCGAGCTCTTCCCAAAACCTCGACAACGAAGAAGAAACTCCCACCTTCGACACTCCAACTTCGACTATCGCTATAACTACAAGCTCGACAGAAAGCCTGGCGACAAGTACATCATCCATTCCAGAAATAGTGACTTCAACATCTACAACGAACATCGCAACCTCTTCTGTGATAGTGGTAGCTGCACCTGTTCAATCAGCAGTACAAACCACTTCTCCCCCTCCTCCACCTCAACTCAACCCAAGCTCTTTCGATCCAGTGATTACAGAAATCATGGCTGCGCCAGCAACGAACGACACTGAATGGATCGAGCTCAGATTGCCAGACGGGGCGAGTCCATTGCGCTATATCGATTGGAAATTGCAAGCAGACGGAAAAAGTATCTTCGCGTTTACTGCTCCCGCGCTCCAAGCCCTGAACCCTCAAGGGAATCATCTCCTTCTCGCTTGGAAAACAGCGAAGTTAAAGAATACCGGTGCCACACTTCGTCTCATTCGCGCCGATGGAACGATCGCTCAAGAAGTTCGCTACGGAAACAGTATGAAAGGCACGAGTTGGATTCGCGATGAAGCCTCCGGTAGTTGGAAACTCACACAAACACCAACGAAGGGCGCACTGAATATTCTAGAAGCAGTTCTCCCTGTAACAGCCACCGCAAAGACCCCTGCTAGCGTGGCAAAAACCGTGGCCACAAAAGCAACAAGCGCGCCAAAGAAAACAACCACTAAAACAGCTGCATCTGCTGACGCTCCGAAAAGCAGTGGCGCCATAAAATCTCTTGAACTTGCGGCAACCTCAAAGGCTTCGACGTCGAAAAAAGAATCAACCCCCACGAAAAAGCCTACTAGCACTAAAACGACAACTAAGCCAAAAACGACGACGAAAAAAGCAGCTGCTAAACCCACGAAAAAAGCGGCTACAAAATCTTCGCTCATTCTCCCCACCAATGTGACTCACTTCGAACAGATTCCCCCTGAACAACTCTCCCCTAAAGTCCGCGTTCGGTTACAAGGCCTGGTCGGATCAACCGTCGGCGTCTTCGGTAAGCAGAAATTTGTTTTGCTCGCACCGGATGGTCGTGGGCTCCTTGTAAAAACCACGACTGACCAACCAAGCCCAGAGCTTGGTACGACAATCGAGTTAACCGGACAGCTCTTCGCAAACGATGAAGGCGTACAACTCCAGATGCAGGCCGGCGACCGTTGGAAAACCGTTCAAGCCGTGACCACTACAACCCCACGCCTCGTCGATTGGACCGCGCCAGGCCTTGAAGACCAATGGAGCTTCACGAAACTTGAAGGCCTCGTCACTGATAGCCGTGCCGCCTCAATTGTCCTCGAAAGCCAGATTGGAGAGGTCACGATCCCGATCAAAGCCATCGTCGGGTACCGTGCCCAACGGGTAAAAACGGGCGATACGATCGAGGTCAGTGGTATCTTTGACGGTCGAAGCGGCCTCTGGAAAATCCAACCCTCCAAAGCCTCGGATATCGTAATCTTGAAGCACCCCGAACCAGAAACCAAAACGGCAGCCATAAGCCCCAGTAACACAAAACTCCCCTGGAATGCCATCGGAATCGCTGTTGGTAGCATCGGAGCAATTGAAGGAATCCGTCGTTGGCTAGAGCGACGCAGGGCGACCTTGCAAGCCAAAGCGACCCCTGCTACTATCCTGGGCGCGTAATTAGCGCCCAAGCGGGTATCGTATAGCGGCTATTATGCGTCCTTGCCAAGGACGAGATGGGGGTTCGACTCCCCCTACCCGCTCCAAGCAGAAGCATCGCTGCAAAGCGATGTTTTTGTTTATTCTAGCGACAAAATAGACTTCATAGGAAAATATTATAATACACGCCTCAGAGGCAGTTGACCGCTCAATGCCCAAAAATTTCAGATTCGATCTCAAACATAAGCACGAACAACGTTTTGATGACTCATGCTTCGGCTCAATGAAGCAGAAGAAGTAGTTTATAGGAACAGAATGGGTAGGGGGTGAGATTCCTCCGCATGCCCCTTATTGAAACCTCTGGTTTTGCCCTATAAAAATCAACTCATCTTCCCGTATGCTAAAAGAACGCGTGCCGTATCCTGACCATCGATGATGCAATAATATGCTTCTTTCCCAGAAGCTCGAAGCTCAGCAATCTTACCTTCGAGATCTTTGATAACTGCTTCAGAAACGTCACCGACATACTGAACTACAAATAAAATGGCCGGGGACTGGATTAGACGCAAAATCTGATCGCCATTTTTGCCACAGTCCGCCAACTGCATCGTCGGACCTCTTAATCCGTTGCCTTTTAGAAGGAAGGCTGTCGCAACACGAGACCCATTGATAAGCGTATTAGCCGTATACAAGTCATTAATCTCTCCTCCCCAGTCCTTCTTATGAAAGCTCACATCCAAAATCTGTTCAAAAGCCAGCTGAATCTCTTCCTCAGACTTATTAAAGTACCCTTTCCGATCTAAGTAGTTAGCTACCATTGCATGATTACAGTCTCGAACCTTCTGAAAGCTATCGATGTCTTCAACATACAATCGAAGTTTTTGAGGGAGATCCGTATATGTCGACAATCGCTCATCAGTTATCATTTTCAAGACTTCAAGTTTATCTCGAACATTCAACCGCATCGTTTTCCATTGAAAATCATCTTCCTGTACCCCTCGCATTGCTGGCGGAGGAGGATACATGATTTCTAAGCTTTCGCGCTGAGTTGGAAAAATGGAATCAACTGTGGAGAGCATCCTAAGGTACCATTCATCGAACAGCTTTCCATGCTCAGCTTTATCAATTGATTCATTCCAGCTGCCGTCAGCTTTTTTCTTATTACGATCATGATCAGTACGAAGGAGTATAGAATATCCCTCCGTCAAATGAGCAGTTAATTTCTCCTTAGCAGACGCATAAGAACATTTTAATCTCATAGAGTATTTCGTTTCAAACCCAGAATACTTCCATGGACAGAAAAACGATAGATGATTCACTCATCACAAACTCAAACACCCGTCTTGAAAGACGGGTGCCGCGACTGTCAAACCGGTGACCGCAGGATGCCCATAAAGAGTAAATTCAAACACTCTCAAGGAATCTGGTGATCAATGATCACATCCGGATTATACCTCAATAGAGCGAATCAGATGGATCAGGATCAATCGGTACATAACGAATTTCTCCGATTCGACTCCCCCTACCCGCTCCAAACAGAGACATCACCGTAAGGTGGTGTTTTTGTTTGTACTTGTATCAATAAACAAAAAGCTATTTCATCCCCTTCCTCATCTCCCCTTCCCGCGAAAGCGATCGTCGAATCAGCTCCGCCACCGATGCCTCATACCGTTCAAGCACGCCTAATTTGCTAAATAGTTCTGCCAATTGCTCTGGAGAAACCGACTCCGCCTCAATCGACGGCGGCAATCCATTAATCGCTTCTACATACACCTGTTGACCATCAACTTTATAACTCCAGCCTTCTCGTTGATACTCGAACCCAAAGGTAAACTCATTTACAAAACGTGCCTCGATATAGGCACGAGCTTCATCCACGGTATCGAATTCTTGTTTAAAAACAGTCCGCTCTACTTTGCTCGCGCCTTCAAACTGGGTCTGTTTACGGAGCAGAATCACATCTTTCGTTGGCCAATCTTTTACAAGGCAAATCCGCATGCGTAAAAAATCATCGCTGAGATTGAAAGAGGCTTTTTTCGGGACGTAGATGACATCTTTAGAAATATAATGACCGTTCAGCGTACTACCCCGCTGCTCAATCAATGCTCGCATTTCCTCTACACTTGTAATACGTGCTCGTCCGCTAACCATACACGAAAAGAAAATCGTTTTGTTTATTATTCCTGAATCGCCTTCTCAATTCCTTTAATCGTTGTATACAACTCCCCCATCTTCTGCGCGAGCTGCTCTTGT
>CAYUCP010000037.1:0-7082 GCA_964443315.1 uncultured Gammaproteobacteria bacterium
TTCCTTGCTTAAGTCGATTGTTTCGCTCATCCATGGGAATGGGTTCGCGACATGGAACTGCGCTGGCAAGCCGATACGCTCCAAACGACGATCCGCGATGTACTCAATGTACTGGCGGAAGCTCGCGGCATTCATGCCGAAGATGCCTTTTGGAAACGCTGTATCTGCAAACGTATATTCGAGAACAGCCGCTCGTTTCACGAGATCAATGATGTGTGATTGGAATTCTGGTGTCCAAAGCTCCGGCTGTTCGGTTTTGATCGTATTGATCATTTCGATCCCGAAGTTTAGGTGTTGCGATTCATCACGCATGATGTACTCAATTTGTTCAGCTGATCCCACGAGTTTATTCTGTCGCTTGAAGCCTAAGATCACGGCGAAGGAGCTGTAGAAGAAGATGCCTTCCATGATAAGTGAGAAGACAATCATGTTTTCAAGGAACTTCTGATCGCTCTCAAGCGTACCGGTCTTGAAGTGTGGATCAAAGATGCCATCGTTGAAGCTCAGGATGAAGCTATCTTTATCGTAGATACTCTTTACTTCGCGGTACATGTTGAAGATCTCTCCACCGTCCAGTGCGAGCGATTCAACGATGTATTGATACGCATGCGTGTGAATGGCCTCCTCATACGCCTGACGAAGGAGATAGAGGCGGCACTCTGGAGACGTAATGTGCTTGTACGTTGCAAGCACAATGTTGTTTGCGGCAATCGAGTCGGCAGTGGTGAAGAAACCGAGAACCGTCTTAAAGGCACGGCGTTCATCTTCCGTCAGGATATCTTTGGAGCGCCACTGTTCAACATCTTTCTGCATGTTGATCTCGGTTGGGAGCCAGTGGTTGGCGTTCCCGACGTTGTACGCATCCCACGCGAACGTATGACGCATGGGATAAAGCTGCACAACGTCTGCGTCTTTTCCGTTGATGATCCGACGATTGTTGATATGGACGCGATCAGAGGTGAGGGTAATAGGCATACGGCAACTTATTGGCAGGCTTCGCAGGTTGGATCGTTCAGCTTGCAGAGCTTTACCTCTTTTCCATCAACCATCACGGTTGGGGAGGAAGAGGGAGGCGTTGAGAACTTGGCCTTAGGGGCAGCCGTTGGTTCCACGGAGACGCTCTTCGTGGCAGGCTGATTGGCTGAGGCGGCGACGCTTGCGACTGGATTTGGAACAGGAGATGGAATCGCATCGTGTGTAGCTTTGTTGGCTGGAGGCGTGTCGCCTGGCTTGCTGCTGCGCTTGTGGGTCGAGCCGAATTCCGCTGTGCTGACGGTCGACTTTTCCACCTGCGAGGCAGCGAGTGTGCGGAGGTAGTACGTCGTCTTCACACCGAGTTCCCAGGCGTACATGTAGATGTCGTTGATCTCTTTTCCGGACGAACCCTTGTAGAAGATGTTGAGTGCTTGGCTTTGATCCATCCACTTCCCACGAGCAGCGGCAGCACGAATGAGCCACTGAGGTTCAATATCGAAGGTCTCCTTGTACTTTTCGCGAAGATTGGCTGGAATTTCTTCAATCGCGGCGATATTTCCATCAAAGTACTTAAGCTTTTTCAACATTGATTCATCCCACAAGTCGAGCTTCTTCAAATCGTCGACGAGGGCGCCGTTAATGACGATGAAGTCACCAAACTGGTTCGCCTTCACGTACAGGTTCTTATAGATCGGCTCAATGGATGGCGTACAGCCAGAGATGTTCGAGATCGTCGCGGTTGGAGCGATGGCTAAACAGTTGGAGTTGCGCATGCCGTGCTTTTTGATGGCGGCACGGACCACGGACCAGTCCAACGTTGAGCTACGTGAGGTTTCAATACGCTCGCCACGTTCCTGCTCGAGTAAGTCGATCGTATCAACCGGCAAGATGCCACGTGACCACTTGGAGCCTTCGTACGAAGCGTAGACGTCACGTTCCTTGGCGAGTTCGGTGGAGGCGAGAATCGCGTAGTAAGAAACGGCTTCCATGCTTTCATCGGCAAACTTCACACAGGCCTCAGAAGCGAAATTGATATCAAGGGCGTAAAGCGCATCCTGAAAGCCCATGATGCCAAGACCGACTGGGCGATGGCGCAGGTTGGAATTGCGAGCTTCGATGGTTGGATAGAAGTTCACGTCGATGACGTTGTCGAGCATGCGCATGGCCGTCATGACAGTGTCTTTCAACATCTCGAGGTCGAGTGCACCGTTCGTGATGTGGCGCGCCAGGTTTACGGAGCCCAAGTTACAGACGGCAGTTTCTTCCGCAGACGTGTTGAGCGTGATCTCGGTACATAAGTTTGAGCTGTGTACGACGCCGACGTGATCTTGTGGAGAGCGAACGTTGCAAGGATCTTTCCAGGTAATCCAAGGGTGACCCGTTTCGAACAACATGCCGAGCATTTTCTTCCAGAGGTCGCGCGCTTTTACTTTGCGATGCAAGCGAATTTTCCCTTCTTCAGCGAGGCGTTCGTAGTTCTCATACTGTTCTTCGAACTTCTTTCCGTAGATGTGGTGCAAGTCTGGAACTTCGTCTGGAGAGAAGAGGCTCCACTCCTTGTCATCACGCACGCGCTTCATGAACAGGTCTGGAATCCAGTTAGCTGTGTCCATGTCATGGGTACGGCGGCGCTCGTCACCCGTGTTTTTGCGGAGTTCAAGGAAATCTTCAATGTCGTAGTGCCACGTTTCGAGGTACGCACAGGTCGCGCCACGGCGACGACCAGAGCGGTTGATGGCAGCCGTCGTGTCGTTTGCGACCTTGAGGAATGGAATAATACCTTGGCTTTCGACGCCCGTTCCCTTAATGCGAGAACCGGTGCCGCGCAGGTTGGTCCAGTCATTGCCAAGACCGCCAGACCACTTCGAAAGCTGAGCATTGTCGGCCAAGCACTTGAAGATGTGGTCGAGCGAATCCATGACGGTCGTGAGGTAGCACGACGACAGCTGTGGGTGCGAGGTTCCTGCATGGAACAAGGTTGGCGTGGAGGGAACAAAGCGTAAGGTCGAGATCAATTCATAGAACTTGATCGCCATGTCATCGCGAAGTCCACGCGTTTCGTTCAGCGCCAACCCCATGGATACGCGCATCCAGAAAGCTTGAGGGGTCTCGAGGAGCTGCTTGGTTTGTGGGTGGTTCAAGAAATAACGATCAGCCACCGTCTGCATGCCGAGGAAGAGGAACAAATCATCACGCTCTGGTTTCAAAACAGCCGCCAAGCGTTCCAGGTCGAACTGAACCATGCGCTCATCGAGCTTTTTGAGTTCCGTCAACAGTTTCGTGTTCTTGATGAAAGTGTTGCGATAGCATTCATCAAGCTTAGTGAAATCAACGTGTTCGCCGGCGGTTTCTTTGTAGACTTTGTGAGCCAAGAGGCGACTCGCCATCTTGGAGTAGGCTGGGTCGCGTTCAATGAACGCGCGGGTGGTGAGGATGAGGGCCTGAGAGATATCAGACGTCTTCATGCCGTCATAGACATCTTGGGCGCACTGCTGAGCGATGGTTTCGATGTCGACTTCACCGCCAGCATCTTTGGCGACGTATTGGAGCGTTTTGCGGATTTTGTCGATTGAAAAGGCTTCGGTCTTGCCGGAGCGCTTCAAAACGGAGATCTGGAAGGTCTGAGGCTCCTGTTCACGCTTCTTCGCGTGTTCGTAGCGATAGAGGATGTAGTCCTTGGCGACATCAAAAAAGCGATCGCGCATGAGCATCTGCTCAACGACGTTTTGTACTTCTTCAATGGAGGTGACGCCGTCGGCTGGGACGCGGTTTTCGAGCTCGGCAACGATATCGCGCGTCAGCTGCTCTAAGATTGTCGACTCCACGCCACCACGAATGGCAGTGAAGGCCTTAAAGAGCGCCTGTGTGATTTTGCTGGCATCGAAGGCGACGATTCGACCGTCACGCTTTTTGATGCGAAGAAGTGACCCCATACGAATAGCGAGAAAAGGTGAGCGATTTAATAAAGATCTGTGAGCGAATATGAGATTTCCGAGGTTTCCTCCCAACACAATATATTGTGGTGAGAACTGAATCCTACCACTACATATAGTGTTTAGAAAGTTTTCTGTGTGGATAACAAGTGGGCTGGATGGGGATGTTTTTTCTCTTGTAAAAACGCCTTATTTTTTGGAAAAAAGAAGCGACACAGAGGTGCGACGCGTTCGCACGGGTCTTCGTCAAGATCGGACAAATTGTTTTTAAAAGGCGATGCCCCCGAGCTGCGGAGTGGATACCGTATGCTCGGGGGCACGAGGGCCGCCGTCTGGGGTGCGTGTTACCGCACCATGCGGGCGAACGCGGCGAGAGCCGGGATGCCCAGGTAGTACCAGAAGGCGCCCAGCGCGACCACGACCCCCACTAACCACCAGTTGAGCCTGGCAGGGGTCTCGTGATCACTTTCGACCGACGTTGCTGCGTCTTGATCTCTCATGTGTGGCCTCCGTTTCCCGGAAAAAGAGGAGATGGGTATACCCGGGAAACAAGAAATGGTGTCAGAAAAGCTACCGTTTGTCGAGAGTTTGAAGCTAAAATTTGCCTTATTCTAGGCTTTTGATGCTATGTTTGGTTCGCTGCATTTGGTGAATAAACGTGGCGAGTATCAAGGAGAGGCGAGACATGAGAGCGAAAGGTGTGTTGGTGATGTGGGTGCTCCTCGGGGTGCTCATGTCGGGGTGTTGAAGGACGTATGTCGTCGGGATTATCTACGAGGATGTGCCTGCCAGCGACGCGGACGTCTCAGAAGAAGGTGACGCTGCCGACGACTAAGATCGGCACTACAGGTGGAACGAAAGCACGGCCGAGGGTGAGCCACCTCGGCCGTCGTTCTTTTTGTACGTGTTATTTTGCTCGTCCGACCTGTTTTACTTCAGCCTTTTCTTCTTTAGGAGGTTCACTGCTCGCGCCAAACTCTTCTAGTTTTTCCTCTTCAATATGATCGGTTCGATCGGTTTCAGAAAGCTCAAGAATCGTTTTCGCTACCTCGTTCGGATGTGGAATCTCTTCAAACATGAACCGTTCACGCTCTCCAGCGGTCTGGATTTCCACCTCTCCGAAATTGAACATGGTTTTCGTGAATCCATTGACTATCGCTGTCACGTCTTGAATACGGTAGAGACGAAGCTCGGAAACAGTTCGTCCAAACAGACCATTCTGCTCGATGTTCAAGATGCGGCGATTTGTTACGATCCAGCTATCCAAGTAGTAATCGAGGAAGAGTTGGAACAGGAAGAGCCACGCAAACAAGAAGAAGATCGATCCACCAAAAATCAAAATGGCTTGGAAGCGAACGTCTGCTAAAAATTCTAATTGGGTTGATCTGAGATACCAGAGAACGAAGAATGGGGAAGCGATCAGCAAAAGGTAGCCGAAGAGAACGCTGAGAAGTGTGATCGGGTGACGACGCAAAAAGTAGACGAGTTTTTCGTCGGGAATCGCATTGGGGAGGTTTTTGAGATCAAGCATAGCCGTTAGAAAGAAGAGAAGACGGCAAAGCCTTGGCGAAGATCAATGCTTGCGGCGTAGCCGAGGGTGAGAACAATAACGCCAACCGATACGGTCAGAAACGCCCCAGCAACTACGTACGTCCAGCTGCAGGAAAGGCCGTAACGGAGGGTTGTCGCGAGCGTAATGAGCGACGCTAAGCAAAAAATCCCAACCAGGATGATCCAAGCAAAGAAAATCCAAAGAAGAGGAAACATGCTCGTATCATACGGGAAACGAGGTTGTCTGACCACTCACGAGCGGAAGGTCTTAGAGAATATTTAATTGATTCGGCGTTGGAGCAGACATTCCCAGATGCTGGTAGGCAAGATCGGTTGCGACCCGTCCGCGCGGCGTTCGGGTAATAAACCCTTCTTGAAGTAAGAATGGTTCAATTACTTCTTCCACGGTTTCGATTTCTTCAGCGATAGTGGCGGCGATGGAAGCGAGCCCAACGGGGCCGCCCTTGAACTTTTCGATAAGGGCTCGAAGCGCACGGCGATCGGCTTCATCGAGTCCGCGTGTATCGATTTCGAGTGATTCAAGTGCTTCGTGGGCGAGCGTTTTTACGAGCGTTCCGTCAGCTTTTACCTGGGCAAAGTCGCGCACGCGCTTGAGGAGGCGGTTTCCAATACGTGGCGTACGTCGTGAACGAAGAGCGATGGCGCGCAACGCATCTGGTTCATGAGGAATGCTTAGTAAATCGGCGCTCCGACGCAAAATCGCTTCCATTTCATCTGGTTGATAGAAGTCGAGGTGATAGGTCACGCCAAAGCGATCACGGAGCGGTGCAGACAGGAGCGAGAGGCGAGTCGTCGCCCCAATAATCGTAAACCGTTTCAAATCAAGGCGGAGCGTGCGAGCCGTTGGTCCTTTCCCGATGACGATGTCGAGTGCATAGTCTTCCATGGCTGGATACAGCACTTCTTCGATCGAACGGTTCATGCGATGGATTTCATCAATGAAGAGAATATCGCCTTGTTCGAGGTTGGTGAGAATGGCGGCAAGGTCGCCGACGCGTTCCAAGGCTGGGCCGCTTGTTACTTTGATGTTCGCTCCCATTTCCTTGCTGATGACATGGGCGAGCGAGGTTTTGCCAAGACCTGGCGGACCATAAAAAAGAATATGCTCCGCTGGTTCTCCACGTTTCTTTGCTGCTTCAAGAAAGATGCGCAAATTTTCCTTCACTTTGGCTTGGCCAATGAAGTCTTGAAGGGACGTTGGACGAAGCGCGAGATCGAGCCCACGCTCGGTTTCACTGACTTCTGGCGCAACCAGTCGTTCAGCAAAGGAAAGATCATCAGGAAGAAACGAATCCATGACACTAGTACACCTGTTCGATTTATGTTCGTCAACGCGAGCGCTCCAAATTTGGAAAACCGTGAAGAAGTAGGTACGCTGGCGGCGCTATGCAGTCCGCTCTCTCGACGATCCTTACCTGGTTCCTCCACCTCGACAAAAGCCTGGGAGCTGTCATCGCGAGCCAGGGTGAGTGGACCTACGCATTGCTCGCGGCGATCATTTTTTTAGAAACAGGCTTGGTGATCACGCCCTTTTTGCCGGGTGATTCGTTGTTGTTTGCAGCTGGTACGTTTGCAGGGATCGGCGCTCTGTCTCTATGGGTG
>CAYUCP010000038.1:0-6743 GCA_964443315.1 uncultured Gammaproteobacteria bacterium
CTGCGCCGCCGCTGACAGCATGACCTTACGTGTAAAGAAATGTTGAAACGCGACGCTTTCCTTTACGTATTGATTTTTTCGTTCCTCGTGTGGAAGCTGGATATTTAATCCAACGGAAGGGGCTCCGGCATCATGCGCGCCCCAGTTCCCTGCTTCCATAACACCAGGCGCACCACCAGTAATAATCGTGAACCCTTCCCGGCCCAAGAGGTACCCCAGCTTCTTTGCCTGCTGATACCCGTAACTCGCAAATGAACAACGCGCACTTCCAAAAAACGTCACCGTCTTTGTTTGCTTGGACAAAAAATCAAAGCCCTCGATGAACTCAGACAAGATACGGAAGATACGCCAGCTCATACTCCCATCCATCCCTTCGAAGATAGAGGCTGTGGTTGGAGCATGTGGACGTTCAAGCCATTGCTTGATGCGTTCTTTTGGAGCGCGAATCTCACAGGTCTTTCCACCCATGATCACATTGGAGCGCGACGCTGGCTTAGGAGTAGCAACTGAACGTGGAGAAGGTGCGACGGTGCGTTTCTTTGGCATAGCATCAGTATATAACAAAAGAAGATGGTTTCCCATCTTCTTTTGCAGCGAAATAATTTATTACAAGATCGCTTCCTTGGCCACCTTCGCGACGCGGAACTTCACAACCTTCTTGGCTGGGATCTTGATGGATTCACCAGTGGCTGGGTTGCGACCCATGCGTGCCTTACGATCGAGCTTCACAAGCTTACCGAAGCCTGGGAGAACGAACTCGCCGTTCTTCTTAACCTGAGTGTAAGCGATTTTGACGAGCTGCTCCATGAGCGCGACGACATCCTTTTTCTGGATATCGGTCTTGGCGGACAACTCTTTCATGAGCTGCGACTTGGTCATTTTCATAGAAGATACGTGCAAAAATACAAAGAGAATAAGTAAATGCAGAGGAATTATACGAAGCCCCCTTCTGAAACACAAGAAAACATGGGGATAAATGCAAAAATGAAAAAGCCGCTGAACCGTCGAATGGTTCAGCGGCTTTTTCTGAACAAGGAACATTCCTTGATGGTCGGGGTAACAGGACTTGAACCTGCGGCCTCCTGCACCCCATGCAGGCGCTCTGGCCAACTGAGCTATACCCCGGAATAGACGACCCACAAAACACGTAACGAGCGTAGCCTAAAGCCATTGCCTAAATCAACTTTTCGTGTATAATGCGCACAAACGGCCCCCAAAGGGCTTTTTAAAGATCTATCTCCTCTATGAACTTAATCGACCGTATCCGCGCCTATTTCCGTTCTTCAAAGGAAGAGTTGTTCGCCGTGACCTGGCCAACCCGTGAAGACATCATCCGCTACACCGGATTAGTCGTCGCCACCGTGATCGTGTTTGGCATCTTCTTCAGCGCCCTAGACTTCGTGGTGAACGCGGGTATTCAAGGCATCATCGCCCAGAAAACCGCCGCACCGGTGAACACCCCCGTTACACCAGCCGCTTCCTCGACACTTCCAGTCGATGTGAATCCAGTAGATGTTGATGCAGTCACTCCAACCGGCGCTCCTGCTGACGTTCAAGTCGAACAAGTTCCCGTTACCCCAACCGGCAGTTCTACGCAGAACTAATTTTGCTCTTTTCCTTTTTCGTTATCGCTTATGCCAAAGCAAACCGCGGAGTACGGACGACGCTGGTACGCCATCAACACGTATTCCGGATACGAGGAAAACGTGATGAACAACCTGAAGCAGCGTATCGAAGCGCTCGGCATGCAGGAGAAGATCTTCTCCGTGATCGTTCCCAAGGAGAAGAAGATTAAGATCAAGAATGGCAAGCGCCGCGTCGTAGAAGAGAAAATCTTGCCGGGCTACGTGTTGGTTGAAATGACGGTGACGGATGATTCTTGGTACGTCGTGCGCAACACTCCAAACGTCACCCAGTTCATCGGGATGGGCACGACCCCAAGCCCACTCGCGAACGAAGAAGTTGCCTCGATCATGAAGCGTATGGGTACAACCCAGGAACCAGAAGTTTCGATCGATTTGGCCGAAGGAATGGCCGTTCGTATCGGGGAAGGCCCATTCAAAGGCTTCGAAGGTAAGGTTATCGGCATCGATGCCACTCGTGGCAAAGTGAAGGTCTTAGTGAGCATGTTCGGCCGTGAAACCCCGCTCGAACTTGACTTTACCCAGGTAAAAAAGATTTAATAGGTGCGCTTCTCGCCTCCATCCAGGCGTTTTAATCGGATTATTCTCTTATTATGGCCAAGAAAGTCAAAGCACTCATCAAGGTCCAAGTCATGGGTGGCAAGGCAACCCCTGCTCCTCCACTTGGTCCCGCCCTCGGTCAGCACGGAATGAACATCGCTGAATTCTGTCAGCGCATCAACGCCGCGACCCAGGATCGTCTCGGTGAAGTGGTCCCAGCGATCATCACCTTGTACGAAGACCGTTCCTACACCTTTATCTTGAAGACCCCTCCAGTATCGGAGCTCATCAAGAAGGCGGCGAAGATTCCAAAAGGATCTGCTAAGCCTCTCACGGAAAAGGTTGGAAAGATCAACAAGGCTCAGGTTCGCGAAATCGCAGAAAAGAAAATGCCTGACTTGAACTGCACCAACATCGAATCCGCCATGCGTCAGGTCGAAGGAACGGCCAAGAACATGGGTGTCGACGTGGTCTAATCAGATCAACCAAGAGCGACCATCGAAGCAATTCGGTGGTCGTTTTGCTTTCATAGATCAATATCGGGAATTTCATTGACATTTTTGGCTTAACCATGTAGTCTTTGGCCACTTACTCTTAGATTTGTGGGACTCCGCTCACACGGAGGTTTGCACCACGTTTCCTATGTCAGACAAAGCCGCACACAGCAAGCGCTACGCTGCTCTTGCTCAGCAAGTTGATAAGAAGAAGCTCTACACCGCCCAAGAAGCACTTGAGCTCGTGAAAAAGACTTCGACCACCAAGTTTGACTCAAGCGTCGAAGTTCACCTGAACCTCGGCATCGATGTGAAGAAGGGTGACCAGCAAGTTCGTGCCACTTTCGTCTTCCCTCACTCAATTGGAAAGTCCAAGAAGGTTGTCGCCTTTGTTCCAGCTGACCGTGAAAAAGAAGCCAAAGACGCAGGTGCAGAAATCGTTGGTGGTGAAGAGTTGATCAACGAAATCGTAAAGGCCGGCAAGATCGACTGTGACATCACGGTTGCAACGCCAGATATGATGCCTAAGCTCGCCAAGCTCGCCAAGATTCTTGGTCCAGCCGGCCTCATGCCTAACCCAAAGACCGATACGGTTGGCGCGAACGTCAAAAAGATGGTCGAAGAAATTAAGAAGGGTAAGGTTTCCTTCAAGAACGACACGACAGCCAACATTCACCAGTCGATCGGTAAGGCATCGATGGATGTGAATGCCTTGCTCGCAAACCTTACAATGTTGATTGAAGCAGTGCGCAAAGCCAAGCCAGCTTCTTCAAAAGGCGTATTCCTCAAGTCGATCACGCTGACCTCAACCATGGGTCCTGGCGTGAGAGTCGACGGCAACTCGATCGCCGCTTAGTTGAACTAGCAGAAATAAGGAACATCCCCACGAACTACGGTTTGTGGGGATGTTTGTTTGATGTGAGAAATGGCTTTAAACATTCAAAGGCAGCCGTGGCGTCCTCTTCAGCGACAAAGAACGTCTCTTCCGAGTAGGTCGAACATTTTTCAACGAGATTGATCCGTTGGAGCGCAAGCTGGCGGATCAATGCATACGTGATACCTGAAATGAACAGGTACTCCTGCGATGGATACGTAACCGTCACGGCTGCGATTCCATGAACAACACCTTTTGGCGCACGTTTCGGAAAGGCTTTTTGCGCATCCAATATCAGTTTCATCGGCGCAAGAATGGCGAGTTCATGGTTTCCGCGAATCGTGATCACCATCGCGTCTTTTTGTTTTGGGTATTCCTCAATCCAGCGCGTCACCTTCTGTATATCCGGTGTCAGTTCGTAAGCCATCTCACTCAGACCGGTTTTGAGCGTCAGCGAAGAAATAGAAAAGTCTGGAATAACTGGCTGTCGCTTTTGATCACGCGCTTCCTTTAAAAGCACGTGGCGAAGACGCGTCAGAATCGTTACGAGTGTATCCAGCTGAACTGGCTTCATACACCACTCACCAACCGGTTTCAGAATCTGTTTAGCATAGGCGCGACAATTTAAGACGCCCCCAAGCAGCGCATCGTAGGCAATCGGATCTTGTTGAATCTGGCGGCGGACGGCCTCGGCTATTTTACGCATATGTTATATATATAACATTTTTGTCATAAATGTAACAATTGCCGATTTTCTTGGCCACTTGCCCGGCTCGGCCGTACCCTACGGTGGAGCTCAGCAGACATATCTCATTGACACACGTTTCCTATGAACACTCACCCTCGGTATTACACGCACATGACGGATTACACACTCACAACACAGATTCGAAGCGTTGAAATACGCGAGGATCAAGTCATCGTCACCCTTGAAGATACGATCTTTCACCCACAGGGCGGTGGTCAACCGGCCGACACGGGAACGATTATTTCAGATACAGGCGCCGCACAGATCACACACGTAAAACGACGAGAAGATGGCGTCATTGAACACGTTGGAACGATCTTGAAAGGTACGTTGCAAGCTGGCGATCGTGCAGACTGCGCGATCAATCAGACGAATCGTGAACTGTACAGTCGCCTGCACTCAGCGGGACATGTCATCGATGTCGTACTTGAACAGCTCAACCTTCAGTGGGAACCGGGGAAAGGCTACCACTTCCCAGATGGTCCGTACGTAGAATATCGAACAACCGACATACCGGACGCAGAACTATCCAAACGATTGGAAACCGCCCTCGCCGAACTCATCGCGCAAGACATTCCAACAAACGTGAACATTGATGGTCCAAAGCGAATCGTCACCTTGGCAGGAAAAGCGATTCCCTGCGGCGGTACACATGTTCTTCGTCTAAAAGAGCTTGGCTCGATTCAGATTCGTCACATCAAACACAAACCGGGGACAGTAAAAATTGGCTACGCCGTTTCTCCATAAACAGACACCCCATGCACATACAGCATGGGGTGTCTGTTTTGTTTACTCAACCTTCAACTCTACGCGCTCTTGCATGCTTGGAATTTTGCGGAGCCAACCTGGAGACGTATTCACTTCGACTGATTCGACTCCATCTACTTTTTTTAATGTGTCGATGACTTCTTGCTTGGATTTACCAACGAGATTCTCTTTTTTTAGCGCGTCGCTGGCTGGCGTTAGCCGAGCAGCGGCATCCGTTTGCACACGAACGGTCGCCGTTTCTACGCGCGGATCCACCGACTCGATCTGATAGCGAATCGATTTTCCATCGAATGGAATGAGCTCACGATCGGACGGAACTTTTTCACGGAGTTTGGTTCGCACCAGGACTAACATGTCATCCTTTGGATAGTAGACAGCTGTGACATCCGCCTGAACGTAGACAATGAAGGATTGCGGGGTCGAGCCAGGCAAAATCTCTTTTCGAACCTTAGTGAAATACACCCCCTCAAGTGAGGCCGACTCTGTTACCTCGGAGGCGAGCTGACGTTTTGCTCGCTCCAATGTTTCATCAATCGCCTGCCGTTCAGCTGCGTCGATTTCTTCTTGCGTTGGAGTCAACGCGCCTGGGCGAGCAGTTGTGCGAGGCGTCGTGGTGGTTGGCGTACGTGGAGCTGTAGGCGCCGCTGGTGCTGGCGTCGATGTATCTAACGTAAAAGCCGCGCTTGATTCAGCGTAGATCAATTTCTGCAAATCAACGAACAACCCAGGAATCGTGAACTTGGTTGGGCCGATTGCAAAAGCTGGACCTGGTTTATCAGCGTAAATTTCGACTTCAACTGAACCACCTGCTGGCACCGTTACCCCTTGATTAATGCGGTAGAGCTTACCATCGGCCGTCAGTAAGCGGGTCGTTCGAACGAGTGGCTGAGCACGTGAATAGGTGTTGGTAATCTTTACTTTGCCACGCGCAATCGCATTTGGAGAAATAACCGTGGTTGTAGTAGAAGCAGCCGTCGTGGTAGGCGTAGAAGATGGAACGAGCGCGACCGGAGTCGTTGTCGCCACATCGCCCGCAGCGGCACGAATTGGGAATTCTTTACGATTTTCAAACGTACCTTGAGCCACACGCCCAAGGAGTTGGCCAGCTTTTGGCGTTTTCGCGAGTTCAACGACCGTATCAACAGCCACCGGCTCTTTTTTCACATGAACAACGACTTCTGCTTTGACAGACGAGAGCCAGAGAATAGCCGCTACCAAGACGACCGTGAGTCCAATAAAACCGAAGGCGATCTTCCGATAGAGATACGAGCGCGGAGGGGTAGAAAACGAAGGGGCGGTGATAGGAACAACATTAGGGCGACGGCTTCCGCGAATAGGCATACAAAAAAGAGAAAGAACATTCGTTACTATAGCACAGATTTGATATCCACAGTGCCGACTAGCGAACAACTCCTCGACCACGCGCGAGAGCATCATCCGCCAAGTCCGTTGTTATGGCAGGTTTTACACGCAGAAGTGGTGCAGCAAGCTGCTTATCTTGCGCCTCAAACGTCGTCTCCCCTACTAATGGCGCAAAGCGTCCACTATCGGCACGCTCTGGCGTCACTTGAAGGTCAAATGATGCGAGCGTATCTACCGCCTCAAGCGGCAAACTTGGGATCACCCAACGCACTTCACGTGTTTTTTCATCATACGTTAGTGTTCCACGATCAACT
>CAYUCP010000039.1:0-6731 GCA_964443315.1 uncultured Gammaproteobacteria bacterium
GAAGAGCATTTCCCAGAGTTGTCCCGTAGCCTTGCGCACATGGTTCCACAACCAGCACCCCCTCATGTGGGCGGTCGCCACGCATGAATTGAATTTTGTTGGGTAGCAAAAGGGGTTCCAACATAAGTGGGAAAGAAGAGGGATTATTGACGCGAATAGAACTCAACAATGAGCTTGACGTCGAATGGTTGCTGCAAATCCTGACCAGCAGGAACAGCCGTTACTTGCGCTGCAAATTCTGCAGGGCGCACAGAGACCCACGAAGAAGAGTCCTTCTTTGCCAAGACTTCTTCGATCCCCTTCCATAACCCTTTCTGACGCTTATTCTCACGCAACGCAATTGTATCACCAACCGCGACACGATACGAAGGGATGTTTACCTTCTTTCCGTTCACCGTGAAGTGAGCGTGAGAGACCGCTTGGCGAGCCGCCGCGCGTGTCTTTGCAAAACCGGCTCGGTACACCAAGTTATCCAAGCGACGCTCGAGTAACGAAATGAGTGTTTCACCGGAGTTTCCACGCTTGGAAACAGCTTCGTCGAACAAATTGCGGAACTGGCGCTCACTCAAAGCGTAAATGCGCTTCGCCTTCTGCTTTTCGCGGAGCTGCTTTCCGTAGTCGGTAAGACGGGTACGGCTGGTTGGACCATGGACACCTGGACCGTATGGACGGCGGGCCATGCTCTTTGAGTGCGCAGAACGGTCTGAGAGAGGAATTCCTTCGCGGCGAGAATGTTTCGCCAAAATCTTTAACGTCTTCATAAAAGAATATGGATGTTAGACGTTAGATGCGACGCGCGCGAGGTGGGCGGCATCCGTTATGAGGAACTGGGGTCACGTCCTTGATCGTAAGCACGTTCAGGCCGTTGGCGTTCAAAGCGCGGAGAGCGCCTTCACGACCCTGACCAGGACCAGTGATGTAGACGTTTACATCCTTCAACCCAGAATCCTTAATTTTTTCTACCAAGTCGCGAACGATGACGGACGCGGCGTATGGGGTAGACTTTTTTGGACCACGGAAGCCTGCGACACCAGCGCTCCCCCAACCGATGACGTTGCCGTTCATGTCGGTGGCAGTGATGATGGTGTTATTAAACGTGGCCTGAATGAAGACCTTACCCTGTGAAATCTGTGGGCGGTTCTTCTTGGCACCTGTCTTCTTGGATTTGGACTTAACGGTCTTGTCTGCCTTAGCGGACTTCTCCGCAGGCTCAGTAGAGGACGTCAAGTTCTTGGCTTCATCGGACATAGACTGTCGTGAGGTCTAGAAATGAGGGATGGATTATGTCTTTTCAAGCTTGCGCTTACCGGATCCCATCGTCTTGCGGACGTTACCGCGAACGGTGCGGGAGTTGGTGACAGTGCGCTGACCACGAACGGGAAGGTTCTTGATGTGGCGAGAACCACGGTAGGAACCGATTTCCTTCAAACGCTTGATGTGTGAGAGAACTTCGCGGCGAAGGTCACCTTCGACACGGTGGTTCTTTTCAACTTCATCACGGAGCGTGTTCGCCTGAGCTTCGGTCAAGTCTTTGACACGAATGTCAGGAGAGACCTTGGTGGTGGCGAGAATCTTCTTTACCGTTGCTGGACCAATTCCGTAGATGTAGGTCAGAGCAATTTCGACGCGCTTCGCGCTCGGGAGGGTGACGCCTGCAATACGAGCCATAATGGATTAGCCTTGACGCTGCTTATGTTTAGGATTCTTCGCACAGATAACATGCACCCGCCCTTTTCGGCGGATCACCTGACAATCGCGGCAGATGGATTTCACAGAGGACCGTACCTTCATAAAATATGTATTTCGTGGGCTATAATCTATAGGTGATTCGACCTTTTGTCAAATCGTAAGGGGTCATTTCTACCTGAACTTCGTCTCCTGGAGTGAGACGGATGCGGTTCAGACGCATTTTGCCAGACAGATGGCACAGAATGACCTGACCATTCTCCAATTTTACACGGAACGTCGTAGCAGGAAGATTTTCGATCACCTCACCCTTCACCACGACGAAATCGCGGTTAGCGGCAGTTTGGTGAGCGGCCATAGGAGAAACGTGAGAACATGAGAAGAATAAATGGGTTACAGGGAAAAAATTAAGCTAAAAATACAGGATTCAGACCGGCTTGTCAAAGAGAGGCTGGGGATGGATCTTGGCGGCCGGACTCGATATCTTGCTGGCGGATGGGGAGCAAAAACAGCACAACCAAGCACAAAACAACGCAGAGAGCGTAGACATACCGTGGATCACGAAGCGCTAAGGCTCCAGACAAGAGCAGAAAGGGTATATCCAAAATCGCTTTTAGAACGTAGAGGTTGGACAAGGTTGTAGCGCGGCTTCGAGACTGGATCCGACGATTCATGGCATGAGCAAATACCGGCTCTCGGGCACTACTCGCCAAAATCCCAAGGAGAGAGCCGATGTAGATAGGGAACGGATGTCGTATAAGGATCGCGAGCAATAATCCCCCCACCGAGAGCCAAACCGTAGCAGATAAAAGACGAATGGGTCCAAACCACTTCTCCAGACGATCCGTGTACCAATTGGAGACGAACACCAGAGAGTGAAATAGAAAATAGAACAGGGATAGCCAACGAAGATCGATCTGGATCGTATCCCCGAGATAGATCTGATAGGCACGCCACAACAAGAAGCTGACGATAAAGATAAAAATCTTATTTAGAGCAGCTCGAAGGAGAAAGGGATCCTGACGAATGGTCCGAATGCTCTCCGCGTAAATCCCCTCCTCTTCTTTGAGCACCTCACGTGTGTGCTTTGGTTCAACCAAGCGAAGCAGGAGAATAAATGATACGATCTGCGCCAAGATATCGATTCCGATAACGATCTGAAACTGTCGTTCGAGTAGGTCTTTGGCGATCCAAGCTCCAAGGGGCGGGAAGACGATCTTCATGATGTGACGAGCGGCTTGGAGACGCCCATTCTGCTTCGTCATCCCCTGCTCTTCCCCTAATTCCTTGAGACCATCGTAGAGAATTGCTTCTTCCGTACCAGAAAAGCAAGAAAACGCGAAGGACAGGAGAGTGATTTGAAAAGCGAATTGCCAAAACCCTTGAGCAACGAACATGAAGAGAGTAGCCACACTCGTCAGAACCGCACCAAGCAACATGGTGCGCTTACGACCAAAGCGATCCGCGAGGTACCCGGTTGGAATTTCAAAAAGAAGTGTTCCAATGGACCACGCAATGCTGAGGTAGAAAATCTGATCCACACGAACACCGCGCTGAAGGTAGAACAGGGCAATAATCGCATTCAGCGCCTTCAGCTCCATGAAGGCGCGCGCCCAAAAGAGCAAACGCGGATTTTGCTTGAGACGCGCAACACGATCCATAGGTTAGACCTTTGGACCTGCCACCGTTGCTTTGATACGACGTACACCGGCTGACACTGCTTCTTCTTTTTGGATCTTAAAGGAACCGAGCTCGCCGGTATGCTCGACGTGAGGGCCACCACAGATTTCTTTACTGAAGTAGCCACGAGCTTCGTCACCGACTGAGTACACTTTAATCTTGCCGCCAACCTGAGCGTACTTGTCCTCGAAGTAGCCAAGAGCACCCGCCAACTTCGCTTCTTCGGTCGTATGCTCAGCACAGGTCACTGCAAAATCTTTTTCAATCGCTTCGTTGACCTGACGTTCGACTTCAGCCACTTCTTGATCGGTCATCTTTTGTGGATGCGAGAAATCGAAACGAAGACGCTCAGCAGTGATGTTTGACCCTTTTTGCTGAACGTGATCACCGAGAACGTTTTTCAATGCGCGATGAAGCAAGTGCGTTGCCGTGTGGAGACGTGTCGTTTCAGCAGATTGGTCAGCAAGACCACCTTTGAACGCGCCTGCAGAAGCCGTACGGGAAAGCTCTTGGTGTTTCTTGAACTCTGCTTCGAAGGCATCACGATCAACCTTCAACCCCTTCTCGAGAGCGAACTCTTCTGTCAATTCCCAAGGAAACCCATAGCTCGAGAAGAGCAAAAACGCCTGCTCACCCGTCAAAGAACCACCCTGAATCATGCGTTCGGCTTCGCGCAAACCTTTCTCAACGGTTTTAGAGAACTTCTCTTCTTCTTTCGCAACTTCGCCAAGAATGAAATCTTTTTTCGCAGCAAGCTCCGTGTAGTGATCAGAGAAGGTATCAATCACGATGCCAGCAACGGTAGCCGCAAACGTGGTTACACCCAAGCGACGTCCCTCGCGAATAGCGCGACGAAGCAAGCGGCGGACGACGTAGCCCTGACCAACGTTTGATGGGACAACGCCACGTGGATCACCGATGATAAAGACCGCAGCACGAATGTGATCGGCAACGATGCGGAATGCACGCGTTACACTCGGATCAGTGCCGTAGGCTTTTCCGGAGAACGATTCGAGCTTCGCGATAATCTGTGCCAACGCATCCGTGCGGAAGACGTCAGGATCATTATTCAGTGCAGCCAAAATACGCTCCAAACCACCACCAAAATCGACGTTTGGCTGAGGGAGTTTTTCAAAACCAGAGTCCGTCTTCCGATATTGCATGAAGACGTTGTTGCCGATTTCGAGGAAACGACCACAGTCACAATTCACGTGACAAGGCTCATTCGCCCATTGAGAATGCTCGTGAAGCTTGCGTTCAGCACCAAAGTCCCAGAACATTTCGGTGTCTGGTCCACCTGGCTCGCCGACCGGCATCTTGGCTGGCACACCTGCACGCGACCACCAGTTCTTTTTTTCTGGGAAATAAAATATTCTCTGCCCAGGCAGCATGCCTTCGCGCTCAGAGTCTTCACCGATCTCGGCCGTGATCCCCTTTTTTGCAAAGAGATCCTGCCAAAGTTTCGCTGCTTCTTCGTCACGAGGAATACCCAGCTCATCATTCCCACGGAAGACCGTTACATAAAAACGAGATGGGTCGAGTTTTAATTCATCGAACAAAAACGAGAACATCCAAGTGATCTGCTCCGTCTTGAAATAGTCGCCGAGCGACCAGTTCCCGAGCATTTCAAAAAATGTCGTGTGGCGATTGTCCCCCACTTCTTCGATATCTTGCGCGCGGAAGCACTTCTGAGAATCGACCAAACGCTTGCCTTGTGGATGCGGCTGACCGAGCAGATAGGGAACCATCGGCTGCATGCCGGAGCCGGTAAACAAGGTCGTCGGGTCGTTTTCTGGAAGGAGAGACGCCGAAGGCAGGACCGTATGGCCCTGCTGTTCAAAGAAGCGAAGATAGGCTGAACGTAGCTCAGAAAGCGTCATATAAAATCAGAAACAGAGTAATGGGTTTCTCGTTAGGCGGCAAGCCAGAAGAGGAGCCTCTCTTCCGGCTGTTACTACGTTTGCGCTTTGGGAGAGATGAGTGGCGGAGCAAACAGGCGCTGGTTCAAAGATTCTGCTTGGTTTATAAAGACTTTAAGGAGAGATACGTCGAGTTCAGGGACTTTTTCTGAGGACCAAGAGAATAGCAAGAAAGCCTTGAGATCACTTGGTGCGTCGGAAGGGACGACTAACAAGTCACGACCATCTTCGGAACGAATGAAGGCATGAGAGAGCTTCTGCTCACAGATTGAGCGGAGGTCTTTATTAGCGACACGAATCGATTTTCCACCTTGAATGACATGAAAAAATTCGCGATCTGTGCGCAGGTGAGGTAGCTCAACGAAACGGAGTAAAACCGTCTGTGCATCCGCTGCAGCTGCCGCATGAGCCACCAATGCGCCAAACAATTCGCGCACAACTTTTTTCTCGCCCAATCCAACAGAGGCTTCGTTGGCAGCTCGTTTGAGCAACTCGAGTTTGCGATTCATCGAGCCGATGTAGGCGTAGGATTCAATAAGCTCAGATTTCACGCGTACATACTCATCTTGCACCTGCTCCTGTTCCCTTTCACGACCTTCCATGAGGCGTTCATAACTTGTAAAAACCAGTAACCCCGCTAAGCCAAATACAAAAATCGTTAATTCTTCGAGAGCGGTTTCTGACAGACCAAAGTAGCCCTGTGTGTAGATGGACGGAGACAGAACAGCGAATGCAAAACACACAAGATATACGAGGTAGATCCATTCCAACCGGAGCGGACGAGTTGCCATACGTAGAACCGTTTTAGACAGAAGAGTCGAGTAAAATCCCTCCACCAAGACACTCGGCTCCTTGATACAGCACAGCCGATTGGCCAGGAGCGAGCGCCCACACTGGCTCCTTGAAGCGTAACGTGAGGGTACCCGAATCGACAAGCGTCAAAAGCGCAGAAGCTGGCTCTTGTCGATAGCGAATGGCGACTTCGACGTCACAAGATCCGCCGATCGTAACGGGCGGCTGATAGGTCCAATGGAGGTCGCCAACCTGGGCTGTTTGAGTGTAGAGCCGCGGGTGGGTGCGCTCCGGGACAACAATAAGGCGATTCTTTACACGATCTTTCGCGGCCACGTACCAAATCACTTGGCCATGCGAGACTTTCAACCCCTGACGCTGACCGATCGTGTACGCATCCAACCCGTCATGCTGACCGATGACTTCCCCGTCTACCGTAACGATCTCCCCTGGTGCTGACGGAATGCGCTTGCGGAGGAATTCGTGAAAATTCAGCTTTCCCACAAAACAGATCCCTTGACTGTCTGGCTTGGCGGCGGTTGGAAGGTTAAACTTCGCCGCTAGCGCTCGGACTTCAGTCTTTTTTAGATGACCAACCGGAAAAAACGTCTTTTGCAAGGCAGCCTGGGAAACACGATACAGGAAGTAGGATTG
>CAYUCP010000040.1:0-6588 GCA_964443315.1 uncultured Gammaproteobacteria bacterium
AAGAGAAGGGGAGCGACCGTGTTGCCAAGATAGGTTTCCACTTGATGCGTTTCACACCAATCGACGTTTGGTTTGCCATTCTTACCGGTCGCGTTAATAACGGCGCGTGGCTTCACGCGATCGATTTCCGCTGCGACAGCTGCACGATCTTCAAGGCGCACCTTACTGATGACGCTGTTTGGAATGAGATCTGCTAAGCGACTCCCAAGATAGCCTGCGCCAAAAATCAACACGCCACCCGTTTGGTTGGAGGCAGAGGTTGGTTGAGAGATAGGGGCAGACATAGATGGTGTTGTATTCGTGAGCGCGGCGAGTGTTGCGGCTGGAGCGGGAGAAATAGGGGACGTGTTCGTGGCGCCTGGTTGAGCAACAGCGGTTGGCGTGGCAGCAGTGTTCAATGTTTGCTGGAACTTATTCATCTCTGCGCGTTTCTTCTCCCAGAGGTTCTCTACCCAGCCGGTGTGACTGCGATACCAGTTGATCGTTTCTTGCATGCCACGGCGGAATTGATCGCGGGTGTATTCTGGGCGCCAACCGAGCGCCATGATCTTTTTTGCATCAATCGCATAGCGGCGATCGTGACCTGGGCGATCGGTAATAAACTCGATGCGTTCTGGACCAAAGCCCATCAATTCAAGCATGAGCCCCGTGATTTCCAGGTTGTTTCGTTCATTGTCAACGCCGATATTATAGATCTCACCCGGCTGACCTTTCTCCAAAAGCAAGTCGAGCGCACGTGCGTGGTCGCGCACATGAATCCAGTCACGGACATTCTTTCCATCGCCGTAGACAGGCACTTTTTCGCCCTTCAATAACTTAAAGATGAAAAATGGAATCAGCTTTTCTGGGAACTGGTAGGGGCCGTAGTTATTGGAGCAATGTGTTACAACCACCGGAACGCCATGCGTCATGTAGTAGGCGCGGCACATCATGTCACCTCCAGCCTTCGCTGCCGCATACGGCATGTTTGGGGTGATGGGTGTGTCTTCCGTGAAGTAGGTTGGTTCGTCCAAATTCAAGGATCCGTACACCTCATCGGTTGAAACGTTCACGAATTTCTGGAGTTTATTGAAGCGAACCGCGTCCAAGATCATCTGAACGCCAAGCGCGTTTGTGAGGACGAAATCCTTACAACCGCCATGAATGGAGCGGTCCACGTGGGTTTCCGCGGCAAAGTTGATGACGTGCGTGATTCCATGCTCCCGAATCGTACGATTGAGTGCCTCCAAATCGGTAATGTCTCCCTGCACAAACCGATAGCGCACATCATGCGAAATATCGCTTAAATTCTCGAGATTTCCGGCATACGTGAGCTTATCGAAGTTCACGATAAAGATATCCGAATGCACTTCGAGCATGTGCCGGATGAAGTTCGAGCCGATAAAGCCTGCGCCGCCGCATACAAGCAATCGCATAGTAGGAGAAAAGAGAAAAAAGGAGAGATCGGAGAAGGAATCGGGTTGACGGTCTGTACGCTAACTTGTAGCGTTCCAAACGTCACTAGGCCGACCCTACCAGTCCGAAAACGCCTTGCCAACCCCGCTCTATGCCTTCTCTCGCAAGCTTCCTGGCGCCTCCTTTAACGGAAGCGGACATCTCAACCATTACGGTTGGCTATAACGTACGCGATCTGACGGTTCGGAATGTAGAAACCCTGTTGGAAAGCGAAGGATCGGTCAAAATTCAGATTATTTTGGTAGATAATGTATCTCAGGATGGCACGGCGGAAGCGATTTTAGAGCGTTTTCCGCAGGTGCACGTCATCAAAAACCTCTATAATACGGGCTTTGCGCATGCCGTGAATCAGGGAATTGCCGCTTCTCGAGCTCGTCACGTGCTGTTGCTGAACCCCGACATGCGGGTGAGTAAGGAGTCGCTAGCCAAAATGGTGGAATATGCGGACGCGCATCCGGAGGTTGGTGTTATTGGAGGAAAGCTGATGACGGAAGATGGACGTTTAGTGCCCCATGTTCGCCGTTTTCCAGATGTCTGGTCACAGCTCGCGGTTATTTTGAAACTGCCACACCTCTTTCCAAAAGTCCTCGCGCACTACATGCAGGAGGATCTCAACCCTGACCAGGAGCAAGATGTCGATTCGGTGCGTGGTTCATTCTTTTTGATTACGCAAAGCGCTCTGAAGACGTTTGGCTGTTTAGATCCGCGCTACTTTATTTTCTTCGAAGAGGTTGATTTTTGTCGTCAGGTGGTTGAGAAGGGGATGAAGGTGCGCTATGTACCTTCGATCACAGCAATCGATTATGTTGGCCGCAGTTTTAAGCAAAAGCCTCGCTACTGGAGTCAAAAACAGTTCACGAAATCGATGATTCAGTATTTCGAGAAGTGGCAGCCGCGCTGGCAGAGTGTGGTATTGCGTATTGCTCGTCCGTTTGGCCTCTTCAGTTTGTGGTTGGTTGACCGTTGGCGTGCCTTTCGTGCGAAGTCGGTACTCAAGCCGTTACCTTAATGTATGCCAAAAATCGCGATTCAAACCCCGTTTTATCGTAGCTCGGCCTATTTGCCGATGCTTCTCAAGAGTCTCAAAGCGCAGACCGTGACGGATTGGGTGTATTACTGCTGTGAGAACTCGGGTGATGATGAAGAGCGAAAAAAAGTTGCCGCAATCTTGGCGGAGAGTGGCGTGCCGGTTGTGTTCTCAGAGAGTGCAACGAACTTGGGCTTTGCCGGCGGCCACAACGCGCTCATGCAAAAACATGACGCGGAATATATTTTATTATTGAACGAAGATGCCTATCTTGCACCAGATCATTTGGAGAAGTGTTTGAAGCGCTTCGAGCAGGACCCACAAGCGGGAGCGGTCGTGGGAATCGTCTATCGTTGGACGGCACCCGTTGATCAGGAAGAGGTCATCGGCCCAGACACGTTCATTGATACGATCGAGCTCGACTATCGTTGTCTCGCCAACGTGGTTGATCGTTGTGCGGGCAAGCAGCGGAAGGAAGTAGAAGCATTGCTTCAAGAGCCGCGACAAGTGATGGGCGTGTCAGGCGCGGTGTGCATGATTAAACGGAGTGCAGCTGAAGCTGTCTCTCCGGAGAAGCTTCTCTTCGATCCAACCTTCTTTATGTATCGCGAAGATGTTGACCTCGCGATTCGCTTATACCGAAAAGGGTTTCACGCCTGGTTTGATCCGGCGATCTTGAGTTTTCATCGTCGCAGTATCAAGGCGCCAAAAGGGATCTACGCACGCATTTTGGACGAGAGAAAACGTCCACCACACCTGCGTGAGACGATGTTTCGCAATCAATGGAAGCTCTATATCTACCATCTGTCATGGAAGTTGAGCGCGAAAGACCTGATTCGTTCGTTTTTGCATGAAGCGCTTCACTTGGTGTTTATCTTTCTTTCGTCACCCTCTGTCTTTTTCCGCGGTGTTTCGTCTATTATACGCGCATGGCCGGATGCGTGGCGTCGCCGTCGCGCCTTGAAAGAGCTCGGCTTCACCCATCACGTCCAGGCGTAACTCTATGAACCAACTTCCTAAAATTGGGATTATTTATCTGACCTACCCGTATGCCAAATGGGAATTGGATATTAATCGTTGCCTCACGTCGCTTGAAAAAGTGAACTATCCGAAAGATAGACTAGAGCTGATTTGCGTTGAATCGAAAGGGAAGATCGATTCCATCAAGGATTGGTTCGAAAAAACCTGGATGCCAAAGTCGGGGAAAGAATTGCCACGTATTACCTACATTCACAAAGATGAATGGATTGGATTTTCGGGGAACAACAACATGGGCTATGTGAAGGCGAAAGAGCTCGGCTGTGAATTTGTTCACCTCACGAACGAAGATACGGATGTTGATCCAGACTATTTGATCCGTGCCGTTGAGCGAATGCAGAAAGATGAAAAGGTCGCCTGCGTACAATCCTTGATTTTATTGGGAGAAGAGCGTGATCGTGTGAATACCGTTGGTAATGCGTTTCATTATTTGGGGTTTGGGTATTCACGCGGGTATCGCTGGACGAAGGATCAAGCGCTTGCGTTTTTCGAAAAAGAGCGCGAAACAAATCCAGAATTAGAAATTGGATATGCTTCAGGTGCGGCGGTCTTGGTTCGTATCTCTGCGCTCGGAGATGAGCAGCTCTTTGATGAAAAGTTTTATTCGTATCACGAAGATACGGATCTCTCGATGCGCTTGCGTTTGCGTGGGCTCAAAACGGTCGTCGAGCCAACCTCGATTCTCTGGCACTACTACGAGTTTGGAAAGAACAGAATGAATTATTATTGGATGGAGAAGAACCGTTCGATTTTGATCTGGATGTATTACCGCTGGCCGACACTTGTCCTGTTATTTCCGATCTATGTCGTCATGGACCTCGCGATTCTCTTGTTCTCGATCAAGGGGGGCTGGGCGGATCTTAAGCTCAAGGTCTACAAAGATTGGTTCTCGAGTGAGTACCGTGCCTGGGTCTGGGAGCGTCGTAAGCTCATGCAGGGAATGCGCACGGTCTCTGATCGTGAATTCCTAAAACCGGTTGTAGCAGACATTTCCTTCCAGGAAGAATCAGTCAAAAATCCACTTCTCGACTACGTGGGAAACCCACTTCTCAAGGCTTATTGGGCCATTACACGCCGTTTGATCCGTTGGTAAACCTGAAAACTTGCTTTTCCAGCCTCTTTCTGATAGCCTTTTCCGCATTATGAAGGCCGATCTCCACCCAACCTACCACCCAAACGCAACGATTGTGTGCGCATGTGGTAATCAGTTCCAGACTGGTTCGACGGTGAATGACATTCACATTGAATTGTGTTCCGCATGCCACCCATTCTATACGGGTAAGCAGAAGCTCATCGATACCTCTCGTCGTATTGAGAAGTTCCAGGAAAAGGCTGCGAAGCAGGCGACTGGTGCTGCAACTGGCAAAAAAGCTAAGACAGCCAAGCGCACGGCTCAGAAGGACGCCAAAAAGGCAAAAGCAGAAGTGAGTCAGGCGTAGCTAAGACGAACACCAGTGGTCTTCACTGTGCTCAACTGAATTGAGCACAGAAGAGAATCGCTGGTGTTTTTGATTACGTAGTCGGTACAGAGAACGCGCCTCTTCAAGGTTCAACAACTCGCCGTGGACTCATTGCTCAGAATTGCTGCTCCGGAGATCTTCGCAATGACCTTCTGCGTTATTCACTTCGTTCATCTGGCTCAGACACGTTTCACCTTTCAGACGCGCATTCTCTGCACCTCCCTTTTCATCTACTATTCTCCCTATGGCTAAATTCACAGAACAAGCGAAGAAGGCGATCGCCGCCAAAGCGGAAGCGGAAACGCGGATGGCGGATCCGGCGTTGATCGCAAATCAGAAGGCCTACAAAGAGGCTTCGATTGCGTATCGCCATGCGGAGAGTGTGGCGGAGGCGGCTGAAACGTATCTCTCGCTTGAAACGGCGCTGCGTGATGCGGAAGAAGCGGTACGGTCGGAGGATGCGGAGATGAAGCAGATGGGGGAGCTTGAACGTGAGTCGTTAGTGCCAAAATTTGCTACGGCAGAGGAAGAGCTTGAATTGTTGCTGATCCCGCCGGATCCAATGGATGAAAAAGATGTGATCGTGGAAATTCGTGCCGGTGCTGGTGGGGATGAGGCGGGACTGTTTGCGTTTGATATTTTGCGTATGTATACGCGGTTTGCGGAACGTCAGGGGTGGAAGTTATCGTTGCTCTCTGAATCTCGCAACGAACAAGGAGGATATAAAGAAGTGGTCTTTGGGATCGCTGGAACAAGCGTCTATGGCTGGATGAAATTCGAATCAGGCGTGCATCGTGTACAGCGTGTGCCAGCGACAGAAAAACAAGGGCGTGTTCACACGTCGACAATCACTGTGGCCGTGTTGCCAGAAATCGAAGAAACGGAAGTGCAGATCGATTTGAAGGACGTACGTATCGATACGTTCTGTGCGGGCGGAAAAGGAGGACAATCAGTGAACACGACCTATTCAGCTGTTCGTTTGACGCATATTCCAACCGGTATTGTTGTGAACTGTCAGGATGAACGCTCACAGACGCAGAACCGCGAGCGAGCCTTTACGATTTTGCGTGCGCGTATTTGGGAACAGGAGCAAGAAAAGAAGCGAGCTTCGCTTGAAGCGGAGCGTCGGTCGCAGATTGGAAGTGGGGATCGTTCAGAAAAGATTCGCACCTACAACTATCCGCAGGATCGCATTACTGATCATCGTATTAAGAAGACATGGCATAATATTCCGATCATACTTGATGGGGAAATGGTGGAGATCGTAAAAGCGCTGAAAGCGGGAAAGCAAGGGACTGATGAAGAAGAGGAGGGCTAAACACGGGCTAAAACACGCGAAAAAGGGGAGAGCGATTGACAAAATCGCTCTTTTTTGGCTATACTAGGCCGTTATCCTCGTGTTCAGTTGCGAAACTGATCTCTGAGGGTAGCGCTTCCAATTCGAGTTTTCATTCGCAGATCTGAGCTGGACGATGAGTCCGGCCGTTCGGCGATGTCCGAGTTTCTCGGTCTGGTGTTCGTGGTTGCTCTGCATGGCGGAAACGCCGGAGGTGGTCCTGATGAAGCGATGGTTGTTGTTGGCCGCACTCGCGTGCGGCTGCGCTGTGG
>CAYUCP010000041.1:0-6398 GCA_964443315.1 uncultured Gammaproteobacteria bacterium
ATTTACTTCAATATACATTTAAATAAAAATAGACAACTTTTCCTTAATTTTTAAGCAAATTCTAATAACAAATAAATATCTATATTAAAAAATAATTAAAATGCTTTTTTACCTTAATTTTTAAGTAAATTCTCATAGTTTCTATAATTATTCCCACATTCTCCACATTATGTTAAATACTCAACATAAAAAATAATATTTTTACCTTAATTTTTAAATAAATTCTTATAACTTTATTTGATCCTTAATTTTTTCAAAACTTTTTGGTCCAATACCTGGTACATGCATAATGTCTTCTAGTTGCCCAAACAAACCCTTTTCCTGCCTAAACTTAATAATCGCCTGGGCTGTGGCTGGCCCAATCCCGTTGACCTCCACCAAGTCAGCCTCATTTCCATAATTAATACTTGCCTTGGCCTCTTTAATTACGCTCATAGTACTATTTGTACTCTTAGCGCTACTGGCCATATTCACCTCTGGGATAAATATCTTTTGACCGTCGTGCAACACCTCCGCTCTATTTAAATTAGCCTCCACCCAAGCCCTATCTGCTTTAGCAGACAGCCCACCCGAGCGCAGAAGTGCGTCTATCACCCTATCTTTGGGTAAAAACTCATATACTCCTGGTTTGACCACCGCTCCCCCCACATCCACCATTATTTTTTCGTTTCTTACCACCGCAGTCGGCACCGATGTTACTTTACTGGTCTTTGCAGTACTACTACTCACCCCCAGAGTCTTTCCTTGAGACTTTTTAAAACTAATCCCTACCCCCACCACCACCATGATAATCCCGATACTCAGTAGTACATCTACCCAAACAATCCTTGCCAATAATTGTTTTATCACTCACCCAGTATATTATTATTTTGAAACTATTTCCAAAGCCGGTAGCGGGAAAATTAATTTACCCCCCTGGGCTAAATACTTTTTTACCTTCGGCATTTTTAAGAAAAATTCTTTAAAGTGATATGGGCCCACCACCAAATAATTAGGTTTTCCCTCAAAAACTTCATCCTCCGAAACTATTGGTATGTTCGTTCCCGGAGTCACTCGTCCAAACTTGTCTGGATTAACCTCTCCAATTTTTGGAAGCAAACTAGTATTTACCCGACAATATTGTAATACCGCATTAAACTTAGTCGAAGCCCCCAAGCCATACACTTTCTCCCCCTTACTCTTAATCTTTTTTAGCAAGTTTCTAAAATTCTTTTTATGTAATTTCGCAAAGCTTTCAAAATTATTATATATTGATAATTCTTCCAATCCCAAGATTTTTTCCGCATTTTCCAATAATTTTACACTCGCATGCTCAGGTCCTTTTTGAAAATGACCCGCCACCACCCTAAAACTGCCACCATTACAATCGTTTAACTCTACTCTTCTAATACTTAGTCCAGCTTCTTTTAGAATCCGGCTAATTACCGCCAAAGAATAATATTCCAAATGCTCCTGCACTGCCGTATCGTACATATTTTTGGCCAACATAAACAAAGTGTAACTTTGTTCTAATATCCAAACCCCTTCAGGATGCAAGATTTTCTTTATATCTTTGGCAAAAGCCACCGGATCTTCCAAATCATAAAAACAAGCGATAGATGTAACTATTTTCGCTTTTTGTTTCAGGCTGTTCCCAAAATAATTGTAAAAGGCTTTAGCCCCAAAAAAACTATCTATTGCCACAATATCTTGCTTGTAAAATGCTTTAAACTTCTTCGCCGTTGGATCCATGCCCACCAATCTTAGTTTTTTCTTTTGCATATTCTGATACACCCCCAACAAAGTTCCGTCGTTACTCCCGATATCTAAGACCAAATCCCCCGTCTTAATTTTTACTAAATCCAAGGAAAATCTGGCCAGCTCCGTAAGGTGTTCTACCATCGAACGGTTTAACCCAGAACGATAACCATAGTTATCTCCATACATGGTTTCCGGAGCAACCGTATGTTTTATTTGTACCAATCCACAAGCCCCTTCTCCGTGACATTTAACTAAAATTACGGGCGAGCTTTCAATTTTCTCCCCTTTTCGTGGAAAAACTCCCGTCAAAGCCTGTCTGCCTAAATTCAATATCGGCACCAAGTTAGTATTTCCACAGACTCGACATTTTTTTATTTCTACAAAAGACATATTTGTCAGTGATTTTATCACCAAGATAGTATACTAGATTAATGCACCCTGTCCGCACCGCCCTCTATTTTGCCCTTTCTACTCTTGCCGTCTTTCTTTATGTCCTAGTGGCTCCTACTTTACACCTCACTCCCCAAGTCTTTGCCGGCCTAACTTTAGCCTTAACTATATCTTGGTTTTACCAAAAGCAATTAAATCTATATCTCTTAAATGCTGCCCTAGTTTTACTGGTTCTAAGTAGTGGTGGTCTGACCTCTCCTTGGCTCTTTGTGCTTTATTTCATTTTATTTCTCTCCGCCCTACAAAATCATCCTCTAGTCATCCTAGTCCACAGTTTATCTATTCTGGTCGTCCTCATGCAATTTGTCACCAAATTGCCCCATCTAATTACCCTCCTTTCCTTGGTTATCGTTTCTCCTTTAATCTATTTCACTTCCAAACTTAACCAAGACCTGGAAAAAACCGCCAACAAGCTTTCTACGGAACAAACCAATGTCCTTTTTTGGCTCAGCCTTAGCTTCAAGCGCCAAGTCCAACAAAACCTAGAAATCTTGCAAAAACTTAGCTCTGAAACTAATAATCCCACTTCCAAAAAACAACTAGAAACTCTTACCGAAAACCACAAAAACTTTCTCAAAACTGGTCAAAAAATCATCAATGAAAACTAATAATCAAATGTTTAATTTTAAACTTAACTACCCCAGTCCCCCGATGTCCATCGGGGTCCAGCCCCTAGATAGGGGCAATAACTATGCAAAAAATTCTCCCTATCTAGGGAGTACTCCGATCCTGCAACAGCGGATCGGAGGGAGGGTAGTAAAAACTGCCTTTTTTCTAATAATATTTAACTTTCTTTTTTTTGTGCCCTCCAAAGCCGAAAACTTTTCTTCTTCTAATTTTCAAATAATCATGGGTAACCTCAACCTCACCGGCGGTGGCAAAACTTCTCCTAGTTTTAACCTGACCGACACAGTCGGCCAAAATGCCCCAGGACAATACGATGGTTCTTCTACCATCGTCAAAGGTGGCTTTCAATATATTTACGACACTTTGCAATATTTTACCTTTCAGATAAATTCTTTAACTATCCCTTTTGGTACCCTGGTCCCTGGTACTCCATCTACAGCCAGTAATACCCTTACTATTACTACTCCCTATGGCAAAGGCTACGAAATCTATGCCAAAGAAAACCATGCCCTAAAAATAATTGGCAGTGGCATTACTATTCCCGACACCAAGTGTGACGCTGGCACCTGTTCTGAGTCCACTAGTGGTACTTGGTCCAGTAATTCCATTTACGGCTTTGGTCTAAATGCCAGTGGCGACGGAGCCACCGCCTACTTTAGTAGTGGCAGCCAATATCGCCAGTTTGCCGACGCCTCCCTGGGCGAAAGTCCCCAAATTATTTCTTCGGAAAATGTCAGTGTTAAAAATAAAGTCACCACTGTCAATTACAAACTCAATGTTTCCACCGTCCAATCCGCAGGCAATTACGAAAACGCCATTACCTATATCGCCGTACCCAAGTACTAATCTACCACCACCTTACCTACCCGTAGGTCTAACACATTTATGTTTAGTTGAACCAAGTATCCCACTTTCTTTTGTAAGCATGACTGGCGATCGGTATACTCTACAAACCACCTCATCGCCCGGCTTCAGACTTGCCTCCATATCCTCATACTGCATTCTTTGTCCATTTGAGCCAGAGATCTCTAAGACATATCTCGTTGTCTCTCTTGTAAAATTCTTAACCACCGGTACTTCTACCAAATTACTCGAAACAACCCTAGCGCTAATTTCTGTTCCGGTATCCACCCAAATAGCGTAGTTCGCCAGAATAGCCAGCACTGGCAAAGCACCGACCAATCTCCATTTTAATCGCTCTCTTTTCCATTTTTTAAGCTCAAGTTCCCTTTCATTTGGAGCAACTTTTCTTATTTCCTTCATCCATAATTATACCCCATAACTACCTATTTGTCAATATTATAAGCTTATTAAATTACACCCGCTTCTCTCATCAATCTATACATCATAACCTCAAACTCATTTTTCATACTGCTTTCTACTTCATCAACATAATCCGGAGCAAGTAATTTTAATCTTCTAAGCGTATATACAATATCTCTTTGTCTAGTTTTTCTTGCTTTGGCAACTTTTTCAATAGTAATCAAAGAGCCAACTTTAACATCAAGCAAGCTATAGCTGTTAGCAAAATAACAAACAATATCAGTCGCACCAAAAACCATTTTTTGGGCTATTTCTTTATTTCGTAAAAAATTTCCCACAAGGGGCAGATCCGTATTCATATTTGTCCAAATACTACTAGCTATTACCATAGCAGGTTCTGACTCTAGCCACCACCTATTATTGCAATAATACAGAGACTCTCCTTCTCTAAGTAAACCTTCTGGATCACGCTCTTGATAGGCAAAACCTACAGGATCATAACTTACTAAAGAAGGATCAACAATATACGTTTTTCCATCAGCCAACTCAAACGAAGTAGCCACGTGCTCCATGGTTGTGACTCCTTTCCCGTGACAACCAAATAACTCAGATGCCGCTAACAAAAGATTTGATCTGCCCACACAGTTTAACTGTGCTCGCTTATTAATCTTACTAGGAGAGGTATCTTGTAAATCTGAAAAACTATCTCTTTCAAACCAACCACCATAGTTAACCCTCATTTGATCTACAACCATCCAAAGCATTCCTTTCTGAAATATTGCATATTCAGATTCCACTTTTTCTCCAGCCCCAAGTCTCTTCTGATAATACTCATTAACCTGTCTTACACTTTTCAGATTTGCCTCTTTCTCCCAAGAAAAACCTTGATCTTGATAACTCAATCCTCTCAGTTGTGCAATTTTGTTCTGATCAAAAAACTCCGGATCCTCTAGCCATTGGCTAAACTTGTGAATATTCTCTTTGCCCAAGCCCAGAGTTCGCAAGTATTCCTGCCAGTGCACCAACAACTCTGTAACCGCCTCTGTGCCCCTTTCCATTTTCTCAATCTCTTTAAGACTCGGATCATGTCTAAGTTTTAAAAATGCCGAATGCAAATTAAAGTTGTATCTAATATTAAAACGACTTACCAATGCACTAATCATATCGTTGTCAAACTGCTTCCCAAGTTTATTAATTAATTTTGTACGACTTTTATTATCCATTGCTTCAATATCTTGACTCAAAAGCTCTTTTATCACTTGCGGTATGGGTAGTTCCTGATACATGTTCTCTACACCACGCAAAGCAATCTCGATGGCCAGTGCTTCAGGTATCTTTTTAACTTGTTCTCTGCTTTCTTCGTTCTCTTCTTTTACCTTAGCTATCTGCTTGGGTAGACTCTGACCAATTACTGTCTCTATGATAGCTGCAGTCATGCCTATTGGACTTTCTCCTTTGGCTAGTCGTGCCGAGACTTTGGCCATCTTTTCAAAAGCTTCTTTGGCAGAAGGTGATATTGTTTTCTTTTTCTCACCATAGCGTGCATAGTTCAGACCAGATATTAGATAGTTGTCTATACCCTCCACACCCTGTTCTTTAATTAGTTCGCTATACGCACGAGCCAGAGTAGTTGGTTTGTTTTGTCTTCTCTCTAAACTAATTGCCTCACCCAAAGCAAAAACGGTCTCTGCCGTCTGTGTATAGAGCTCATTCCATTGTTTGTCTGGGTTAGGTGTTAGCTGTCTGACTCTCTCCATGGCTAGTCCTGCTTCTCTTAGCTGTTTAGAATACCCACCCACTCTCTCTGCCCATTCTTGCATTTGTTTAACATCAATTGGATTAGTTAGTTTGGTTGCAGAGATCTCTCTAATCTTGGCCATTAGTTCTACCAGCTCAGCAAAGTTCATGTCTTTACGAACCTTGATTACCGTAACTTCGTCCCCAATCTCAGGAGAAAACAAACCTCCTTTTTCCGTTACAGTTCTACTAACCACTTCCATCCCTCGATACTCTTCCTTCTTAACATATTCTATTTGCAAATGGTCACACACCTCCATTAAGCTAGTGTGTGTATGGTGAACAACTCCATCTTTGTTGTCTATTAATAACACCGGCTTGATTATTCCTTTCTCCAAAATTTTTCTTACCGAATACACCTCCAATGGTTTAGGTATTTCTTTTCTCTGCTCAGCTATCTTTGTTATTGCTTCACGTCTATCCATTTTCCTAGTTTATCACTCCAAAACTTTTCACTACCCAATCTTCCTTTATAATCAATTAACATGCCCTTAAGTTTATCCATCGCCCCAGTTCAAGTC
>CAYUCP010000042.1:0-3323 GCA_964443315.1 uncultured Gammaproteobacteria bacterium
TTCGACAAATGGTGCGCAAGGATATACCATCTCTGCTACCTCAAGTGGACGCATGGTGAATCCAACAACAGGCTTCTGGCTGTACGGACTCAATAACGATGTTGTTTTATCTGGTAATGATACCCCAGCTCCAGCTACATTTAGAGCATCAGGACTTGAAGGCTTTGGCATATCTGCATGTGGCTCTCACGCAAGTGCCATACTAACCAACCAATGGGGCGGCAATAGCTGTACGACTGCATTCTCAAGTGGATGCAAATACTCAAATCCATTTAATACAGGTACGAACTCATTTTTTGCAACCATTGCATCATACACAGGAGGAGCAGTATCGTTGGCAGACACAGTAGTGAAATACGCTGGTACTATTTCAGGCACAACCCCTCCTGGTACCTATCGGACGATCTTTACCTATGTTGCAACTGCAACATTCTAAAAATATCTAGCAAACTGCGGCTTCTTCCTTTACTATAAATATGTATGCCAAAAATTCTTTATACTACGTTGGGGCTCATTTCTGTGACGGGCATTTTGCTCTTCACTTTTCCTTGTCGCGTTGAAGCAGCTACGTTAACAGGAACAAAGGACACGATTTCCAACTCTCGCCCTTCGGCCTCAGCATATATTTCAAGCCCGTATACAGGAAGTGACACTACAGTCTCTATCGTGAACAATGGTTCGCGCTTCCTTGCTTCAGACTCTGCTCGTATTATTGGCTCTCCTGGAAATACTATCGGAAATAATCTTACCGTTGCCTCTCAGTCTGCCGATCTCACCAATGTCTACTTAGCAAACAGCGGAGGAACAGATGCTGGCTCGGTTGCAAATAAAGATCTTCTTATTATGCCTGTTACAGCCAAGCATACTATTCAATTTACGACACCTACTGGTTCTGCTGCGACGGGTAAAATAGTTGTAACCTTCCCAGGAAGTGGTTCTAATATTGCTTCCCCTTCTGCAAGTACTTTTTCTTTTAATGGACTTGCTTCTGGAAATATAACGACAACAGGCGCAACGTGTGGAAGCTATACGATTAACGCTCCGAGTATAACCTGTAATTTAAGTGCAATTCTTGCTCCAAACACAGCCGTAACTATGACTATTGGCAGTACATCTCCTCAATTGATAAACCCCACGAAATCTCTCACCGTAGGCACGTCAGATGCATGGACTATGAATATCCAAGTTACCGATAGCGTGGGAATCCCAATTGATGATGCAAAAATCAGCCTAGCAACAATTGAAAGTGTGAAAGTGTCTGGAGATGTTGATCCGTCTCTTACTTTTTCAATCGCTGGAATTGGCTCAAGTACCGCTTTTTCTTCGCAAGTAAGCTCGTGTAATGGGACAGATAGCACTCAGAATACTCCAAGTGCTACAGCAACTGAGGTGAGTTTAGGCTTTCTTAGGAATGGGAATATCAATATCGGAGGACAAGTGCTAACAGTTTCCACGAATGGCGCCCAAGGATATACTATCTCAGCTACAAGTAGTGGCCAGTTTATTAATCCGTCAACAGGCTATTGGATCTATGGTTTGAATAACGATACTGTTCTTTCGGGCAATGATTCTCCATCACCCGCAACTTTTCGTGCAAGCGGTCAGGAGGGATTTGGGTTATCGGCATGTGGGTCAAGGGTCAGTGCTGGAACATGGGGAGCAACCAATTGTGCAACCACCTTTAGCAGTGGATGTAAGTACTCTAACCCATTTAACTCAGGGACAAATTCCTATTTTGCTACCATAGCGACCTATACAGGAGGTCCAGTTTCAAATGATCAAACAGCCATTAAGTACGCAGCTACTGTATCGGGCTCGACTGCTCCAGGTACTTACCGCACGATGGTTACCTATGTTGCCACAGCCACGTTTTAATAATTTTATCACTTCACGTCTTTGAGTAATAATAATAATCCTTGTCTCGTTTCTCTTTAATATCCAACAAACCAGGCATGATGCAGAAGTCTTCTTGGTTTCCCGCTTATAAAGTAAAGGAGTCGATTTGTGTATATCCACGTAAACCGCTCTGGCCATATTCGAATAATAAGGAGTGGGATGAGTATGATAAACGGCAAAGCAAGCCATAATGCTCCAAATGGAATGCCAATCAGAAACTTCCAGACATGCTCCAGTGTCTCTTTAATCCACTTAAGAATTACTTGCCACCAATTTAAAGCAGTAAGCGTGAGTGTGCGGCTTGGCTGCTCTGAATCTTTCCCATTGTACGTAGCATCTGCAAAAAGTGAATAGGTTCCAGCTGGCACATTGGTGATTACGACTTCATAATAGCCATCCGTATCAGCTCTTGTCGTAATTATTTTACCGTTAAAATGAAGCCTTACCAGCGCCAAAGGCATAGTATAACCATACGCCTTCACATTACCGCCTGATGTTATCTCCGCTCGTTCTAGACCTAGTGTAGGGGGTAGGAAGATATCTTTCATGGTTATATCCCCAGTTGCTGGTGGAAAAGAAAAACAGGTATATGACTCCCCTAGATTATGAAAGTCTTTTGCCAAGATACAAAAACCTGAAAACCCTGCATTTATGCGTATTCCTGTTAAGGAGAAATTACCAAATTTATCAGCGACTGTTGACCGATAAAAAATGCCATTTGAGGTTAACACGAGTGAGGCATACGGAGCGATAAAGCCTGTGACATTAAGAAAGTACTCTCCTACTACCCCACTTACAGAGACTGAAGGTGAACTGAGCGATCGTTTAGAAGCAGCTAAGGATGGTTGTGCTACAGATAGTACAACTGTCATAAGAACAGTAGTAACAACTACCATCTGTGACAAAGAAGTAAATCCTCGTTTAATCATTCCCTTAGCCTTGGTGATCGAGCAGAATCCCATAATATTATATCCCATCTCCTATAGTTAGGAGGCTGTTTTGCATTAGGATATCGTTTAATAAGCAAAACGAGCCCTTTGACAAGCGCCTAATTTCATTGTGGCAAAGCTAACTAAAAAGAGCAAGGTGCATACTCACAACATATTAGACAAAGTAAGGCTAACTATTTACTTATTCTTCTCTTCACCTCAGAAACTACAGCAGCAAAAGCCATAGATTTAGAAGAAAATAAGAAAAAGAATAGATTAGACTGATAATACAATCTAATTAAAATATGTCGCTTAACTCTTTTGACTGCCAAAGATATCAAACTAAATGAGAGACAATCTACTGATATAGTTTGAGCTACTATATTTAAGGGTAAGACTCTCCTACCATTTCAACCACTTGCTCCAAACAAACTTCCCATGTGAAAAATTGATGCATATCAATCTATATAAAAGACTACCAAGATTGTTTCTGTTTTA
>CAYUCP010000042.1:3423-6300 GCA_964443315.1 uncultured Gammaproteobacteria bacterium
GTACTATAAGGTATTGACAAGGCTAATTCATACCCTGCAAAATGAATACAGGTCTTTTACATTTTCGGTAATTCTTATTCTCGATAATCGGTATAATCCGTATAATCTTGAGGCTAAGAGAAAAAGAATTGCTGAAATGAGCAAATATACAAAGCTATGAAAAGTTATAAATACGTTTTCACAAGCTGACTATTTGAGAGACCGCTGTGAAAAATCACGCATATGAAAGGGTTTAAAGTCGGTTACGACGCATCACTAACACTTGAACATCATAACGAGACAAAACAAGAACGTGGACTTCCTCGTCTCTTTTGGTATCTGACAGCTATCCCTCTCAGTTTCACCCTGAGCGAATTGTATTTACTCTTTTTCACCAAGTAATATTTCTATGAACAACACTGCCCATTATCAAGACCAAAAAAGCGCCTTTCAAACTATACATATATTAATTAAATATATTATCTCCAGATTATCCCCCGATTAGCTTCGTCATAAAAAAAGCATCTAGTCCTTCAGGCAAGAAGAAACAAAAAGCGCTCACAACCATATGACCTATTTAGACCAATTCAAAGCATACCTTCAATCAGTACAGAAGGCGTCAGCAGCAACGGTAAAAAATTATCTTGCGGATATTCGCAAGTTTCAAACATGGATCGAAGAAAAAACCGGTGAAGCATTCACTCCTGCACTTGTTTCACAAAAGCAGATCGAAGCCTTTAAAGCTGAGATGAGAGAGGTATCGGTTAATTCAGCTGATCGATACATCTCTTCCCTTCGTAAATTCTATACCTACTTGGAATCTGAAAAGCTTATCGCAACAAATCCATTTACGCTTGGAGATTCGCTCGCTTCTGTTCATGATTCAGACATATATCACTTGAAAGGTTTCAAAAATAGCCTGTATGAAGCAAAAGCTTCTGATCCAACGATTAAGAATTATCTTGCTGATGTAAAACAGTTCCTCTCCTGGGCAGAAGAAATCACACTTGATAAGCACTCATATGTTGAGAGTGACAAAAATCTCTTCTCAAAGCTAACAACCCAAGTTATCGAAGAGTATAAAGCTCGACTACAACATACCGCACATCTCTCTCCAGTCTCAATCAACAGAAAGTTATCATCTATTCGCAAATACCTTTCTTTTCTGCTAAACCAGGGCCTGATTGAAGCTGCGCCTTTTGTAATCAATGCGCAAGAACACACATTTTCACAAGTCGAGGAGTCAGAAGTAACAGATACCCCAACTGAGAATTTGCTATCACAAGTATCTTATGACCAAAACCCTACTCAGCCTGCTGTAACTTCAAAGCCTTATTCTTCATTTGGCCCACTCCGACTATTCCAGCGCTTAACGAGAGCTATCAATTACACTTTCGATCTGCTAATGATCCTACCTCTTGTTAAATTCATTGAGCATGGCCAATACCTATTCGTTAAATTCTCGGGGAAAGGCGTTTTCACAGCAGCGGAAGCTAATATTGCAACTGCAGGATTAGTTAGCAGAACTGCCTTTAAAACGCTAGATGGTCTAGAAAGCATGATTACCCATCGTGCTAAGCAATCACAGGTAAAAGGGATTCATCAATTCATAACAAATGATAAAAGAACGCTTTCAGACTATGGCTTCCGTGTTTCAAACCTTCCAAAAGAGATGTTTGCTCCTCTTTCTGTGAAAAACATGCCTTTTCACAAAAAAGCATTGCACCACCTTCGATTCACTCGCCCATCGTGGTATAAAAAATATCATTCTTATGCGCTTACTCACTATTTTCACTTCGCTATTTTGATGATTGTCGTGACTGCTTTGGGAGTCGGAGTCTATAATGGCATTTTTAATAAAGCACAAGAAACAAAGACACTCGCAGCCCCGCCGACTGCACCACCGAGGATTCTTTCCTTTCAAGGAAGACTCACTGATTCCCTGGATAATCCAATAACCGCAACTACCAATTTGCGGTTTGCCATTTATAACGACAGTACTGCCTCAGGTTCAGCGCTTCTTTGGCAAGAGGTAAAAACAACAACACCAGATACCGATGGCATCTTTAACGCGTACTTGGGACAAGGCACCTCGATTCCCTCAACCGTATTTACTGATAATGCTTCTTTGTATTTAGCTATTACCGTTGGGAGTGATACAGAACTTACTCCACGTCAACAAATTGCAACCGTCGCTTTTGCGGCAAACTCTGAGACCTTACAGGGACTACTCCCCATTACCGGTGCTGGAGCTGGGACAAGTAATGTAGTTCTTGCACTTGATTCTAGTGGGAATTTAACCATTGGCGGCTCAGCAGCTCCTACTTTCCAGGCAAGTGGTGGTCAGTTCAAGTTGTCTGGTCAACCACTTGTATTAACCACGAATGTTGGATCGAACGGAGATATAACGCTCCAACCAGATAAATTTGGAAAAATTGATCTTCAGAAAGCACTCGTAAATAACACTCTTAACTCCCAACTGCCAACCGCTGCTGGTGCCTTGAATGTCAATGACCTCTTCGCAGTGAATGCTACGTCATCTGGTCAATCACTTGTTACGCTCAATCAAGATGGTGCAGGGCCACTGATTAGCGCTTCAGTCTCTGGCGTTGCTAGATTTACGCTTGATAACTCTGGAAATGGTACCTTTGCAGGAAATATAGCAGTTAATGGTGGAGATATCACTTCAGGAAATACAACAGGCAATATCTTTAATAGCACCGTAAATACACTTCAAATCGGTGGCGCTGCTAGTTCACTCACGCTTGGTGCTACGACAGGCACACTCGCTCTGAGAAATCCGACTATCAATGTAGGTGGTGGCTCTGCTACAACCATTCAAACAACAGGTGCAACAACGTTAACACTTGGCGGAAACACGACTGGAGATATTATCGT
>CAYUCP010000043.1:0-3328 GCA_964443315.1 uncultured Gammaproteobacteria bacterium
TCGTGGGGTAATCTACGCGGAAAAGAATGTTCGTGGGCTGCTGGACATCGTTCGGTTGGAACTGCGCGCCAAACACTTTGTTGCCAGCGACAGCAAACGCATCCCAAATCTCCTGCCCCGCCGATGCGCCAGCGAAGGTGGAGTGATCCCAAATCGTGGCGCTGCCGCCGAGTGTGGTGGTGAGGGCGCCGGCTTGCAGAACGTTGACCTGAACTATGCCAGTAAAGTTGTGGTTGCCCGAGTTCGTCCATGAACTCGCCGCCGCCGTGTTCGTGCCAAAGCCGTAAGTGTCCGAACTGCCGCCGCCGGTGGTCTGACCGTTCGTTTTCAGCACTCCGTTTTCAACGGCCAGTCCCGCTCCGATTGCGAGATTCGTAAGCCCGCGTCCGCCATCGCCCGTGAGCACAAAGCTGCCGCCCAGGAGCGTGTTGTTGTTCGTGGTGAGTGTGCCGCCTTGGGAGTTGAAGACACTCCAATCTGCAAAATCAATACCTCCCGCATTATTGTAGAGCAAAGCGCCGTCGGTGCCGCTTAAAGTAACCTGCGACCCGCCTATCGCTGACAATGTGCCGTCATCGCGCAGGAACAAGGATCCATTAGGAGTTCCTGTGAATTTGCGGACAATCTGGCTTGCCGTTGTTGGAATCAGATTAGTCCCAGCCCAAGCCAAAGAACCACTTGTGCTAGCAGTCGCCGCCAGCAATGAGGCATTCGAGTCCACCAACGTCACTTGTCCATACCGAAGAGGAGTGGCGGGCAAACTAGAAAGAGAATCATTTGTGAAAAAGTTGATATGATTGGTCGCGCTCAATTGATTTAGGTAAACAGGACCCACAACCTCAAAGTTGGTGTCGTACGGGAATTTGATTTTGTAATCAGTCCCGAAGTAAACAAGCTGCTGGTTGTTTGTGCCAACGATCTCGCCGTAATTCTGAACGAAAACAATGGAGTTCCGACCAAAGCCGGTGTTGAAGTCCACCCGCGTATTCGTAGTGCTCAGTTGCAGATAGGACGCATCATCGCTTTTCAGTTGCGCCATCGTTCGCGCGCCAGAGGATGGCGATGTTAAATTAAAGCGGTCGGTGCGATAAGGGTCGCCAATTTGAAAGTGAACCCTCGTGGCGTAGTCTTTATTCCACAGCGAAGCCACGACGTTGTTGATGTATCCGCCAATCGCCACGCCGCCATTCGACGACATCAATGTCATCACCGGGAACGTCGCCGAATCAGTGAGCGTCTGGTAAACAATGTTTGTGCCCTGCAACGCGGAGGGTGTTTTCCACGGACCGCTTTGAATGTTGTTGTGATCTTTGAGCGTGCCGAAATCACCGCGACTATTGAACGCAGAGTTGAACCGCCAACTGGCAATCAGTGCGTCATTGGTAGTGTCGAAGGAATTCCCCGCGCCGTCGTAACTTCCGGTCGAATTGAAGCTGTTTGTGAGCGACGGGATGTAGGCTTCATGCTGAAGGTAATTTCCGTAAGCGAGCAGCTTCACCGCATCAATGGGTGGCAGATTGGTGTATCCCGCTTGGACCGCATCCGCGATACGATTCCCGACCAGTTGAACCGTGTCGCCGGGGCTGATGAGAAACTGCCGGTCGCCTTCACAGTCGGCAAAGCGGATGATGGAGGGATGATCGCCATTCAGGTAAAAAGCCGCCGCTCCAGCTGCCGTGGACTTGCACGAGTCTATTTCCCAGTTTCCTCCAGTGCTGTGAATGTCATACATCCATCGGTCCCAGCCGCAGTTGAACATATAGTGCTGGAAGCTATTTTGCCCGCCGCCATTGCCTCCCAGTTGCACAGCCTTGAACGCCCCGAGGTTCGTCGTCTGCACCCAGTATTGCGGCAGATTCCATCCGCCCCCCTGCCAGTAGCAATCATACCATCGAAAGAACTCACAGTTTTGCCAGTTGTAAGAAGCGATGCGCTGGCCGACCAAGGCCGTGTTGGTGCCACGTTCACGAAAGTAAATTCCATCAAACACGTTGGCCGATGTGGTCGTTGAGTGAGTCGGATTCATGTCCACGTCCATCAGTAGTCCGGCAGCGTTAGTCCACTGGTCACCGTTGTTCAAACCGATGCGCGTGTCCAAGCCGAAGCCGGCAAAAGTATTGTGTCCGCTATCATAAGCGACCATGTTCGTCCCCCCGTTGACGCCCATCCAATGGATGACACAGGTCGGGTTGGGAAACACGCGATAGCCGGAACTACGCACCTTGCCAATTTCCAATGTGCCCAAATAACTGCCGCGCCGATTGGTGAACCACAATGTTTGACCGATGGCGAAGTTGTATGGAGGAAGAATAGTCTTTCCTTCCGCCGTCGGCGTGGCGTCGATAGCAGCTTGTGCGGCGGTATAAGAATCAACCGCTGCATTCGGCACGACTCCGTAGTTCTCCATAAAGAATACGTTCGTATCATACCCAGTGTCTATTCGTCGCCATCGTCCTGAAGCACCATAGAACACATACCCATAATCCACCGTCGCCGAACTGTTTTCCCAGATGAACTTTCCGCCGCCACGTGAGTTAGTCCCGAAATAAGATTCCACGTAAACAATCAGATTCGACTGAACTGGCAGATTGGTCAGCGCGTTAATGCTCGCCACGAACTTGCTCGGAACATTAGTCAAACCGCTGCCGTCGCCACTTGCCGTCAACGTCGTCCCGTCCCAGGCGAGACCGGAGAGCGCCGCAATCTTCCGTCGTCCATTCGCATCCGCCGCGAGCACGCCGCCCGTAAGACTACTGTTCGTTTCCGTGCTGGTAAGGCTAAGACCGGCACCGCGATAACGTCCATCAATCGTGATGCTCGTGTTCGTGCCGTAAATGTGATTGGTGATCGCGTTGGATTCATCGTAGTTCCATTCGATCAACACATTGTCATCATTGAATCCAACCCCCATAAACGGATGAGACAAGAATGACAACCATGAAAAGTTGAGATCGGGATTCCACCAGAATGAATCCTGCGAACCAAGGCTTGTGCCCGCCCGTCCCCAAACATAATGCGCCTGTTCGCCTCCAGTTGGATCATTGAAGACCAACCTGTTCGCGCTCTGAAATACCACATTTACAGAATCCGCAGCATTGTTGCTAATACCAGCACTATAATTGCGAGTGTAGTTCGTCAACGTTCCAGTCACATCGAACGTATTCGAGCCACTGACTGTTCGCGGAGTAGTGCTCTGACCGGATGTGAAATAGACGTTTGTCGCCGAGCCGCCTGTGCTGGTGATTCCAAGCGCCGCGCGAACGCCAGCCGCCGTGGTCTGCTTTTGGACGTTCGTGCCGAACCAGTCGGATGACGGGTAAATCGCCGC
>CAYUCP010000043.1:3428-6235 GCA_964443315.1 uncultured Gammaproteobacteria bacterium
TGAATGGCAAACAGGCCGCAGCGAGCACGGCCAGCATCAACATCGGTTGTGTCCTCGGCCACCTTGAAACCATTGGGATACGTCGGAAGACCGGTATTGGATGGATTTTCGTAATCACGGTCGGCCAGGCGAAAGCGTTCAACTTCCTCGATCGTCGCCTGCCGGTAGTAAACCGGGTCACACCAGTCATCGTCTTCGATCGTGTAAACCCGGCGGATGACGCCTCGCGGAGCATCACAAATGGACACGCCGCATTTGAAGAACGTGTTGCAGAACCGAATGACGTTCGCGTTGTCAGCCTGAAGGCATTCGACCGCCTTCTGGATTATTCCAAGCGCCTCGATTACCGCGTGCTTGTGTGGCGTTACCAGTTGCTCTTGCTCGTGCGACGCCCAAATATCGGCTCGCACCGATTTGCTTAGTTGTTCGAGGGTTGTCACGTCGGTTGGGTTTTCTTCGATTGCCGCTTGCCAACCGGTGGATTGAACGGCTTCGGCGCCGCTGGCAGGGCTGCCGCAATGGCTTGGTTGACATCCGCAACCGTCTGCGCCACTGGCGCTGGAGTCACCTGATTAACCACGGCCACACTTGGCGCAACCGCGTCGAGCCGTGCTTTGAGGTCGGATGCTGACCGCCTCATTTGGCTGTTGACTAGCTCGTCTCTCCAGAGCGGCGGCAATGGTTGACCCAGCTTTTTTTTTTCGATGTAGTCGCGGTTGAAGGTTACCTCATCAATCTCGGTGACGCCACCCCTGCCCTCACGAATCATCGTGGCCAGGCCATGTTGCACGCTCTCCACATCGGTTGCGAAGTAACCGGTGATGTTCCCGTCGAGGGACGTGAATCGTACTTCCGCCCCATCATCCAGGAAAAGTTTGGAGGTGGGGTGACTGCGGCGATAGAATTTTATGCCCATGCGTTGAACATTGCTTCCGAGTCACTTTAGCGTCAACCAAAAACCCCTCCCCGGCGCAGACCGGAGAGGGGCCGGAACCTTACCCGACACCAAGCTTAGTAAAGGTTCGAGTAACTCACGGTCTTACCGGTCGTGATCGGCACGCCGTCGAAGATGCCTTCGATGATGAGCGAGTTGGCCGGGCACTCGTTGATTGCCGTCACCGTCTCCGACACAAGCGAGATTTCCTCGGTGACGTGTTCCATCGTGCAAGCAAACGTCGCATCCAACTTGGCGAGGTTTTCAAGCTCACCCAACGTCCGCATTTTCTTGTTGGAGGCAATCATGCCGGGGTAGATCGTCCCGCCGCCAGGGCCGCTCTTACCCATGTCGAGGATCATCATAAACCGACCGGTCGAGGAGATTGACTCCGTATCGGCCGCGTTCACGAGGTCATCAAAGAACTCGTGCGTGATGATGTTGACGCGCACGCCCTGCGGACGCTTGAACTCGTATGAACGCCAGTTGAACCCGAGCGCGTTCGATCCTTTCTCGATGGTGATGCGCAGGATGTCTCCGTATTCCGCCTTGTAGTAGGCGATAGCGCCGCTCTCAAAGTTGGCCGCAGTCGTGCTGTCGGTGTAAACGTCAATCGAGTTGGCGCGGTTGCCGCGCGAGGTGCGCGCCCGATAGATATTGTAGATTTCCTCAAGAAACTCGTAAAAGTTCAGCTTGTTGTTCTGGAGGTCGCGCACGCGATCGCACGCGCGCATTTGCTCGTAAATGCCGACCATGTTCGCCCGATAGGCGATCAGTTTCCCGCCCAAACCGGGATCCACGGTCGAACCGGTTACCGTCGTGATCTGCTCAAGCGACTGCCAGTTCGCAAGCGTCTGATTCGAGGAGATCGCCTTGCCGAAGAAGAACGTATTGACCCAGCGCCGTTGATATTCCTGTTCGTCCTGACGATTCCGTTCCGCCAGTGGAAGGTCGCCAAACTGGCGGAAATACTCGTTCGACTCCATCAGCCGGGCGAAGATTTTCTTGTACTCGGAGTCCACGCAACGAGTCCGGCGCATCGTCTGATACCAGAACGGCACACGCTTACGCGGGTCGAGCGTTGGCCGGTTGTGGCACCAACTCTCGTAGTCGTTAACGTTGTTTCCGAGAGCGAGCAACACACCGGCGGTCGGGGCGGTGTCGTAATTGGTCGTCGAACCACCATTCTCGGTCGTCATTATGACGTCCACATACGAAGCATCGGCGGCTGCCGCAGCGGCGAGCACCTTCCACTGGCCGCGCGTGGACTGACCGGCTGCATTGCGTCCGAACACCATTACCCGGTCGGTCGAAACGAACCAACTGGCGTCCAGGTCAATGCCGTAGCGGGTGACTACCCGAATGACCCGATCGCCAGCAGCGCCAAGCGCCTTCTGTCCCGCAGTGAGCGGTCCAGTTGTCGAAGCGGTATAGGCAGAATTTGCCCAGCCATTGGTGATGGCCCAAAAGTCTTTGTTGATGACAGAATCCTGTCGGCCAAGGATGAACGGATGCAACAGCGACGGCCCGCGGTCAACTTTCTCGACGTTGACCAGGTTGCCGACATTGCGCTGGCTCGACATCAGCCAGTCATACATGCCGTTACGCTTGGTGCCGCACGCGGCCATTTCAAAGGCGGTGCGAAACCAGGCATCCATGTCGGCAAACTTGCCGGATGGCTTGAACAGGTCCTCCAACTGGTCAGGCGTCAAGTGAGCGACGTCCGCCCGGGTGATTGTGCCGCAGGTATCGTAGTTGTTGGATACTGCGACTGTGCATGGTGCTACAAAACGATCTGCCATAGGTTGTGACGGCGTCGCGGTTGGTTTACTCCGCATCCGCCTGTCACAACGCTATTACGAGAAGTGAGTCT
>CAYUCP010000044.1:0-6112 GCA_964443315.1 uncultured Gammaproteobacteria bacterium
CCTCCTAACAGAACAAAGATAGCAAGCAACAACAATTGTGATTGTAAGCTGTTGCTACTTATTCTATCGATGAGGCAAAAAAGGATTGATAAATTATTGATCATGTTCACAATTCACGCAACTCAATAATTTGTAGGTTTTGGTGGCGGAGAATGAAAGGAATTTTAGAGCTAGCTGTTGAAGAATTTGTACTTAAAAATGAAAAAAGAATCTCCGGAGGACAAATCAGGGGGAGCAGGGGATGGATGGTGGGTGAAATGAAAATAAGAGAAGTTTGGAATAAAAAGAACAGAAGCACCCTTGATTTTTGATGATGGAGATAAATGGAGATAAATGGAAATACATACCCCAGAACTTCCTCCTAACAGAACAAAGATAGCAAGCAACAACAATTGTGATTGTAAGCTGTTGCTACTTATTCTATCGATGAGGCAAAAAAGGATTGATAAATTATTGATCATGTTCACAATTCACGCAACTCAATAATTTGTAGGTTTTGGTGGCGGAGAATGAAAGGACCCCAACCCCATTTGCTTAAATATTGCCCTTTGCACCATTATACACACCAAAATGGCCAAGAGGGGCGTGTGCTTTCAGTAACTTCTGGCGCGGGAAGGATAAAATCCTGGAGATCGCTGACACGCAACTCACCTCTGGCAAAGGAAGCGACCGAGCGTGAGAGTGGATCGGCAACATTCAATTCCCCAGCAACATGTATGAAGTGAACAGTGGGAAAAACCTTCTGAGACTGGTGAACGAGAAGATGCAATTGGTTGAGGACGGGAGAAGGGCTGAAACCGCCGAGAGTGGTGCGTCTGCAACGTTGAGAATCAACAATGGGACGGTGGTCGGTAGAGATAAGGACGGAACCTGAGAGACCTTTGGAATGAAGCCATTGGATAAGTTCAATACAAGCGGTGGGTTCAGCAACAGCGGAATGCGGAATGTCGAGTGTGAAGCGGCTTTGCAGTCGGTAGCAATGAGAGATGTTGTTGTGTTGCTCATAAGTTGTGACATAGGCGCCCCAACCCTCGCAGCTGGCGTCGATCGTAACCCGAATGCAATCTTTCCGGAACGTAATAGGAATAAAACGATCGTTCAACGCGATGGGTGTATTCGTTTGTAGGGTTGCCAAACACTTTTTGATGAATGAGTATACAGCGGGACTCAAAAACTCAAGCGGGGCGTCCCAGGCTTGATGCACGGTAGATGAAGGGCTGCAAGCATCGAGAGTGGTGATTGCGGTCGGGTGTTTGACAGCCACACCTGGCTCGGTAACGGAATGAAACAAAGCTCGGTAACAACGCATCAGTGGAAAAAGCTCCGAGATGGGTATGCCAATTGTATCCACCGCAAACAATATAATACCAATAAGGCTCGCGAACTGCCTCCGCGAATAAGAGGGGCAAACTCCCTGCATGAATAAACTTAACCGATCCGACGCGAGAAAAAGTTTATTGAGAGTTTTTTCCGTGTTCGAGGCAACGAAGAAAGGTGCTGGAGAGGTTGAGGGAATTTTTGAGTAACGCTCACCAAGGAAATCGTAAGGCCGGCTCGCGATCTCGGCAAAAGCGGGGCTACTTACGGCGTCTGTCCAGAATGCGTGCTCATTAAGAACCAGAGAGCATGAACTGATGTTGTGTAGTAAACATTCCAAGCAACGACGGAGAGAATCAATGTCATCAGAAGAAAGTCGGATGTTGTCGATGCAAGTGTCGAAATGTACCTTGTCACGAAAGTCCCAAGGGAGAAGCGACCAAGTAGTAAATTGCGCCACACTAGGACTCCATGTAGCGCCCATTGGTAAGCGGCATAGTGCGTACGAGGTGTCATGAGCGGAGAAACAGAAATAAGGCTGAATGTCCTCTCCGATCGGAAATTGGTCAAAGAACGCTGCGAAGTCCAAGGACACGGCGAAGCGATGATTTACCCGTCGTTCGGCACGCGACGGGTAATGAACAGCAGGGATGAGGCCACCAGCAGTCTCACTGCTCAGACGTTTCATAGCCTCGTTGCACAGCGGCTCGAAGATGGGGCGTCTCTTAGACTCCTTGTGAGGAACACAAAATGCGTTGACCACCCCTCGTACCTGATCGCGGGGAATCGGGGTAATCTTGCCAGCCTGCACCAAAAGTGTTAAATCCTCAGGGGAAAAAGAGGTTGTTTTTGTGAGTGAGCGTGATGAGAGTGGCAGCTGTCGGAAGATTTGCGAGTCCAAGAGAAGCGAGATGCACTTTCGGAGATCGGAGATCAGGAAAGGTGGAGCACATGCGAGCAGAGCCGAAAAATCTATAAGGCTCGTTTCTTTGATATGCAAAGGCCACGACTTGTCAACGACAGGGGAGACGAGCCCTAGGGCCTCTCGAGAGGGAGCCGCACGGGGCAGAAACACCGGGGGATCGAGATGGCGTTTACCCTGGTGAACCACAAGACCACTCCAGGGACCCATACGAGCGGGAAGAACGGTGTCGAGTTGCGACTCTGAGGGAATAGAGATGAGGGGCTGAATAGACTCTACGTCCGTGCCGGCACCAACCTCAAAACCTGCACGCCGAGCAGCAGCAGATGCGTGTGTAGCTGAGAATCGACCCCGCTCAAGGTAGCGGTGAAGTGTGGATAAACGCAGATGGCCGCTCAATAGCATCAAATCTTCATCGCTGGTGCCGAGTAAGGCCAATGTGATGAGTCTACCCTTGCGTATAGAACGGACTTCATAGCCAATCGCATGTAAAGCTTTAGACAAAGCCGCTTGCTCTGTGGTGCTGAAGAGAGGGGACACGCGTCGCTGAACAAGAGATGCAAGCTGTTGGGCGCGAGACATAGGCATAACCGTGGTGACATGATAAGGGCCCCTGAACGCAGCCCCTTTCCCTCGACAAAAGAAGCAAACCATGGCAGCATGGTTTGCAGGGGAATTGGGCGGGAGATCAGTGGGAAAGGTCACCTCTGAAGCGTTGAGTTGTCGCACATCACCCGTACGGCCGGCCGTATACCAACACATCATAAGCAAACCTCGAATGAAAGGATCAGTCAGAGTGTCGAGCAACTTGTCAAAATCCTGAGCCGACAGTGGTTTGATCGACCGACTGGGCGTGCTGCGGGCCAGAGCTATCGAGGATTTTGATGCCTCGGAAAAGACAATATCTTTGGAGAGGTCAATCGGTTCCTGGAAGTTGGTGTACGAGGGAAGTCGACGGAGTGCGCTCTGGATCTCGGAGAAAGCCTTAGCAACAGTAGAGGGGGACCACTTACGCTCCTTGGAGAGACGTAAAACATACTCGACAACAGCGTGGCCCAATGATTCCGAGTAAAGGTCACGAGGCATAGCGCGAAGCAGAACGAGCCAACGGATGTGCGATTTACGTGTAGCGGGAGCCAAGTTGGACCAGCCAAGAGTATGAATGTGCGGGGGTTGCGAGCTATGGATAAACATCCGAGACAGAGCATCACCCTTCCGTTGGGCTGTGCTCACAAACGATTTGTTGATAGGGGACTGGTGGACGGGGGCCTTAGAGGCATCGACCACCGGCTGAGGGGTCGAGGTGGCAACCGTAGGAGGACAAGAGATCGGCATCAGAACAGAGTTGAATAAGATCTTTGAGTTGACATCAGTCTGCCAGCCAGATGACGAAGGTACTTCATACAAATCTGAAATGGGGACGTCGTCGTCGGAGTCGAACTCGTCGTCATCGTCATCAAGGACCTCAGGTGGACAAGAACACAAGGCAGAGGGAATCTCCGGGATAACGGAGACAGACAAGTAAGACACGCCGGAATTGGGTAGCAAAGTCAAAAGAGGTGGTGTGATTGGTCGAGACAAGGCGCATGATTCACATTGTGTGTGTGTGTACTCGACGGATGGCCAGAGGCTAGGTGAGTAAGCCCTTTTGATGCAACCAAACCACACACCACAGTCGGAACCAAAGGTAAATTCAACCTGAACAAACTGGCCAACAGACAGCGAGCGAGCGAAGTGGCGAACGGCCGCAAGGGGCAAAGGGCTAGAACTTGGTTTTGGACCGAGAACACGGCGGAAGATGGCCAAAGGGCAAGGCGCAGGCTCGGCGACGACCCAATGCCCATGAAGAGCGTGTGAGCCTGCGTGAGTGGGGACCACCGCCCCCCGAAAAAAGGCAGATAAATACATGGAAAACGTAGCATCCCCATAGGACAAACTGACAGGGATGTTATGTTGGTGATCACTTCGAACAATAAAGATATCGCCGAGAGGACCAGACGGAACCAGCTTGGAGACTTCCCATAAATGAACAATGTTTGGGCATAAATGGTTGAGGACGTCAGAAGGGTCCCCTTCCGCTGTGCCGAACACGTGCTGGACGCAAGTGCCGTGTTGCAGAACGTCGGCGAGAGTTGCGGGAAAAGGAAGTCTGGCTGCAACCGCAGCAAGTAAAGAAGCCGTCAACAGATAACATGCGTTATGTGAAGCGCAGACGGACTCTAAATTGCGATGCGTTTCAAGTGCGCGAAAAATGAGTGACTCAAAATTGATGACGACATCAGAAGAGCCTCCCTCAGCGATCTGACTGAGCGCACGTAAATCAGAAAGAAGAGTTTGTAAAATGGAAGAATGAGTGGAAGTGGCGATGCATGACAACATAACACGCCAATGCGAGAAAGAAACTACCCCACCGGGAAGAGGAACACCTTCGATGTATGCCAAAGCATTGGCCACTACAAAGAGACCGCACTCGAAGGTTCCAACTTTCTGTCGGGGGGAGTGAGAAGGTACGACGGAGAATGATCGAGAGAATTGAACAGAGCAAAACCTAGCAAACTCATCAACGTCACGAGAAACAAGTTGACTGGGTGCCGAGTCAAAGTACAGTATTTTGAAATTGGAAAGAAGAATGAGGAGTACCCAATGGTGACGAGTCAAAAAGGGTATGATAAAGAAAGTAAAATTGGGCGATTGCATTTGAAGAGTCATATTCAAGCGATGGTTTGAAACGAAAAAACGTTCATAACCGTGGGAGGAACAAAATGAGGTACAAACATGGAAAGAAGCTTTTGAAAATGGAAAAAGAGAAAAAAGTTGGAAAACAGAGTCCACGTCACTGACCGACAGACAGTGCATGAAATCGCCGCCCAAGAGCGACGGAGACACATCGAGCTGCCCTACTGCTGAGTGGGAGGAGTAGGGGGAGGAGCCCCGTTTTTTGAAGTTGCGTCGTAAGAAAAATTTCCTCCGCCCCGTGCACCCCGTCCGCCACGTCCTCGGCCTTGTTGCGGGGTTGAGTGTCCGAACTGAGCTGGCTGTCGTGTAAAATCTCGAGACTGAGTTGCGCGCTCGAGGCGGGACATGCGTTCTTGGATGCTCCCGAGAGCAGACTGCAACTGCAGGACCGCAGCCTCCGGCTCGCGGAGGTCCGCCACGAGAGGTGCCATGTAGCCGCCTGTCTGATTGTTCGCCAGTTGATCATCTCGAAACATTGATTGGTGCACAGATTTTTCACCACCGACACTCCCCCCAGCCCCCGCGCTACCGCCCGCCAACCAAGTTTCGAAGCTCGACAAAAGTTTAAGGTTTAATCCAATAAACCGTTTGTCGGCTGGAAACAGGGGCGAGGGGAGCTTTTCGATAATGGGGCCCCAGCGCTCAGCAAAACAAGCCGGCGAGCTTTCGACTACCATCCAGTTATGCCGGGAGATAGATTCCTTGATGGAGGCACACATCAATAAGGAGGAAAAGAACTCCATGTCAGCATCGAACAAAACGTAGCTCATAGTCATAACATCTTGGGCAGACAAGAGACCCTGTTTCGCCATTTCCGCCATGAGGTCTTTATCTGCCTCACAGCGTGCTGTGACGGCCTGCGCTTGTTCGCGGCGGCGAAGCTGGTCCCGGCGCCAGGGTTCACGCGCAAGGCGGGCTTCCTCGGTTAGAAAAGATGCGACTTGTTTAATCTCCGCGGACATCTTTGAAACACTTGAATGAAATGAAAATAAGAGAAGTTTGGAATAAAAAGAACAGAAGCACCCTTGATTTTTGATGATGGAGATAAATGGAGATAAATGGAAATACATACCCCAGAACTTCCTCCTAACAGAACAAAGATAGCAAGCAACAACAATTGTGATTGTAAGCTGTTGC
>CAYUCP010000045.1:0-4367 GCA_964443315.1 uncultured Gammaproteobacteria bacterium
GCATCGCCAGTCACATCTAGACTTGCTCCGGTATCGACTTGGACATCTCCATCAATCGTATTACCATCTGTATCAAAGGTGCTTACTCCACTACTTGCGAGGTGGAAATCAGCACCACCTTGGGTGGTAACCGTTCCTCCCGGGGTAAATGTCTTCCCACTTAATACATGCAGTTCAATGCCTGAATCCACCGTGAGATTTCCTGAGGAGACATTATAACGGATTCCTGCATCTCCATTATCGGCGGTAGTTAAGTCCGAAATTGCGATTGGACCGGCATTGAGATAGGAAAGGTTAAGATGATTAACATATAGTTTGAGGCTGGTAATCGTTGCTGAGCCGTCACCTAGCATAACAAGCGTTCCTTTTGGTGTTTCAGTATTATCGATAAAGATCGCAAACGGCGTTCCATTACTTGGACCTGTTACTCCAGTAAATGAGAATACTCCTGTGTTAAGAGTGCATGTTACCGACGTGTTTGAACTACCATTTACTGAAAGGTTGATTGTTAAATTGTTAGATGAACAATCATAAGGTGTTGTTCCTTCATCGCTATAAATGACTCCTGATATATCTGCGACGAATAACCAGCAAGCTCCATTATTCCCTCCATTTGTGTCAGATGAAGCCAGAGTAATACTTGTACTACTGCCGTCGCAACCAGAGTATGTAATAGTAGCATAGGTAATAGCCTCAGTTCCTTGATGATTAATAAACCATTGAGAAGTGGTTGTTGAATCAATGAGGACATTATGCCCGCTTGTTCCGGTAATTGTTAGGACACCGTTTGTTTGAAATGTTTTTCCTGCAGTGAATTTTACTGTTTTATCTCCGGTGGCAATCGTTAAGTTAGTAAAGGTCACGGCAGGGGAGCCTGATCCATCAACAACAGCAGTTGTCGTCGTATTAAGCGTTACTGTCCCTGTGCCAGCGGTAAATGTGCCGTTATTCGTAAAGTTTCTGCCAACGGTGAGTGTTCCTGCCTGGGCGAGATAGGTGCCAGCATTTAGAAAATCTCGAGTGATATTGATGGCCCAGTTGCTACCGGATACCACATCAAGCGTGCCTGCTGTATTGGTTAAATCATTTCCGACCGAGAGGGCAGCTCCTGGTTGGAACGTATCTGTTGCACTATCACTACTACTAATCGTGATGTTAGAATATGACCAATTCTTGAGTGTATAGGTATTTGCACCACTATTTTTATTTCCAGCATAGGTAACTGTTGAACCAGAATTTAGGGTAGGATTACCAGGGAGCGTTATTGTCTCGGCTCCTTGGAATTGAAAATTGCCACCATTTGATACAGTAAGTCCAGTTGTATTACAGGTAAAGTTAAGGCCATTCAGATCAAACGTTCCAGCGGCGATAGTACATGGTTGGCCAGTAACAACAAAGTTATTCGTAAGGAGCATAGCTGATCCTCCAGTTTTATTAACCTGGAATTTAGAAACGAAGGTAGTACTTGTAGCTGCAAAATTGATAATCTGGAAATTATTTCCTTCCATAGAGACAGTCATGTTTGCACCACCGATATTAGTTGTGCTTTGAAGAATAAGATTTCCCTGTACTTTTAAGGTATAAGCAGATGCAGGATTGCTAATGACTCCAGCAATACGGTTAAAGTTTCCAGTAGTGCAGTCGCTTCCGAGCACAAAGGTGCTAGAAAGTGTTTTATTAAGATCTACTTTGCCTAGGTTTGTCCCAGTTCCGCACGTGAGAGTCGCTACATCAGCCACACTTGTATCAATAAATTGGATAAGTCCATTATTTGTAGTTACAGAACCGCTACTTTCTGTCCAACTTCTCTCAGCCTGAACGATAGCGCCTGAGTTAATGGTAAATGTTCCTGCAGATCCAACAGTCAGTGCATTATCTCTGGCAAGAAGGGTGCCACTCGTAAGCGTAAGAGAGCCATTTATCGTAATCGCACCAAAAACATTACTTGCGCCAGCGGTAGCGGAGGGAACAACACATCCAGCTCCAAGCGTAAAACTATTAAGATTTGCAGTGGTTTTGTTAAGTCCAATCGTACCACCGCCACTGATAGTTCCCGTGCATGATAGGGTGGATGCATCACTTGCTCCATCATCTATAAAGTTAATAGCGCCTGCGTTTGTCAGAGTTCCTGTGGCAGTAACACTTCTATCTGGAGTTATAATCGCACTTGCACCCACATTAAGTGTGCCTGTGCCACTAATCGTTAAATCAGAATTTCGAACAATAAGTGTACCACTTGCAATACTCAGTGAGCCGTTAATCGTCATCGCCCCAAAGAGTGCGCTTGCTCCAGCGGTCGCATTTGTTACGGTACAACTTGAGGAGAGCGTAAAGGTATTAAGGTTAGCCGTTGTTTTATTAAGCCCAACTGTGCCGCTGACTGATCCACTACAGGTAAAAGTAGATGCATCCGAAGCTCCATTATCAACAAAGTTTATCGTGCCAGAATTACTCAGTGTTCCACCAGTATTATTAAAATTACGTTCCAAACTCAAGGTTGCTGCATTCCATAATGTGCCATCGTTTACTAAATCAGCATCTCTGACCGTCAAGGTTCCACTTGCTAGTCCGAGGATGCCGTGATTGGTAAAGGTGCCAATGGTCGCACTACTAAAGCTAGCGGTAACTTGACATGTTCCACCTGCGCCATTACTCATCGTAAATGTGGAAGTTGCTTGTGTTTTTGAAATACTAACTGTTCCGCCAACTACATTTTGGCACGTAAACGCTGCAGCATCGGCTGCTGCATTATCTGTCACGTTGATTGTTCCACCATTATTAATCAGTGTACCGTTAGTATTTGTGAATGTTCTTTGAAAATCAATCGTCGCGTAGTTGTAGAGGGTACCGCTATTTGTTATGGTTGAGTCAGCAACGGTTAGTGTCCCAGCACCTGTGGCAATGGTTGTCGTGCCTAGGTTGGTGAAAGCACCAATTGAAGTGTTACCAGTAAAATCAGTAAGCGTAAGAATGCAACTGGAAGATACAGAAAAATCTTGTGTAGTTGCCACTTTGCTTAAACGAAATGTTCCACTCCCACCAGGAGCTCCACTACAGGTAAAGGTCGTGTCATCACTTCCATCAGATGCACTCCCACCAAATACAATGGTAGCGTTATTTGTAAGGGCCCCACTCGTATTATTAAAATTGCGCTCAGATGTAAGGGTTGCACTTGATTGTACCGTAAGAGAACCATCATTTGTGATATCAGCTGCGGATACGGTAATAGCAGTACTTGCACCACTGATTGTAAGGGTACCATGATTTACAAATGCACCTATTGCCGTAAATCCTGACGTACTATTTATGGTAATAGTACAGTTAGAAGAGAGGGTAAAATCTTGTGTTGTCGCTACTTTACTAAGAGTAAAGTTACCACCAGGGGTACCAAAACACGTAAATGTAGAATCATCTGCTGGATCAGATCCACTACCAGTAATATTGATTGTTCCACCATTAACAAGTGCACCTCCCGTATTATCGAAATTTGTTTGCACAGAAATAGTCCCATAGTTAAATAATTGTGCGCTATTTGAAGCTTCCGTTGTGACAGCACCACTAATTGCAAGTGTCCCTGCTCCAGTTGCTATCGTTGTATTTCCTTTGGTCCAGAATGATTCAAGTCCTGATGTTCCTGACACATCTGAGACGCTGAGGGTGCAAGCAAGTCCAACGATAATACTTTGTGTTGCTGCTACTTTGCTAAATTTAATATTAGTTCCAATATTTGTATCACAGGTAATAATACTGTCATCACTTGCGTCTGAGCCTGAGCCACTAATAACAATATTGCTAGCACTATTTGTCCAGGTAGTACCCGTTACTTGGAAGTTTCTCTCAACTGTAACGGTACTTGTTGTTGTGGTATGAGTTCCTCCTGTTATTTTATACTCAGCATTCGTTCCACTAAAAGCCCCAGAGCCTCCAGTAAATGTTCCACCAGTCTGACGTAGCCCACCTGAATTTGTAGTGATTGCGCCACTGCCACCACTAAATGTTCCTGCATTAATCACAAAACCAACTGATCCTGTAGTTGTGATTACAAATGTGCTTGTTTGACTAAGTGTACCAGTATATCCGGAGTTGAGCGATAGATCAGCAATTGTCGATCCTCCAGGTGTCGCGTCAATGCTACAATTTATTGTAGATGTTCCATCAAATACCACATTTGACGTTGTGGCTGGAACTGTGGTCGGGCTCCAGTTACCAGACGTATTCCAGCTGGTACTTCCAGCTGATGCCCACGTTTTAGTAGCATCAGATGCAATCTGCCAAGGGCGTGCTTCGGTAAAGACCGTGTTATTATTTCTAGATAGGGAAATAGGCCCAAGGATAAAAAACTCAGGACTAATATTTGGTGGATTATA
>CAYUCP010000045.1:4467-5802 GCA_964443315.1 uncultured Gammaproteobacteria bacterium
ATGCGAGTTGCTGCGGATATTCTCTCTACTATAATATCTTCATTCGCTTTTACTTCGAAGTAATCATCGATAGTTCTTTTTCCGTTCTGATTCTCACCTTCTACATGCATTTGGTAGATTCCAGCCTCACTTGTTTTAAATGTTGTTTGGAAATCTGCTTCATTTGTCACAGAATGCTCGTCACAGTCACTACTTCCATTTACTTTACCATTTTCTGTCGAAAGTTCAGTTTTCACGCCATTTGGAGAGGTAATGGTCAACCACATCTTGCCTTGCATTAATGTATCTGGTGTGTTGAAACATTTTGTGCGTCCCGTATCATCGAGAAGTGCCATGCCAACCTTTGCAGTTTCACCTGGGGAATAGATTGATTTATTTGTATTGACAGCTAAAACTCCCCAGGTAAAATCTTGTTCAATATTTCGCTCACCACTTTTAATAGAGAGATGATACTTACCAGGTCTGAATGCTTTAATATCAGAAACAGCTACTTCTACCTCATCGGGCCCAGATTGTCGAATGACTACGTCTTCTGTGTCAGATGAGCGAACTGTTCGGTAAAGATCAACTTCCATATCAGGAAGACGTGTATCATCAGCTTTTGCTTGAGGTATCATAGAGAGAGAGCGAAGTATGCGTGCTTTTGGGGAATTATCGACATGTTTGATTTCGCCTATATATACTTTAAAGGTCGGTTTTTCTTTGGCGGTAAATGCTTTTTTAGTCGTTCTGAATTTAAGGTCGGCAGCAGTGTAGGGTGCAATAGTCAGAGTAGCTTTGTTATATTTAGTTATAAATAGTGAGAGGATGATTGATGTGAGTGGGATAATAATAAAAGCAATTACTCCAACAATTCCTACACGAAAAAGGATACGTTTGTCACTCTTAGTAAGATGAGGAAGTGTAAGCTTTCTTCTAAACGTAAAAGAACGCTTCTTTGAAGCGTGATGATAGAGATGTTTTTGGTACATACGGGCAGGGTACGAACTCTTTCTAGTATAGCGTAAAATAGCCTCAAAAGGGAGTGTTTTTCTTACTATTTCCTGACAGTAATTTCGAATCATTCTTATCATAGTTTTATAAAGTATATGTACTTAGTGATCATGCGCCTTAGTTCACAATCCACCAATTAATTTTAATGTCTTGTGATACAGTAATAGGTATTTGGACGGTAAATGATCCCTTTTCTCCTGTCGTTGGGTTTTCAGCTGTTTGGCGAGCGATATATGGTGTTTGACCCTGAGTATCTGAAGTTGCTGTTACATAGATCAGAGATTTCTCAGTGACATATGGAGAGTAAATGGTTCGTTCTGTATAGTAGCGTTTAATAATCGC
>CAYUCP010000046.1:0-5726 GCA_964443315.1 uncultured Gammaproteobacteria bacterium
CGCTGGGAGCGCTTGTCGGTTTTCTTGGTTGGTTTGTTCGTGGGATGCACAAGGGGCATGCGTTGCATGCCCCTGAGTATACACTATTCTGCAGCTTTTTCCTCGGCTTCCTTCTTGGCGGCTTCTTCCTTCTTGATATCAGCTTCCGTCTTGATCGCCGAGAGGTCGGCCGTGCTACCTTCTTCAAGTTTCTTCAACTCGTCTTCCGTCAATGGGCGAGCAACCGTAGCGATTGTTTCCGTTCCGCCAGAGAGCACTTCGACCCCCTTTGGAAGTTTGAGCGACGCAACGTCGATCGAATCTTCGAATGTTGCGAGCACGGACAAGTCGACTTCGATCTCGTGTGGAAGATCAGCTGGCAAACAGCTGACTTCGACTTCGTCCAATGACTTCACAAGCGTACCACCCAATCCCTTCACAGCCGCTGATTCACCCGTAAAGACAAGTGGGATACGAACCGTCATCTTTTCATCCATGCGGACCTGGTGGAAATCAACGTGAGTGATTTCGTTGGTCAATGGGTGAAGCTGAACTTCCTTGATAACTGCTTTCACCGCGCTCTGTGCATCGACACTCACATCGATCAAGCTGGAGAATCCAGCAGCGGCATACATTTTTACAAACGGTGACTTTGGGACGGAGATCGTTTGAGCAGACACACCCTTTCCGTACATGACGGCTGGGATGCGCATCTTCTTCAATTCATCTTTGGAACGCTTGCCCAAGCTCTGACGGGTTTCTGCGGTGATCGCGTATTTCATAGACTTCAAAAAAGTGGCTTAACGATACGGGAAAACCGAAATCCCGTCAAGAGACGGGATTCGTAGGAAATTTGCTTGATTTTAGAGCAAAATGAGGACTTAAGCGGTCTTCGATGGGTGAAGAAGCGCTTGGCACAACTCTCGGCTCTGTTCTTCCAACTGAACGTGGAAGCGGAGACATTCGTCGACCGTAATGGGAGCCGCCTCGTGGAAACGCTTGGCATCAGCGGCCTCAAGATCCGTAACGACACCAACCGAGCTCACAACGCCAGAGGCTTCAAGCACCACAGCCAACATAGCGCGGCCACACTTCTGGCAGCTACAGTGGAAGACGCGCGATGACCCCTCTTCACCAACCAAGCGAATCCCCGCTTCATCGTAGGCAGACTGGCAAAGGGGGCACTGAGTGAGAATACGTGATGGCTGGATCGACATACCTCTCCAGAATACAAAAGAACCACTGCTAGGGCAATGGTTCTTTTGGCTTCTCCATAGACCAGCGAGTGATCTCGAGAGAATCCCCCGGAAGAGATGAGTGAATCGCGTAGGGCGATTCTTCGACGTCGCGGCCCCGGGTTGGCGGCGACGAATGCGCTTGTGGCGCGGAGTGAAGGAGCTTATCGCTTCTTGCGCTTCTTCTTGGCGGGTCGGCTTGCGGCGCCGATCACGCGGAAGTAGCGGAGAAGAGCGATGACGAGCAGCACGATCAGGAACCCCGTGAAGAGCTCACCGATGAACTGCGAGTTCGAGTGGCTGACCCCGAGCGATTCGGGGCCACGAGCGACGCTCTCTGCGACGTCGTTGGCGCCGCTCTCGAGGAGTCGCTCGGGGAGGCGTGTTCCTTCTGGTTGCATCTGTTCCTTTCAGAGCTGCCGGCGCAGCTCGCTGCCGAAGTGATGGGTGGCGGCACTGGCCGGGCCGTCGAGCCAGAGCCAGAACATCTCCCACATCCCGTCGAACGTGAAGTGGTACTTGTGCTCGAGCCGCGGAACGACCACTCGCCAGGAGTCCGACATCTTCCCCGTGCAGAAGTAGACGATCCAGCTCACGAACCCCACGACGAGGTCGAGCAGGTAGGGAGCGAGGATGCCGAAGATGAGACAGAAGAGGAGAGGCTTACTCACCCATCTGTACATCTTCTTACCGAACTCCCGCACGGTCGCGTTCGACTCGAGCCACCACCGCATGATCCAGTTGGAGCACAGGACGATGAAGACCAGCCAGAAGCCGTACTTCAACGCCACGACGTCCCCGGGGGTGATGGTGAAGTGCGTCGTCGGTCGCAGACCGACGAACTCCCCCAGGAAGCGCCCAACGGACTCAATCGTGCTGCCGATAATCCTCCAGAAGAGACGAGTGAAGGTGAAACCGATGAGGCAAGAGACGATGAGCGCGACGGTCCAGGGGGTAGTGATCTTCTTCATGGTGACTCCAGTGGGGAACGAGGAAAAGGCCGTAGCCGTCTCGTTACCCTCAATTTGCCACCATGAGTACGCTCCGGAACTCGATCTTTAATGAACAGATTAGTATAGCATATTTTGTTATTTTGTCAAGCATTCGTGTACAACAAAATCACCTTCTTTTTGGCTAAAATAAGAGGTAAAGAATGAGCTCAGTTTTCTATTTCATTATTTTGTACAGCTAAGCTGTGCAATTTCAGAGCAATCTAGGCGATTTTATATTGTATTACAGCCAAAAAGTGGCTTTTGCTTGACATTTTCTCTTATTTTTGCTAAATTAGCAGGCTCTCTGAAAGCCAAGCCGTCAACTGGAATGAGGTCAGTCGACCTCGAAACAGGCTTTGGACGACAGAGGTGCGCGTACCCACCCGGGGAGGCAACACACTAGCCGACCCATCGCAGAAGGATTGTCCATGCACCGCACCATCATCGCCCTCTCGCACATCAACAACCTCCCCCTCTTCAACAGCGACATCAACCAGGAAGGAGGAGACGGCCCCGCGGTAGGCAGCATGAGCTGCCACACCGGCGGCGGGCGCGGCGGCTGCAGCAGCTAGCGCGCACTACATCATCCATCGTGGAACAAGAACCCCCACCGGTCCCAACCGGAAGGGGTGATCGCCTCGTCTTCTTCAAGTACCGGGTTCAAGTACCGGGTCCTCCGTCTGCGCCACGACAAGCCCGTCTCAGCGCGACTACACGACCCGCTCGAGCGCTCAGCGTCGACCGCCTGCGGCACGTCATACGTGCAACGCCGTCGACCAACGACCGCGCTCGCCTGCCCGCGCCGGCTCAACGCCGGCCCGCACGCACCCGCGTGCCGCCCCGGACGCGCGCTCACCCGAGCACTCGTCCGCGCTCCCGATGACTGCATCGGTAGTGTGAAGCCCTCGCGGCTTCCGTCCTGCAGCTCCTCGCGAGCTCGCGCCGTGCGCTCCGATCCGTCGGAGTACAACCGCGCCGTCTGGTACCGCCTCGCTGTTCGAAGAGACTCTCGTCCCGGCCGGGCCGGTTCGTCGTCGCGCTTCACGCGCAGCACGAACCGAGCTCGCGCCGGGCGTCTCTTTATCTTGATTTTATATTATATTATTTATCTCCTTCACTCTTACGAAATGCGTTTATCCTGAACGTTATTCCACATGTGACCAAAGATCTCACGGAAAGAATCGGCTAAATCTTGGCTTTCGATCAAGATGTAGATGATCTCGCCACGCAGGGTCGACATCACAACACGATTTCCATACACCTGAATATCCGCAAAGAACTTACTCGGGCCCGTCTCTTTCATGACCGCGATATGCTCATCAGGAAATCCGCCACGAATCTGTTTTTCCTTTTCACCGTTCGTATAGAAAATCAGCCGACGCTTCATGCGCAACTTGTCGAGCTTATTAAAGAACTCCTGATTGCCTTCCGTTGGGTAGAGGCGAAGGACTTCATCAAAGTTCGCGATCTCGTCCAAAGCCTTTGGCGCTACTTGAAGCAAGTCGTTCTGAAGGGCGCGAATCCCCTCCTTGCCGGTAAACATCTTTACGACTGGCTTCTCCCCGCGTTGAAGCAAACGTAACTCCTCCACTGATGCCTCCACCTCCTTGAGCGTCGACTGCATGTGTTGCATGCGGTTTTGTACGAACGAAATCAAGCGGTCTGGCGATTCAGCCGAAAAGAGACGCTTTTTCTCTTGTTGAATGGTGCTCATCAGACTATTCCGCATGAGCGCATCAACCGCGGCATAGGCCGTCACGCGAGAAATCTTGGCTTTCTTGGCCAGATCCTGAACGGTTGCTGGACCTGTTTCGAGCGAAACGAGATACAACTTCGATTCACTTTCCGTGAACCCGAGGGAACGAAGGAGCTTATCCCAAGAAGCCATAGGGGCGAAGGAACAAAGGAGTAAATTAGAAGTCGAGATCTTTGACGTGCTTGGCGTTGGTCTGAATGAAGCGCTTACGAGGAGCAACGTCACTTCCCATCAAGATGTCGAACATTTCGTCCGCTTTCTGTGCATCATCTACCGTAACACGTTTCATGAGACGGCGCTCTGGGTCCATCGTCGTTTCCCACAGCTGTTCGGCGTTCATTTCCCCAAGACCTTTGTAGCGTTGGATATTGATTCCACCAACATTCATAACGCCTTCTGCATCTTCGCCCATTTGTGCCAGCATTTCGGTTACTTCCTCAGTCTTTTCTTCTGCTTGTTTCTTTCCACGAGCTACTGAGCGTTCTTCCTTCTTCTTTAACAATTCCTCAACGTTCTTATCACGCTCTTCGTCACTGAAGGCGTAACGAACATCCTTCCCACGCTGTAAACGGAAGAGTGGAGGCTGTGCGATATAAATGTTGCCGTTCGTAATGAGCGTTGGGAAATAGCGATAGAACAAGGTCAACAGAAGCGTACGGATGTGGGCACCGTCGACGTCGGCATCTGTCATGATCACCACACGGCCATAGCGCAACTTGGACAGGTCGAACATCTCACCAATGTTGGTACCAAGAGCGATAACGAGGTTTTTCACTTGTTCGTTGCCAAGCATCTTGTCGAGACGTGCACGCTCCACGTTCAAAATTTTTCCACGAAGCGGAAGAATCGCCTGGAAATCGCGGTTGCGACCCTGTTTCGCAGAACCTCCAGCGGAGTCTCCCTCAACAATATAGAGTTCACAGACAGATGGATCACGGTTGGCGCAGTCAGCAAGCTTCCCTGGAAGGGTCATGCCTTCAAGGACGCCTTTGCGAAGCACCGTGTCACGGGCAGCACGAGCCGCGGCACGAGCGCGCTGTGCCAACACACACTTTTCCAAAATCGCCTGACCATCACGTGGATGCTCCTCGAGAAAGGTGGCAAGCGCTTCACTCATCACAGACTCAACGGCGCCACGCACTTCTGGCGTACCAAGCTTCGCCTTCGTCTGTCCTTCGAACTGTGGTTCTGGATAACGAATCGAAATAACAGCGGTCAACCCCTCACGGACATCCTCACCCGTAAGGTTATCGTCCTTTTCTTTCAAGAACCCCTTGGTACGAGCGTAGCTGTTCAAGACACGCGTCAGCGCGGCGCGGAAGCCTTGGACGTGGGTACCACCTTCTGGGTTGGTGATGTTGTTCGTGAACGCGTAGAGTGTTTCCGAATAGTCGTCGGTGTATTGCAAGGCAATCGACACTTCTGACTTCTCAACTTGCTTTTCGACAAAGAAAATATTCTCGTGCTTTGGCTGTTTTTTGTGGTTCAAAAAGCGCGCGTACGAGACAACGCCGCCCTCAAAGTAAAAGCCGTAGACATTGTGCAAACCTTCCTCACGCTTATCGATGACGGACAAGCGGATGCCTTTCGTCAAATAACACTGCTGGCGGTAGTGATCGAGAATGCGCTGGTGATCCATCGCGATCCCATCGGTGAAGATGGTTTTATCTGGATGGAAAATAACCGTTGTACCATGATTGTCGCTCTTACCAATCTTTTTGACGTCACCCTGGGACTTTCCGCATTTGTAGAACTGCTGATATT
>CAYUCP010000047.1:0-5514 GCA_964443315.1 uncultured Gammaproteobacteria bacterium
TTCTCTTAGGGCAAAATCACGTCACGGAAGGCAGAAACCTCGTCTTCGAAGACCACCTCCTGAGGCTCAACTGGCTCGACGGACTGACTGTTCACGATCTTGAAAAAGCGAATGGGCTTGCCCTGCGCCTGGACCTGCTTAATCTCGGCCAGCACTCCATCACTGACGTCACCAAATACCCAAAGTTCATCCGCGCGATTCACTAAGACATTATTTGCCGCGCGCACCGTGTCGCGATCCACCGTGTCGAGCAGAAAGTAGTCGAATGAGGTGAATGGATTGAGCGGCACCATCCCCTGTTCCAATACGAACTTCACAATATGATAGCGGAAGTAAAAGAACTTTTTGGAAAGCGCTGTAAAAACGACTCGTTTTTCGTTCGCGAGATTGAGCGCGACATGTGAAAATTCAGACATAGCCTCTTTTAGAAACAAACAGTTAGTAAATGCCACCTTTCTCAGGAATTCGAATGGAAGAGTAAAAATCTTCTAACTGACCTAAGAATTCCCGGCCGCCAGGCCTACTCTCTACCCTTTGTCTCACTCGATCAAGATATTCAGTCGTCAGCTCAACAGGCGGATAAGCATCTTCATACAACGCCTCCAACAGAGTCTTTTTACCGGTGTAGGCTTTATACAAGAAGCTCAACATGTCTCTAAAATTGGTAAAGGCCTTACTATGCAATCCACTCTCTACAGTTTGTAACATCTCTTCTGGCACCAGCAGCTGTTCACGACTATTCGTGAGCAAAGCACGAATAGTCTGTAGATCTTTTTGCTTATACGCTGCCTTGATCTTGCCATAGAATATATGTCGAAACTCGGGCAACTGAACATCTGGCAACGCATCCGGCACTGAAAAAAAATCTCTTGTTTTCAGTTCTTTAAATATCCCCATAAACGATGCCTTTGTTCGGTCAGACTCACGAAAGGCGGTGACCACTTTCAATTCTCTTCGCCGAGAGAGCACTCTCTGTCCATAACTACTCGCAAACTCAAGCAAGCCGTCACTCAACGCCGGATCCTCTCCTTGATTGTCATCTCTCAGACCTCCGACCATAGCCGTTTCTAGACTTCGAGACAGCATATGGCAGCCACTGAATCGCGGCCGGCTATCCAGGTCCGGTCCTTGCTTGATACTCCCATTGAGAAATGCCGCCATCGCCTTATAGCGCTTATACACCTTCATGCGCTCAAATTTTTCAAACAACTTCTTTCGCTCACCTGGGTCACGCTCATCGGGGTCCCACTCATACAAGACTCCACCCGCCATCCCAATCGCCAGAGGGTCTTTATCGAATTCAGCGCAAATCTTAGCCAAATGATAGGGATCTTCAAACCACGTGTCCGCGTCCGTTTGCAGAAGAATTCCATTTTTCCCTTGTTCATAGAAACGGACACCTGCTTCTGCCACGACGCGATTGCGTGCCCTGCCTACATTGCAATCGGCAATTGTATTTCCTGGCGAGCTTTTATCGATCACATGAACGTGCATTTTTTGATCCTGTTCGAGATAACCGGCAACGTGAAGGTTTTTAGCACGAATATCCAGTGCACGTCGTGAGCCGTCGTCACGATCATTGTTCACAACGTACAATACCTCGAACTGATCCGGGTGAATGTCTTTTTGAGCACGAAGCGAATCCAGCTGTTGCGCTAAACGACGTACATCTTCGTTAAATACAGGAACAACGATGCCGAGCTTGCAGGCTGGATGCTGCGGTTCTTTGATTCGCTGCTCGCCCGCTAACCGTTCGCGCCAATAGCGTTTTGCTCGCTCCATTTCGGGCGAACCCTCCACTTCGTACGGCTTAGGCACACGGATACGTTCCGCTGTCTGAGAAGGGCCTCGTTCATCCCCACCGTTCATCATAGGAGCTAGAGACAAGTATACCGTAGATTACCAACTTCCACTCGAACCGCCGCCGCCAGACCGCCCTCCCCCAAAGCCCCCACTCGAAGAACCGCCTCCCCCAGAACCACCGCTACGAAACACTCCCGAGAGAATACCTGAAAAGAACCCTGATAAAGCCCCTGCAAAAAATCGCTTGAACACCGGCCTTGGCCGATTCGTAATGAGGGAAAAAAGATATGCCACTACGTATGCCAAACAAGCCAATACAAACCCGAGAAAAAATCTCCCCACAGCGAGAAGGAGAAACGTTGCCACGATCAAAAGAAGCGCACCGACCCCTGGTGGAAGTCGCTCGATGAACCGGTCCGTCCAGGCCACGAAAGCGCTTGTCTCTTTTGAAGAGGCCGTACCGCTTGTGTTTTCATAATCACTCAAGACCGACTCCACTTCAAGCACCATCTGACTCATTGCTTCGTAATATCGACCTTCTTGGAACAGCGGCGTGGCTCGCTGAATAATGCGCTGACTCTCTGCATCAGTAAGAAGCGACTCTAGTCCATAGCCAACTTCAATCCTCACACGTCGATCTTGAACAGCGATCAACATCAATACGCCCGTGTCCTGCCCACGCTTTCCGATCCCCCAGTCTTCAAAGAGCTGTACGGCGTAGGACTCTATCGTCTCTTCGGCCGTAGAGGATACTGTTACTACAGCCACTTCATTCGTCGAGTTCTGCTCATATGTATGAAGAACAGACTCTAAGTCAGCCTCTTCTTCTAAGGAAAGAACGTTTGCATAATCGTTCACAAACCCCTCTGAGACGCCTGGGGATGTATAGGCATGAATCATGTCCGGAAGAACACATCCGAAGACGATGACCACCCCAAACAAACCCCGGGAAAAAAACGAAGAAGATGACATATGCTCTGCCTTAAGTGTAGCAGGTGCAAAACAAAACGCCCTCGTGAGAGGACGCTTTGCTTGGTGGTCGAAGTGGGAATCGAACCCACACGCCGTGAGGCCAGGGATTTTAAGTCCCTTGCGTATACCAATTCCGCCATTCGACCGATGTATAAACCGACAATTTTGTAACACGGACAACCGTAAACGACAACTCTCGCTAGATTTTTGCACGGTTGCCTGATGTTTTGGCGATGGAGCTACCAGCTCCCGCTCGCTCCGCCGCCTCCGGAACTGCCTCCGCTAAATGTATCGCTTGAGCTGCTCGAACCCGAAGAATAATCGCTAGAAGAAGATGCACTGGAAGAACTTGAGGAATCAGAGGAGGTTGAACCCACAGATCCACCTCCTGAACCCCATTCAAAACTCATCTTTTTCCCTTGTCTTTTTGCGATCAATAATACAATAGGAATCGGAAGAAAGATGAGAAGAAAAGTAAATACGATCGTTCCAATCATTAAGGAAAACTCTGAACGCCCACTTTCTACCGGCTCGAGTGGCGTTGATAACACCACTTGGTTCTTATTTTCAACAGCCACGAGAATTTCCCTGGTCATTTGCTCAATGGCTCCGGAATAGTCTTGTTGTTTTAATCTACTCGTTGCGCCAGAAATAATCCGCGCACTCCTTGCATCCGTAAGAACGGATTCAAGCCCGTAGCCAACCTCAATTCGCAATTTACGATCAGAAACCGCGAGCAACAGCAGGACTCCGTTATCTTGATCCTGGCGCCCAATCCCCCACTCTTCGAATAACTTCACCGCATATTGTTCGATCGACTCTTCAGCGGTGGAAGAAACAGTGACGATCGCTATTTCGTCACTCGTCCTAAGACGATGTTCATGAACAAGATCAGAGAGCGTTTTCTCTTGCTCCGTTGTGAGTACGTCCGCAAAATCATTCACATACCCATTCGGGGTACCAGGGGATGTGTATGCAAAAGCCTTTAGACCAGCGCCTAGACATCCGACAAGAAGTGTAAGACAAACCAACCCGTGTCGGAGAGAGCGATGCATACGAAACAACCCCTAGAACGACACCTTTGGAGCCGTCTCCGCGCCTGCTTGAGCTTTTGTATATTCAACCGGTTCGAAGTCACCGAACTTAGCCACAACCGAGGTTGGGAAGGTTTTTACTTTCACGTTATAGCCCTGAACCGTTTCGTTAAAACGCTGGCGCTCTACGGCAATCCGGTTTTCGGTTCCTTCAAGCTGAGACATCAGCGTCGTAACCGTATCAATCGACTTTAGCTGGGGGTACTGCTCCATGACAACCAAGAGACGAGCGATAGCCCCATCAAGCTGTTCAGCGGCAACGGCCTTGTCACCAATCGTCTGCGCACCCGAGTAACGCGTACGAGCGTCGGCAATTGCCGTAAAGACAGCTGTCTCTTGCTGCATCGCCCCTTTCACCGATTCAACCAGGTTTGGAATCAAGTCAAAGCGGCGCTGGTATTGAGACTCGACCTGCGCCCACTTACCTGAGACCGCTTCGCGACTCGAAACGAGCGAGTTGTAGGTCGATAATCCCATTCCACCCAACCCCAACAAAATAACGACAGCAATCACGAGAATGGCAGTTTTCATAGATGAAGGCAGTATAGCATTGTTAGCCCTCCTGCTTTAACAACTTGGTACGCGCATCGGCCACAAAGTGAAATGAACCCGTTAGGACAACGAGCTTTTCGGGAAGTGCTTCGATCCAAGCCACTACCTCAGGCCACTCGTTTAGAATAGCTGGAGCAATTTTCATAGTACCTTTTTTCACAATACATTCCGCCGCCTCAACCGGGTTCAAAAAGCGGAATTGATATGCCTCTTCACCCGCAACAAAGTCTATACATGCGACCTTGCTTGCAGAAGGAAGAAGCGGCATTGCTGTTCCGGCTACATCTGTCCCTGGATTAAACGCACACGCAACAGCATATAGCTGATCTGGAAATGCCTCTTTCATCGCATCTGCCAACCCTTGCATTTTTTGCGGATTATGAGCCGCATCCAAAATGAGTCGTTTATGTTTCCAGTGTATGATTTCAAAACGTAATGGAAGGCGTGCACGAGATACCGCCTCCTGAACAAGCGGCAAACGATACATCCACCCATCGCGCGTCGCGATCTCTCGGCAGACGACTTCTGCCAGTTCAGCATTTTCTCGAAGATATGGAACGAGCATTTTCTCACTAAATGTCACTGCTTGAGAGCTATATCTACTATCTTCCACACACGTGATTTTTTCTGCGCCCGCTTCCGCGGCGGTCATCGCTAACGTCTTTGCCTTAATAAGCGACTGCCGCCCAATCACGACCCAATTTCCTCGATGCACGATCCCGATCTTTTGATCAGCAATTTTCTCAATGGTTTCACCTAACGTTTTTACATGGTCCAAACCGAGCTTCGTGATCACACAAACCTTATCCGAGCGAGTCGCAACATTTGAAGAGTCAAAGCGCCCGCCGATACCCGTCTCGATCACCGCGTAGTCCACCTGCTCTTGCGCAAAGAGAAGAAATGTCATGCCACGTAAGAGCTCGCCATAGCCCGGCAACGATCCACCTTTTTTCTGCAACCTGCTCAGAACAACAACCACTTCATTCAATAATCGAACCGCCCGCTCCTCAGAAACAAATTCTCCGTTCAGCTGAAAACGTTCACGCACATCAATTGCGTGCGGCGAAAGGCAGAGTCCCGTTTTGAACTCATG
>CAYUCP010000048.1:0-5433 GCA_964443315.1 uncultured Gammaproteobacteria bacterium
TACGAGGGTCGATGTCTTGATAGGTAAGCTCGACGCTCATGGGGAGAAAATCTCTGACTCGAGAAGCGTAATACGTTGGTGCTCGGTGGAACGTGATCCGTCCACCTTTCTCTTGAATGGCCCGTTTCAACGCTTCATAGACGAGACCTTGGCTATTGCAGGTGGCGAACGAGTTGATTAGGTGTTTCGCAACAACTCTCCCTAGTGCTTCTTCCGTTCCACCTAGTTTAACGAGCGAAGAGGCAATCTGAGTCAGTTCTCGAGGTAGAGTTGAAGCAAGAAGCAGCGCTCGTGCTTCGTGTTGCTGTGTGAGTGGTAAGCTTGCTTGTTCTGTGCCGAGTGGAGCACCGATACGAATCTGAAGGCTCGCTTGAAACGCATTTACTCGCTCGATGAAGGCATCAACGCGCTGGTAATCCGCATCTTCTGGAGTGACGGTTGGAGGCAGATTCCAGGCAGCGAGCTCGGTTGAATAGTTTTTTAATTGCTCTAAACGGCGCTTGGCCATGAAGAGGTGGTATGATTCTTCTCCTTTCTCGACAAGTTTATTGATCGGGCCACCCATTTTATCTTCTGCGTAAAGAGCTCCAGCCGTCATCGCCGCGCCGACCAAGCCTTTTAAGAATTTGCGTCGTTCCATAGATCTATGGGGGTAGATACGCTCAGTATAAGTGATGGGCTAATGGATATCTACGATCTTCCCGCTTTTCCAAACGATTTCGAAGATCATCGTCAGAGCGCTCGCAACGTCGCTGGACTCCACTTCCATCCCAAAGAGCTGGCGATAATCGACGATGTACACCTTTTTCCCATAGATACCGATCTCGACATTTGAATGGTAGATATCTTTGGGAAGTAACCGTGTTTCGCGCAGTTCACGCGCATCGCGTTGTTGGAGCATAACGTTCTCGGGGGATACTTCACCGATCATACGAAGCTTGTTCCCACGTGCAATTCGCTGAGGAACATGTTCTTTGAGCAGATTCAATTGTTCCTTCGAGACGAAACTTGGTGTAGTGAAAAGACGAATCTCTCCTTTATGGAGGAGCATGTTCTGATACACGTGTTTCACACCCTGTGCGCCTTCGTAGAAAAAGATGTGTGGTTTCTCGACGGCCGTATTCGTCAGTGCTTTGAGCTCAGGAAGAGCTTGTTTGAGTTGTTCAAGTCGCTGCTCTTCAAGTTTTACGAACTCTTCTGGATCAAGAGCGGAAAAGAGCTGTCTTTTCCCGCGGGTCGTTTGTTTGGCGAGTCCAAGTGCCAGGAGTTTTGGAATGAGGTCATAAAAATTGGTCCGTTGAATACTGGCTTTAGCCGCAATCTGGGGAGCGGTAGCCTCACCAAGTTCAAGTAACGCCAGATAAAGCTGGGCTTCTTTGGGTTTAAGATGAAACGCTTCAAGGAGCTTGGCTAGTTCCATATAAGAAATAAATGTAGAAGTTTTGCTACATTTCTATGCTACAGTATTTTGCTCTATTAAGCAATATAATCTACTTATATAAATTGTAAGTAGTAAATAAAGTACCTTTACTTTCTGATCCTTGCTATTCTTGCGTGTTGAGTAAAGGCACGAGTCTCGGGAAATGACCCTCGACTTTCGTCGCCACTCAACAGAGGAACGCGCTATGAGACTCTTCACGGTTCTGTGTGCTCTTTTCGTGGTTCTCATGGCATGCCGCGACAATAAGGCGCCGCACAATTCTGTGATCTCTGAGTGCACGGCGGGATCGTGTGAGCCGGTCAGGCTGAAGATCTGTCAGCCGAATGCGCGCATCGGCGCAACGACGACGGCCGCAGTAAATACGATTGGTAGCAGCAGCGGACGGTTGCTGAATGACCGCGTCGATGCACAGGGATGTGTTATCTATACCATCACTCAGGAAATTACCTCAGTCTTTCTCACGGGCCATCCTGGTCCTGCAACGATCCAAATTGAGGGGGTTACGCACCGCGCGACGTTCGGTTCAGATGCGTATCTTAGTCTTCTTGTTATTCCGAATAGGACTTCTCCAGGAGAGGTAAAGATCACCTACTGACTCTTGTTCCTTCCACCGGGCCTCCTACGGCTCACTGTCTTTCTCGTCAGACAGCTCGGTCCACGCACGGACCAGACGAGGCTCACTCTGAGTTCAGGTCTCGACGTGACTTCAGACTGATATGTCATCATCACACATCGATATTCGAAAGAGTTGGAATACCGTTGCGAAACAATGGGGCTCGTATATGAAACCCATATTCGCTGGCAGGGATTTTATTTGGGGACCATTTGGTCCAACGGAGGGACGTTTGAATATATTGCCCGAAATCCAAAGAAAGAACGTATTGGTGGCTGGCTGTGGGTCAGGAGCGGACGTGTGTTACTTCGCTGCTGCTCAGGCTCATGTGACAGGAATCGATATCTCTGAAGTCCAGCTCACGCTTTCAAAGCAGATGCTCGCTGAGAAAGGTCTCTCTGCAAAGCTCATTCGTGCAGATCTAAATCGCCTGTCTCGTCTACCGGTGCCACCTAAGTCTGCAGATCTCATTGTTTCAAGTTATGCGCTCCAGTACGTCAAAGATTTGAAGAAACTCTTTGGGCAGTTCTATCGCATGTTGAAACCAGGAGGAGCGTTAGTATTCAGTCTCGACCATCCGGTGCTCTATGCACATTATCCGAAGGTACAAAGCAAAAAACGGAATCGAGATACGTCTGTATTCTTCAACTACCTCCAAGAGCGAAGGCTTGAATGGACGTTTAACCTCTCCGGTCGATCTGCGCGCGCCTACTCGTATCATCGGACGCTTGGAGCAATCGTTCAATCGCTTGTTTCAGCTGGTTTCGTGATCGAAGCCTGTGTCGAGCCTCTTCCAGAACGAACAGGGATTAACCACCATCGTGCACTGACGTCGATTGCCAAGCGAATTCCACACACGTTAATTCTTCGAGTGAGAAAGGCTGTATGACAAGATTCGATTCTCTCTATCAGGATCTCGTACGCGAAGTGATGGAAGAGGGGAGTGTCACCAAAAATCAACGGACAGGACATGAAGTAAAGGCGCTTCCCGCGGTAAGTTTCTCGATCGATCTGCTTAAAGATGGATTTCCACTTTTGTCACTTCGAAGAATTCCGTTAGACCTGTTTATTGCTGAACAGGTCTGGTTTATCTCCGGCGAGATGCAGCCAAAAGAATTTCTCGAATCGTTTACCAGCATGTGGAGTCCATTTACGAACGACCAAGGTGTTGTAACGGCTGCCTATGGCCATCGCTGGCGCAAGCATTTTGGCCGCGATCAGTTGGAGGAGCTAGTTGAACTCTTGGAACGTGATCCAAGTTCTCGTCAGGGTGTGGTGATGGCGTGGGATCCGGCGATAGATGGGTTGGAAGGGCCTAAGCAAAAGAATATCCCATGTCCCTTTGCGTTTACGGTCAACATCTTAGATGGGCGGTTGAACTTGCATAACATCATGCGTGCCAACGATCTCATTGTTGGTCTCCCGTACGATGTCGCTGGATTTGCCCTACTTCAGTGCTTACTTGCGCAGCGGTTAAACGTGCTTCCGGGCGTCTACACCCATTCGATTTCTTATCCCGAGATCTATGATATTCACTATTCAGTCGCAGAAGAGTTATTGAAGCGCACGAGTACGCAGGAGCGTATACACCTCAGTCTGCCGAAAGGCGCATTCCTACGAGCAGAACGAAAGGATAAAGCGTTGGTACGAGAAATTGCTTGTGGTCTTATTCATCAATATCAACCAAATGACGCCATTCCTGGTATCCAAGTTGTTTTATGATTCATGAGCTTAAACAAGCTTCCGGTGCGATTGGGTTCGTATCTGTTCTCGGCAAATCTACCATTGCGCATGATAGCCAAGAATTTCAATGTACGGTGGCTGCAACCCAGCATGACGGTCTTTGGATGCGAGTGAAAGGTGCTGTGTTTACAGAGCCGACCAGCGATATCTATGATCGTTTGCGTTTGGTCACGGCGGGGGATGTCGCTGTTATTGCTCCTCTCGGAGGTGATGGAACAGAGCTTGAAGTCGCAGCCTTGCTTCACGAGAATATCATTCGTGCCACGCAGAGGGAGACGTGCTATGGTCTCAAGCCGACACCGGTTATCTTCTTGCTTACAGCTAATGGAACGGATTGGAGGCGCCTTATCTCAACCAAGATGCAGTTACTTGCTACATCGATCAAGGCCATCGAACAATGTCCGTGGATTTTATTCGCGTACTCGACAGGAGAATTCGCACAGGCATTTGAAGTAGCACGGAAGATGATCTAAGAAGATACAAAAAACCACCGAGCTGAATAGTCGGTGGTTTTTTGTTCCTATCTTCTCGTAATCGCTATGGAGTGATCTTGATGCTGATCTGATCGCTGCGTAGTTCGCCACTCTGTCCGCTCATCATGTCCCAAGCCTTCGCGTAGAAGAAGATCTCGCGAGATTGTCCACCGATGGCTGGATACGAGGTGCTAATGAGACAAGGATTGATGCCTGAACAGGTTGTGATAAGCGCATCGTTTGACGACTGGTACCAAGCGATCTTCAAGTTCGAGTCGCTGACGTTGGAATTGAGAACGCGTGCGTTCAAGTTGAAGGGCTGGTTCGAAGCGATCGTTGCGTGGCTAATGCCAAGCCCGATTGATCCTGTGATCGTTGAGGCAGGGGTACCGAGAATCGTGATCGTTGGGGTGTTGGCGCTGTTCCAGTGACCATCCAAGCTCGTGACGCGAGCGCTGTAGGTGATCCAGCCATCTTGTACTCCGGTGTTATAGATTGGTTGGTCGACGGTACACGTGAAGGCGTTATTACAGGTCTTCAGTACTGTTCCGAGTGGATTGGTAATTGTGATAGCAAACCCATTCGCTGAACCGGTTTGTGGCGAAACACGAGCCGTCAACGTAAGCGTGTCTCCGTGGCGAACTGTGGTGTTGGAAGGGGAGAGTTCAAACGTGCGATTGTAGACGGAGTTTGAATAGTCGGCTGTCTGAGCTGGGCGAACCGTCACATAGGAGAGAGGGCTTTCGTACCAAGCGCCGTAGGAATCCTCGACACGAGCTTTGAAGCCGATCTGCGCATCCTGACTCGCCCCGTTCCCGACGACTTTCGTGGTGCTACATTCGTTGTAGTTCGAACAGGTGAAGAGAAGCGTTCCCTGGCCATCGTAGAATTTGATGCTGACACCAGTTGGATTGGAGAGCGCTGGCTGAATCGAAGCCGACACACGAACCTCTGTGCCGTTCGCAACGGTCAGGTTTGGAGTGACAGTGATAGCGCTGTTGCTGCTAAGCCCAAGGGAGAGCTGACTGTTGCCAAGACGTGCATTCTGACTGCCCGATGGTTGAATGACGATCGTGCGAGTTGGGGACGTGAGTCGCTGACCATTGTCTGCCGTTGCGGTCGCGTAGTACGAGCGATTGGCATCCGTCGTGTTGGGGAGAACT
>CAYUCP010000049.1:0-5431 GCA_964443315.1 uncultured Gammaproteobacteria bacterium
TGAACATGCAAGAACCAACCCCCATTCAGCGCCAGGCCATCCCCGTCGCTATGGAAGGCAATGATGTTGTTGGTATTGCTCAAACTGGAACCGGAAAAACCCTTGCGTTTGGCCTCCCCATGCTCCAACGCTTGGCCCAGCATAAGGGTCGTGGACTCGTCCTTCTCCCTACGCGCGAACTCGCAATCCAAGTTGATGAATCGCTCAAAAAGATCGGGGCTTCGATCGGCCTTCGTACCGCCGTCTTAATCGGTGGGGTTCCCATGGGTGGTCAGCTCCACGCGCTTCGAAACGCACCACACGTGATCATCGCAACTCCTGGTCGCTTACTCGACCACATGGCGCAAGGCTCGCTTCGCTTGAATGACCTAAAAGTTTTGGTCTTAGACGAAGCCGACCGCATGCTCGACATGGGGTTTGCTCCTCAGTTGAAGCGCATTTTTGAGTCCATTCCAAGTGATCGCCAGACCCTGCTGTTTTCTGCCACGATGCCAACCGACATCGTTCAAATTGCTCGCAAGTACATGAAACAACCTACTCAAGTTGAAATTGCGCGCCAAGGCACAACAGCTGACACCATCACACAAGAACTCTTCATCGTACGTAAAGAAGAAAAGATTCGTCTTATTTCAAAAATCCTCCAGGAACGTCGTGGGTCTACGCTCGTCTTTTCTCGAACCAAGCATGGCGCCCGTAAGCTCACGCGTGCGATGCGCGCCCTTGGACATACAGCTGCCGAAATCCACTCAGATCGCACCCAAGCCCAACGTCAAACAGCTCTTCAAGGCTTCCGAACCGGTAGCTACCGTGTACTGATCGCAACAGACATCGCTGCTCGTGGCATCGATGTAAAAGGCGTTGAACTTGTCATTAACTACGATCTCCCTGATCAAGCGGAGGATTACGTCCACCGCATCGGCCGCACAGGTCGCGCCGGAGCCACAGGTACCGCTATTTCATTCGCTACCCCAGATCAGTTGCGCGATGTTCGCACCATCGAACGCCTGATTCGCTTACCGTTGCCAGTCTCTCCTCTTCCAGAGCTCCCAGACCTGCCTCCGATGCAACTCTCATCAGAGCCAGCCTATGAAGACCGTCCAGCCTACGGGCAACGCAGCGGACGATCCAGCTACGGCAGTAGCCGTTCGAACGGCGGACGTTCCTACGGATCAAGCCATTCTTCCCCTCGTTCATCGAGTCGTTTCGGTCAGCGTGGGAGAAGTAGTGGCAGCCAGCGTGGACCACGTCGCTCCACACACACCTCCAGTTTCTAACAGCCCGTCCGTCCATGCTATACTGCGGTAAGTATGGACGAACGTCGCAAGAAACTGCTCTTTCTTTGTCTTTTCATCATCGCGGTTATCGGCATCGCCGTGGTGTTGTACTTCCTCTTTTTCCGAGCGATTACTCCTAATGCACCAGGAACGACCACCGCTCCCGGCACAGGCAACTCGCTTCCTCGCGCTTCCGATGGGAGTCCTGATATTGCTGGTCGACCGATCACAGGGACACTTCCGGGGGCCGGAGCAAATCCGGGGAGCGTTGTGGTGGGCGAAATTCCGACACTTCCGGGCACGACTCTTCTTCCAGACGCGCCAAAAGTTTCGATTCTCGCCCAGAATGTTCGTCTTCCGATCGCAACGTCACGCGCCGGTGGCAACGCTGTCCGCTTTTACGATCCAGCCGATGGTAAATTCTATTCCGTCCTAGACGATGGAACGCGCGTCGCTCTCTCGGAAAATGTGTTTCCGAATGTCGATAAAGTAACCTGGGGAAATAAGAGCGAAAAGGCCGTTATCGGCTTTCCCGATGGCAGTCAGGTCATTTATGATTTTGCCCAAGATAAACAAACAACCATTCCTCGCTATTGGCAGGACCTTCAATTTTCCCCAGATGATGACCAGGTAGTTGCGAAAAGCTTGGGCACAAGTCCAACAAACCGTTTTTTGATCATTGCAAACACTGACGGATCCGACCCACGTCCGATCGAAGAAATGGGAAACAACCAGGATAAGGTTATGGTGAGTTGGTCACCAAATAATCAAACCGTTGCCTTCTCACGAACGGGCGATCCACTCGGTGCCAATCGTGAACAGATTTTATTGGTTGGAAAAAACCAGGAAAACTTCCGAGGATTGATCGTTGAAGGCCGCGGCTTTACTCCAAATTGGTCACCGGATGGCTCACGGCTTCTCTATAGCGTCTGGAACAGCGACGGGGGCTATCATCCAACTCTGTGGCTGAGTGGCGCTTCGGGCGATCAGGTAAACGCGAATCGTCGTCGAATGGATGTAGAAACGTGGGCAGATAAATGTACTTGGGTAAATACAACCACCGTTATCTGTGGCGTTCCAAAGTCTATGCCGGATGGAGCTGGACTGCAGCGCTCGCTCTTTGATGTTGGACCTGACATGCTCATGAAGCTTGACCTCGCCAACGGTCAAATGACACCGATCCAAGATCCTGGCCAGAACGTTGTCGTCCGCTCTGTTCGAGCTTCCGCAGATGGGAGCCATGTCTTCGTGACCGATGGCAACAGCGGCCAATTGATTAAGGTGCGCATTTAACTATCGTATGGCATTGCGCTTGTGGGTCCGCTTAGGAGTCGTTGCACTCGTCGGTTTAGCGTCCTTAGGACAATCGCTTCCGGCCCTCGCCCAAGCCACCGGAGGCGCAACCTGTCTCTGTACGATTGCTGGAACAGGCTTCCCAATAGCAGGCTGGACTGGTGCACAAATCGCAGCAGGGGCTGCTACAGCAGATCAACGTACACAAGCTCAACGCACTTGTGAAAGCGCTCCTATTAGCGGACGGTTCGATCCAGCTCAATTCAGCTGTACCGTCTCCAGAGCCTGTGATCCTGTGTTTGCAAGTACATTAAACGCTCAGTTATCAGGGCAACCAGCTACTGCAAGCTGTGCTGCTGGTCCTTCAGGTGGAGGTGGTACAACACCAACTCCTGCCCCGGCTGGAGGAACAACTCCTGGTACCCCACCCCAGACAACTCCTGCAACCTCAACCGGAGAGACAGAAGCAGCGAGTAGCGGCGAAGAAGGTGCTCCTAGACCCTTTGTTCCGATTCGTCCAAATCCAGCTGTCCCCATTCCAGGGGTTGAGTTTACGAATGCGGTTGAACGAGATGGGATGATTGAAATCCCCTACTTGGCACAGTACATCTCAGGGATTTACCGGTTGTCTGTTGGGTTAGGCGCTATTTTAGCGGCTATCATGATTGTCTATGGAGGGTTCCGGTACATGCTCGCGGCAGCACTCCCTCAGGTGCAGGAGAGTAAAAGCATTATCCAAGATGCCGTGATTGGACTTGTGGTTCTGCTCTCGAGCTTCTTGATTCTGAAGACGATTAATCCGAAGCTGGTGGAGGTGGCGCCGCTGAGGATACAGAGAATTCAGAACATCCCCGTATCCGAGGACAGTGCGTTCGACAGCCTCGCCATGGAAGCGGATCCAGATAGCCCCGCCGACGGCCCCGCCGCCACAGGAAACGCTGGCACAACCGGTCCCGGACCAGCTCGCTTCTGCCGACAAACGCTCGCCGCCAGACCAAGACCAAACAACAGCACAGTTTGGTGCGCTGCCTGCCAAAGCGTCGTCTCTTGCGGAACACGTATCATTGGCGGCCCAGACCCAGCCTGTCCGGCCCTTATCGGCTCATGCGGAGGCTCATATGGGAAATTCCTCGCATCAGTGACAGGAAACTGCTCAGGGAAAACCTTCCGATCCCTAGAGGGCCTCGACGGCGGTACGTACGGAATCTTGGGCTACATGCACCAGAACCTTCCACAGCTTCTTCAAAAACTTCAACGGAAAGATGCGGCAACCTATAACCGCGTTCTCACCGCGGGAAACAACCGTGACATTTCCGCGAACGCGTTCTGCACATCCAACCAAACGGATCGTGGGTTTATTTGTAACGCGGATTACCGCCGCATGCTGGAAACAGCCCTCCCTACCCGTGCTTTTGCTCTCGCTCAGCTAGAGGACTCTTACAACAAATATCAACAACGCGTGAGAGCCGCTACGAGCCACGGCTTCCGTTCGTCCTATGGCCAAGCCATGTGGGCCACCGTTGCTAATAACCCCGGGAGATGCGGTGCTGGCTTTGGCATCGTGCTTGATGCGTGCCGCCATCTGTCTGGCGCCAGCGAAAGCGAACGCATCGATTGTTTCTTGGATAAATTCGTTGAACTTGGCTGTCGCGGTGGCGTTCCAGGCGCTCGACGTCGTGCGGAATCGATTCGCCAAGAACTGCGAAATGTTTCACGAACCGACAGCGTCGCTCCACCAACACTCCAGCAACTCGAAGCCTGTATTCCAAACTACTAAGGCTCTAGCCAAAGATAAACGCCTGCAAGCGCTGGCCAAAGGTCAGATACGGCCAGGACAGTTTGTAAATCTGCTTGTCTGCATCTGAATATTTTCCAAATGAACGTCGGAAGGTTCGGCGATTGAGCATATAGACCGGCGCAAATCGCTCAGGTAATGTCTGTGCTAACGAAAGATAAAATCGCTCCGCTTCGTGCTCGGAAGCAAAGAGCGCCTGACTGTAGCGTAACGTAAAATTCGTGAAGGTTTCTTGGTCAACACATTCCAAGAGCTGGAGGAGGAACTCTCTTTCGTGAAAGGGAAATTTTCCGTATCGAACGATCTTTTCAAGTAAACGCTGTGCATGAACGGGCTCGATAAAATACCCACGCAGCGCTTCAAAGAAGGCTGCGTGAAAAATCGATGCATGCTTGAAGTCGATGCGCTCCAGGAGCTGGATACGAAGTGGATTCAGGTCACCCTGACCCTTGCGACGAGATACTTCGTAGAGCAACGAGCTGTACGTTGTAACATCGAGGTTGCCGAAGTTGGCATCATCCACGATACGTGTCAAAAGACGCTTGATATCCAGCAATGTCTCGCCGTCTGATGTACGATCGAAGATGGAAGATAGGCTGGCAACAACATTTCGATACAACGAAAAAGATCGCTGGGAATCAACTAGCACTTCTAACGGGAGCTGTTGGTTATACAACAATTCAATAATCACCTTGTTTGGCCAATCTTCCTGCCGACGATACCGCTCCAAGAGCTGAACAAAGGCTGGCAATTCTACAACCATTACTTCTTTCGCTAAGCGAACAAAGGCTCCTTCAATTGAATAGGAATTCGTTCGGTTTTGCTCAAGGAGCTTCCCCAAGGCTTCAATCCGACGCTCTGAATAGGTCCGAAGTGTCCATTCGACCATCCGTGACCAGTTAGACGAGACTCGCCCAATCAAAGGCAACTGAGGAAAGAGTGCCTCTTTGGCGACACCCAGCTCAGCAACCGCTTTTAAGAACAGGTCGAGATCGAGCTCCGTTTGAACCTGGTCTAGCGCCGAAACCACTTGCCCAATCCATTCCGGGGCCTGATGCAAAAGAGCGAT
>CAYUCP010000050.1:0-5367 GCA_964443315.1 uncultured Gammaproteobacteria bacterium
CCCCTTGACACCATTTATCTTGATTTGTTAGCATAAATCGTGCCCCGAACAAATAAGTCACGAAATACAAAATTTATCTTTGTCTCAGGCGGTGTCATCTCCGGCATCGGTAAAGGGATCACTTCAGCATCGATAGCACTTCTTCTTAAATCTGCAGGTTTTAAAGTCGCTCCACTTAAATTTGAAAATTATTTAAATCTTGATGCAGGAACGATAAATCCTATTGAACATGGTGATCCATTTCTGTGTGAAGATGGGACAGAAGGGGATATGGACATCGGAACGTATGAGAAGTTCTTAAACCAAGACATGGGGAAGTTAAATTTCGTTACCATGGGGAGAATTTATCAGACAGTTATTGATCGGGAGCGTAGATTTGAATATAACGGAGAAGACGTCGAAGCTATTCCACATATTACTGATGAAATTACCAGAAGAATTGATGAATTAGCCAAAGTAACTGATGCAGATATCATCATGATTGAGCTTGGGGGTACAGCTGGGGAATATCAAAACATCTTTTATTACGAAGCATCACGCATTATGACTCTTCGCCGGCCAGGTGATGTCATTCATATTCATGTCAGTTATATGCCCACCCCAAATCATCTTGGCGAACCGAAGACAAAACCTACTCAATTATCTGTTCGCACGCTTAATTCTATGGGAATTCAGCCGGACTTCATCATAGCCAGGTCAGATAAATTCCTCGACCAAAGGAGACGTGAGAGATTTGCACTCTTTTGTAATATGCACCCAGAAGATATTATTTCAAATCCAGATGTAAAATCTGTCTATGAAATCCCTCAATTATTACAAGATCAAGGAATTGTAGATCGTATTACCCAAAAACTGAGTCTTCCAAAAGCCACACCAAAGCTTACTGAGTGGAACGCTTTTGTCGATCGAGTTAAAAAAGAGAAGAAAAAATCGATTGAAATCGCAATCGTTGGAAAATACTTCGGGACAGGAGAATATCAGCTTCGTGATTCATACGCAGCACTTTTGGATGCGATCGATCATGCATGCTGGCAAGTTGGAGTAGAAGTGAAAACCAAATGGGTAAATGCGCAGAAGGTAGAGAAGAATGGAGTAGAAAAGGAAATTGGAAAGGTTGATGGTATCATCGTTCCAATTGGATGGGGAGAGAGGGGAACTGAGGGTATGATCGCTGCTGCTAGTTATGCCAGAAAACAAAAAATTCCTTATTTAGGACTTTGTTATGGCATGCAGCTTGCAACCATTGCTTTTGCGCGAGATATGCTCGGCTGGAAAGATGCGACATCAACTGAAATTAATCCTAAGTCAAAACATCAGGTAATACACTTAATTCCTTCTCAAAAAGAACTCATGGAGCGGCGTGCGTATGGAGGAACGATGCGGCTTGGAGGATGGGAGGCACTCGTTAAAAAAGGTACCCGTGCGTTTGATTTATATAAGAAACATGGTGAGATGATTGATGAGAAAAAGGGATTAACTAGTGAGCGCCATCGCCATCGCTATGAGTTTAATGATGATTTTGCAAAAGAGCTAGAAGCGAAAGGACTCATTATAGCAGCTCGCTCAGTTGTCGAAGGGTTAGTCGAAATTGTCGAACTCTCAGAAAAAGATCACCCATTTTATCTCGGAACCCAGGGCCACCCTGAATATAAGAGTAGACCCCTAAAACCACACCCACTTTTCATCGGTTTTATCGAAGCTTGCGCTAAATAGCAATTTGTACGCAGTTATTGCTTGAAATAAGATTTTCTAGTATAATTACAGTCATGATAAATCAAGTTACATTTGCACCAGGAGATATTGTTAAAGTTCATCAGAAAATCCAAGAAGGAGATAAAACTCGTATTCAGATTTTCCAAGGAACGGTACTTGGTATGAAAGGTCGAGGCATTAATCGATCTTTTGAAGTACAAAAAATGGTTGGACAGATCTCAGTTGAAAGAATCTGGCCTATCGCTTCTCCAAACATCGAAAAAGTAGAAGTAGTCGGACACCAGAAGCGCCGAGTACGTCGAGCAAAACTTAACCACTTCCGAGTAGCAAAAGTTGTCTAATTCCTCTACCTTGTCATTCCTGCGTAGGCAGGAATCCAGTTCTTCTCTTCATTTCCTGGTATAATCGCCGTAGTGAAACCACGTATTATCTTTTGTGATTTTGATGGAACTCTCGTAGGGCGTGATCTTATTATCTCTCCGCAGGTAAAATCAGCTATTTTTGAATGGATAAAAAGAGGTAACTACTTTAGTCTTGCGAGTGGTAGACAGTTTGCTGGTGCTTTTGAAACTGCATGTCGTGAATTGCAACTCACTTCACCTCAAATAACCATGAATGGGGGACAGATTATTAATCCTCTGACTCGAGAAATTCTTCTTGCTGAATATATAGATGATGATGATATAAAGGAAATTCTCTCATTGTTAGAAAAAAGTGGAATATATTACTGGGTTGAAAAAGATCATGCAGTTTATACTTCTGATGGGAGTTCACATCCTGATCTTTTTGGTGATGTACCTTTTTATCACGTATCCAAACTGGAAGTAAAAAATATCTCAAAAGCTGGGATAGTACCCACAAAAGAGAGTGATGATGACCTCATTCATAAACAATTAGTGAAGAAATTTCCTAATACTCATTTTATCCGTCTCACATCCCCATTTGGAGTAAATTGGGATATTACTGCCAAGGGAGCGACGAAGCATACCGGAGTGTTAAAGGTAATGAATATGCTTACTGTGGCACGTAATGTAACTGTTGGGATAGGGGATGGAGAAAATGATTTTCCACTTCTGGAAGCAAGTGGATATAAAATTGCGATGGGAAATGCCATTCAAGATTTAAAATCAGTTGCGGATTATGTTACAACGACCTATTCAGAAGGTGGAGTAGCGAATGCTATTACTCATCTCCTTACTGTATATGAAAAGTCAGAATAAAGTATCAGGAAATAAAGGTGAAGATATCGCAGCACGTTTCTTAGTGAAAAAAGGCTATCGGGTACTTTTTCAAAATTTTAGAACAAAAAATGGTGAGATAGATATTATCGCAACTCACGCCAATACGCTTATTTTTATCGAGGTAAAAACGAGATTAACGACAGAATTTGGAACTCCACTTGAGGCGATTACGTCGCGTAAGCTTATGGTTCTAACCCGAACTGCTGAATATTTTAAATCAACTCATGCAAATCTTCCTGATCTTATGCGAATCGATGCTGTGGCTATCGTACTTGAACCTGATGGAAATGTTATAGAAATTGAACATATTGAAAACATTTCTTAATGTCATCCTCGACTCTATTGAGGATCTATTAGATAATTATGTTCCATGGAAAGCTTGAAAAGAGAACCTAAAGAAAGTACAATAACCTAATATGAGAGATAAAAAAGTAAAAATCATCGCCACCATCGGTCCAGCGAGTAACTCACCTGAAACGATCGAAGCTTTAGCTCATGAAGGAGTAGATGTTTTTCGTATTAATCTTTCACATTCTGATAAAGAATTTGCCCATAAAGCTGTAACTGCTATTCGGAATGTTGAGAAAAAAAGTGGAAGACCGCTAACGATCATGGGAGACTTAGCTGGCCCTAAAATTAGAATCGGAGATGTAGAGGATAATGTCGAACTCATTCGGGGTGAAATTGTTAAAATCCATCGAGAAACAGTCGTAGGAAGTGTCGAGGGATTTAGTTTGAATCGCAAAGAAATCATTGATGCGCTTGAAAAAGACGCTGAAGTATTTATCGATGATGGATATATAAAATTAGTGGTTGAGGATAAAATTCCAGAAGGTGTTCTTGCACGAGTATTAGTGGGAGGAATTCTTAAACCTCGAAAAGGATTTTCAGCCGAAGGACTTTCTGTTTCAAGCACTGGTCTTTCAGCGAAAGATAAAGCAGATATTGAAATGATGCTTGAGGAAGGTGTCGATGCACTAGCTATCTCATTCGTACAAACAGCAAAAGATATCGAAGCAGTAAAACGCCATTTGCCTAAAGATTCAGGAATTATGCTCATTGCCAAAATTGAGACGAAAGCAGGAATCGAAAATGCGGAAGAGATATTACAGATCGCTGGGGGACTTATGGTTGCAAGAGGTGATATGGGGCTTGCTGTTCCTATCGCTGAGGTGCCACATATTCAGAAAAAACTGATTGATTTATGTCTGAAATACGAAAAACCAGTCATCACAGCGACACAAATGCTTGAATCGATGGTTTTTGCTCCTATGCCCACACGTGCTGAAGTAACAGACGTTGCGAATGCTATTTTAGATGGAACTGATGCTGTGATGTTATCAGCAGAAACAGCTTCTGGTAAATTCCCAGTCGAGACTGTTCACATGATGGTAAAAATTATAACAGAAGCGCTTCACCATACAAGTTCACGAGAATTTAATGATGAGAAAGAAATAGGAAGCGCTGTGAGTGGATCGGTTGGGTGGATCGCAGATCATATTGGGGCAAAATTAGTTATAGCTTTTACTGAAACAGGGCGTTGTGCTCGTCGTATTGCTCGAACTCGACATCCGCAGACGATTATTGCGCTAACGCCTAATAACCAGACACTTCATAACTTAAACTTTTCCTGGGGAGTCCACCCTCATTATATTCACCATACCCATGATTTCGATAATATGCGCGAACAAGCAAAAGAATTTGCGAAGAAAAATGAAATTACTGCTCTAGAAAGTGGTGACCCATTCGTTATCGCTGCCGGAATGCCTTTTGGAACCACCGGGAGCACGAATATGGTGTATGTTGAAAAAGCCTAAGAGCAGCTTCAAAGTGGCAAAGCCTCAGAGTTTCAAGTCAAATTGTTTTTTTAATTGTCTTGATAAAAGATACTAACATCATTGCTATTTCTTTTCTCTTTGTTTCTAGCAATTCATAGTTCGTACTCGTTAAGTAATGTAAATCAAGAGCAATTTCTAGACATGCCTCCACTTCGACTAATGATGCATCAGCAGTATCTAGAAAATGGAGAAATTCTTTCGTAGACTGCCTTCTTTGTCCTTCGACAATGTTTAGTAAAACTGAAATAGATGCTCTTCTCAATTGTGATGTTAAACCAAACTGTTCATCTTTCGGAAATTTTTCAGTTTGTTTATAAAGAAGAACGATAAAATCCCTGCACTTCTTCCAAACTAGTAATTTATGGTAACCTTTTTCACTCTCCACTATTTATAATCATATATCTTTAATTTCCTTATGTCTTTGAAGCTCTGAAGCTTTGAGGCTTTGAAACTATTCTAGAGGCTAATTATTTTCCAGTTCTTTAATTTTATCTCTGATTTGCATTGCTGATTCGAAATCTAAATGTTCTGCAGCTAGTTTCATTTCTTTTCGGAGGCGAGCGATAACATCTTTT
>CAYUCP010000051.1:0-5340 GCA_964443315.1 uncultured Gammaproteobacteria bacterium
GCCAGAAGCTCCTGAGCTCTATCTTCATTCTTGCCCGATTGAGAATCGAGAAAGTACTCCTGCACAATCTGCGGGCATTTTTTGAAGCGTTGCTGCCATTCAAGGGAATCCATAGATCAGAAACGTGAATGCGAATTACGGGGTCCCTCCGCCACCGCTCCCACCTGCGGCTGGAGCCGCACCACCACCTCCACCACCGCCACGACGACCGCCTCCGCCGCCGCCACGTGGGCGAGAACCCGAAGAGGCTCCTTTTTTCTTTCCCGTCTCGTTAAACTGGTTAATCGCTGAACGGGCTGCTGCATAGCGCTCATACTCAGCATAAGACGCTTGCATCTCCGGGTGAGAGTCAAAGAAGCGCGCACGACGATCTTCGTCGTAGCCACGGATCGCATCGAAGTCTTCCATTTTCTGCCTTCCATCAGCTGTTCCGTTCTGCTTAGTGAACCATTCCGTCACTTCATCAGACGTACTGAGCGCCGCCTCGCGAATCGCATTACGCGACTGCTTTTGCGTAGGAGTCATCATGCCTTCGTCGAGCGATTTCGCTACACCACTTCGTCCAAGAGCGGCAACCACATCCATTTTCAGGTCTTGTGGCAGATCGTTCATTCCTTCCAACATCGGCAGTACTTCTTGAATCTCGGCTTGATACTGACCCTTGATCTGATCCTTAATGTACTGTGGCGCTTTCGAATCTTTCACGGCTTCGGCACGCGTTTTCTCGACTTTGGTACCCTCGGTATTCGTATACTCTATTTTTGTCTCAGCGCTAGCTGTACGTTCTGAAAGTTTTCCTTGAACGTAGTTCGCAGCTGCATGAACGGCTGCCGCTCGCATTGGCGCAGCAGTCTTCGCATCAGCGTCCCATTTTCCATCCGCCCCCACCGCTCCGCCCACGTTCTGCACCGCCTCAGCGATACCGACCGTCTTGGCATGCTGCACAAAGCGATTTTCAACACCAGCTGAAGTTCCCACGCCATGGATCGCCGGACGGCCATCTGGGGTACTCGTATCCAACCAGTTCACCGCGGAAGCAGCTGACAAACCGCTCTGGATCTGGTTGATAGCGAAGTTTCTGCGGTCACTGTGACGGTAACCCGTGTTTGCCGCATCAACTTCTCCCTTTTCATTTACAGCAATTTCCACGACTCGGTTCTTAAAGTTCGAATCTTGCTCGATCGACATGTTCTTGAGGCGATCGATCTTGATACCCGTTGCCTGGAAGTTACCCGCTGCGTCGACCTCGCCACTTTCTCGAATATGCTGCACCATCGCGTCGAAATTCTGACGATCACGACCCGTCAAACGATTACGCGTCTGCTGGATCGCATTCTCGTCACCAACCTTGAGACGACCCGTTGCCTTGTCCTCTACGAAGGCTCCTTCGTTCGCCACGCTGCGCAAGACATCAAAGTTCGTTTTTGCATCAGCCTCCAACGTACTCCAGTTTTGACGAACTTCTTTGAGCTGTTTCTGACGCTGTTCTTCATCCGTAAGCAAATGCGGGGCACCTTTTCGCAACGCCTTGATCTTTTCGTCTATATCTTCCTTATCTTTCTCATCTCGTTTCGTATCGGTCGTGATCAGGGACTTTTGGCGTTCAAGATCCGCAATAGCACGACGCGTCGCTTCTTGCTTGTTTGCACGATCTGCAAAGCGCTTAGCAAGCGTATCGTCTTTGAGCGTTTTCTTTAATCCGTCTGTATTAGCATCCTTTTGCGTCTTCAATTCCTTATCGTAGGATTTCAAGTTAGCCGCCTTCTCCGCTAGCTCTTCACGCTCCAGCAGGTTCATGGCATTTGACCCGGCCAAGCCGTACTTGAAAGCAGCGATGCTGCGCTCTGCGTCTTCTTCGGCTTTTGTAGCATTAGTATTCTTAAGCAATTCGCGGGTTTCCTTCGCTTCCTTGTAGGCCTCATTGCGATTCTTAAACTGCTGTTCACGCAACCATTTGTTTTGACCAGCAAATGGTAATCTGCGGACCGTCCCCGCCATACGACCTCGCCAGTCGTAACGGCGATCAAGCGCACCCACCGCGCTACCCGCCGCGCTACCCGCCGCCCAACCCGCTCCGCGCGCCGCCATATAGCCCCCAGCCAAGACACCGCCACCCGCTCCATACAAAGCCGCTTTTTGGGCATATTTCTTCGTTTTATCCGCGATACTCTTCATGAGACCTCCGCCTACCCCAGCACTACTCAAGGAACCTGCCGCATCAATTGCCGCCTGAAGACCCATCATCATCATGGCGATTGCGATCAGGTAGGAACCAAGTCCTTGGGCATTTCCGATCGCACTCATGAACAAACTTATTGCATTCTGCCCTGTATCAAAACCGGCGCCAATTGCACTACCCGACTGAGTGTACAAGCCCAACCGTTCATCCTGACCTTGAGCTGATAAGGTGGCAAATGTCAGCCATAACCAAAACGCCATAACAGGCCCACCCGTGAGCAGCCCCGATAACTGACCCCAGTACTTCCCCGCCTGGCTTCCCAACACGTTCTTCATCGAACCCGGCAACGCACTGGCCAAAAATGGAATTGGGGAAAAAATCAGCAACATCCACAGCCCAACGATGCGTCCTACCACAAAGACCACCATCATGAGCATGACGCCAATAGCGATGACCAGTAAGAAGATCTGCAAAGCAGAGGAGATGATAACATCCAAAATCACTTGCCCAGCACCAGTTGTTGCCACATTTTGGACTGAAGCTGCCGTTGTGGATGCTACCAATCTTTGAAACTCGCTTGCTGCATTTGTCGCAGTAATAAGCGGCAAATGCAATGCGTTCGTAAAGTTTCCGGCGCCGATCGAGGCGAAGGCGTTGACGAAGGTCAACATGACCACCTGAGATGCGTCGATCAACAATGCAACAATTGTTTTAGAAAAGTTCACGAGTACCGCGGCCATCAAGACTTTTGGCAAGATGTTCTTTACGTGCAATTCGTTCGTTCTCCAACCCAAGATCGTTCCGTAGGAGGCCAAAATCAAAATCACAATAAAGAACATGTTGGCAAGATCACGCACCATTCTCCAACCAACCACAACCGGAGGCGCGTCTGCAAAACCGTTGTAGGTTAAGAACCCGAGCAAGACATTGATCAAGAGCAAAATCACCTTTCCCAAGAACGAGACGATGACCCCCATCATGAAGGCAATGAACCCAACCAATCTTGCTGTCAGCGTGTCCGTAATTGTTGCAGTCGAAGGAACGTTCAACAACTCACGACCGATCTGTTCCGCTGTCATGTCTCTCGTTAACCCGTTTACAACTGTTCTAGCAGCTTGAGGCGTGCTGTCCCAGGCAGCATCACCAATACGCGCTCCAACATCTTGGAGACCGTAATAGAGGCCTGTGATCGGGTTAGAATTGATAGCCGCTCTCTCCAGCCAAGATCGCTCATCCATTCGTTGCTGAGCATTTGCTTCTTGAACACCCACAAATGCGGCCACAAAAAGCGCCGCTACCAAACCGGAAGCAACAACTCGAAAAAGACTTCGACCAGAACCGGAGGCGATTCGTGCAAGGAAAGAACGCATAACAGCTGAGCTTCAGTGTATCACATCCGTTTTCCATCTTGTAGCCGCGTTCATCCACATTCCAAGAGGGGTTGTTTCAAGGGCGAGGCATGGTAGACTGCTGAACATGCTTTCGTTCCGTAAGCCCGATCCCCTGTCCACGAATTTCATCGCCCGGAGCGAACGATCCGTGTCACGTCAGACGATTATTTTGACGATCGTCTTCTCCGTTGTCGTTGGACTCCTGTCTGCCGCCGGCGCAACCGCCTCCTACCGCGCCAGCTCGCGTGGGACAAGCATTATTCAAGAGATTCAGCGCTTACCACTTATCTCCCACGTCGAACGTGTCATTGGCGTACCCGATGAAACCAATCCAACCGGCCAAGAACAAGCAGAGAAAGATCGGATGAACGTGCTACTTCTCGGGGTCGGTGGCGAAGGTCACGAGGGCTCTCAACTCACCGACACCATTATCTTGGCCTCAATTGATCTCAAGGAAAAACGCGTTGGGATGCTGTCGATCCCTCGCGATACCGCTTATCCCCTTGGTGGGGGCCGCTTTGAAAAGATCAATGCCGTCAACGCGTATTTCGAACAAGATCATCCAGGCGAAGGCGCAAAGCGTACGGCGGAAGCCTTTTCGACACTCCTCGAACAACCAATTGATCATGTCATTAAGATTGACTTCGCTGGCTTTGCAAAATTCGTCGATGCGTTAGGTGGCATTCAAGTAAACGTCGAACGGAGCTTCACGGACTATCAATATCCTACAGCAGACAAAAAATGGATGACGGTGTCCTTTAAGAAAGGCGTACAAACCATGGATGGCAAGACGGCGCTCATCTACGCCCGCTCGCGTCACGGAAACAACGGCGAGGGCAGCGACTTTGCCCGCAGCCGCCGTCAGCAGATCGTGATCATGGCCGTTCGAAACAAGCTACTCTCGCTTGGGACACTCACCGATCATCGTGCGCTCGCGAATCTGTACACCGCTATCACCAACCATATCCAAACCGACTTCACCCCTTGGAACGCATTGGCGCTCGCTCCTCTCTTGAAAGATTTCTCAAGTGATCGGGTGAACCTTCAGGTATTAACCGACGAGCCGGGGAAGGAGCTAGTCGCCGCCAACGTGAACGGCGCCTTCATGCTGTTCCCTCGTAACCCAGATTGGTCTGATATTCGCGCATTGGCTGCTAACCCATTTAAGGAAGCGACCTCAACTGCCGAACTAGCAGCCTCCACTTCCACCACCTCCCTTCCAGCCGCTGTTGCTGTCCGCCCAAAGATTGAGGTCCGGAATGGCACAACCCGCACCGGCTTTGCCGCCCAGATGGCCGCCAAACTCGAAAAGAATGGCTACGAGATTAAATCCTTTGGGAACGCTGTACGCCGCGGCTACGAAGAAACCGTCATTTTTGACCTTACCCAAGGCAAAAAACCCGACGAACTCGCCGCCCTAAAACGGTCGCTACAGGCCGTTGTTTCGCTCAACCAACCCGAAATGATCCGCCCAACGGATGGACTCGCCGCCGAGAAGCCCTCCGGCCCAGATATCGACTTTTTTGTCATTTTAGGCGAAGCCAGCTATCCTCTCCTGAATACTCCTCTGAAGTAACCTATGAAACTTAGCCTGGACACCGGCCTCGACGACCAAGTGAGCCTTACTGCCGAACCCGCTGCGCCAGCCGCCCGGCTTCCTCGTGTCGCCCTCGTCGGACGCACCAATGTCGGTAAATCAAGTCTCTGGAACCGCTTTACCGAAAGCGGTCATGCCTTGGTAAGCGAAGACGCTCACACCACCCGCGATCG
>CAYUCP010000052.1:0-5256 GCA_964443315.1 uncultured Gammaproteobacteria bacterium
TCAACACCGGCGAGCGTCGAACGAATAAAGAGCAGGTCACCGTGGCGAAAGATGTCGACGCCAAGCTCACCTTCTTGTTCGCTAAGCTCTTGCCACTGGTCAACCGACGGGTCTTGAGTTTGAGGCGGAGAAAAAAAAGAGGCAAGCGCCATACGACAAAAGTATACCACGAGGAAGATTGCTTCATCCACACAGAGATCTGTTTCTTGCGTCCGCTAAAGTCTGGTATACTTGTTCCGACCTTGTACCGTCTATGGCGAACCTTTTTAGTGAGCGGTGGTCCAAGTTGAGTGGAGAGCAGAAAGTGGCGATCACCACGCTCAGTGTTTGCTGTTTGTTTTTGTTCTTTGGAGGGATGTCACAGTTGCGTTCGTATGTGCGCAAGCCGTTTTTAGTTTCACATCGCAACTTGTCGCAAGCAATCCAGATTCGTACGCAGACGTATCAAGACGATGAAAAACAAGCACGTGAACTTCAGTTGAAGGATACGGATCGTGATGGAATTTCTGACTACGATGAACAGTACGTCTATCGCACATCGCCCTATTTGGTAGACAGTGATTCTGATGGACTCTCGGATAGCGAAGAAATTGCAAAGGGGGAAGATCCAAATTGTCCGCTAGGGAAAAATTGTCTCGACGTTCAATCGGCAATTCCGCAGACGGCGACCTCTACCTTTGAGGCAGATGCCGGAGCTGCGTTGGCTGGTATTCAGGCAAATGCTGGTGCGCAAACAGGGGTAGACGCGTTCATCATGAATCCGAAACCACCTGAATCGATGACGGCAGCGGAGACGCGCCAATACATTCTCCAGAACCAGTTATTGCCAGCTGATCAGCTTGTGAATTTGTCCGATGAAGCGATTCTGCAGGCTTATAAGTTGTCGTATCAGGATGCGCTCAGGATTCAAGCGGCTCGTACTGCCGCCTCAGCTGGTTCAGCGCCCGCCCCGACTCCCGCTCCCGTTCCTTCTCCGACCCCTTCTCCTCAACCCACCCCTTAGCGTTCTATGGCATCCATGCGTCCCTTGTTTCGCCTCGCGTTCACCCTCGTCACTGTCGTGACGGGGTTTGCGCTTTGTCTGGGCCCTCTCCAGCCAGCCTTGGCTCAGACGATTGAGAATCCAATTCCAGTAATTGGGGCTTCGCCACTGGCCGTTAGTGTCACGGCTAACCTTCCAGAAGCTGCGAACCAGACTTATCGGAATATCTATACGGAACTGACTCGCGCGGGTGTGATCGCGCTTACGAACGCGTTGCAGCTGTTTTTGGGGCAGATGGCCTACGATGCGGCTGAATACATCGCTACAGGAGGAAAGGGGCAGGGAAAGCTGTTTTTTGAAGGAAAAGTGGGGGAATACTTAGCGAATGTCGGAAGTGATGCGGCGGGTGAGTTCATGGCGAGCTTGAGTGATTCCAACTTCTTCCGTGGAGTCGGCTTTAATTTGTGTCAGCCACGTGATCCAACGACGCTTTTGCGTTTGCAGGTGTCTTTGGGTGATTTAGGGAGTCAGCTGTTTCCAAATGCACCTAACTTGAATTTGCCGGGCATGGGGGTTCAGAGTCAATTCAATCGTCCACGGCCACGGTGTGAATTCCAGGCAGTGGTTGATAACTACGACACGCTCTTCCGTTCCATGGGTGATGGTGAAGTTTTGCGTAATTTGGAGCAGAGCTTTGATCCAGGGTTGAGCCAATTGGGTACGATTACGAGCGTCTATAACCGATTTTTGTCGGATGTGCAGCGCCAAGTCACAGACGCGGCGTCTCAGCGTCAAGAAGGAAACGGCTTCCGTCCAGTTGAGAACATGATCTCCGGCAATGTCCGTACCCCAGCGGCAACTGTTGAGGCGGCTACGGCGGAACAGGTCGTTCGTCGACCAGGTGCTGACCAGTCCATGATTGTTCAGTCGATGCTCACCAACGCCTGGCAGGCTGGTCCGATTCAGCTCGCCATGTATACGGGTTCGATTTTCTTGAATACGCTCGCCTCGAAGTTCATGCAGCGTATTTTCGAGAAAGGATTGGGTGGATCATTTAGCCCATCTGCGTTGCTTGATTTATCGGGTCCAGATTCAGTGGCTGTCTATGGAAAGACCGACGTTCGTAACGCGAATATCGATCTTAAGAACCCACCCCCACAGCAGGCGGCTGATTACGATGTGGTATCGCAGATGCAGACCTGTTTGCCAGCGCAGCGTGGAGCGTGGAACTGTGTCATGGATCAATCATTGGTCCAGGCGGTTCGTTCAAAGACGGCGGAAGGTGGGATCACGGTTCGTGAAGCGGTTGATCGAGATCTGCTTCACGGGAAGTGGCGCTTGATTCCAGAAACGCGCACGCGTGAAAACCAAGATCCACAGTGTTATACGCAGGCCTATTGTGCTGGCAACCTTCAGAAAATGCGCTTGATGCGTATCTTGCCCATTGGCTTTGAGCTTGCAGCGAATAGTGAGATGAACCAGCGTCGCTGTGACTCAGCGGATGGCTGTGTCACGTTGGATGAGGTAATGAAGGGCTTTTCAAACTGTAATGTGGAAGGTCAGCATGACGCCGCCCACCCGTGGTGTCACATGATCGATCCAAACTGGGTGATTACCTCGTTCCCGCAGCAGTGTATGCTCACGGGATATACGGATACGTTAATTTCGAACAAGCTGCCGATTCGTAAGGAGGAGTGTCAGGATGTGCAGACCTGTTTATCGCGTAATGATAAAGGAGAGTGTACGGGTGGGTATGGCTACTGTATGTCGGAGCGACCGGTGTATCGCTTCAACGCCGACGTGTGTCCGGCCTATGCGGCAAGTTGTCGTATCTATACGGATGCAGCGAATAAGCAGGTAGGGTACTTGCGCAATACGATCGATCGCGCAGCGTGTGATGCCTCGAATGCCGGATGTCTCTGGTACTCAACGCGTCGTGCGACGAGCACGGATGATGGAGTCGCTTGGACAGCGACTACTTCAACGGGGCAACGCGTCTACTTTAAGCCGTCTACGCCCACACAGTCTGCGGCCACGAAAGGTCTGGAAACATGTCCGGCTGACGAAGAAGGATGTACTCGTTTGTACGCCTTTACGCCGGGTAAGGCAGCGTTGAATTTGATCATCAACGGTTCGTTTGAGGCGGCGGACACGACCACTTCGACGAACGTCTTGGCGTGGACCCTGCATCCAAACGAGCGCACGGATCTTCCAGCGCGCTATAGTCAAGCACCGGCTATTCCTCGTACCGCGCTGTCTGATCTCGCGTTCTTGGGAGAGAGGAGCATGCCGTTGAATCGAGATCTTCGTCCAGAAGTTTTGCTTCAGGGGGTACAGGTGGTGGGTGGCCGCGAATACGTGCTTTCATTCTACGCCCGCACCAACGGTGGTTCAGGCTCTGTTCAGACCGATCTTCGTCCAACGAAAGACGCACTGTCCAATAGGAGTGGTTTCACGGCTGCCGAATTGAACCGCTTGTATCACAGCACGCTCACTGTGGTGGATGCAGGAAGTTTCTCATCGTATCGTAAGCCGTTAAGCACGGAATTGAGTCGTGAATGGCAGCGCTTTGAGTATCCGTTTGTTGTTCCAGCTTCCAGTACGGCGCTGCATATTCAAATGAACGGAAACAACGTGTTGGTTGACGGTGTTCAGTTGGAGGAAGGGGAGTTTGCGACTCCGTTTATTGAAACCTTTACCTCTGATTTACAGTCGGTTTTCATGAAGCTTGCGCCAGAAGAACTGCAGTGTACAAAACCAGCTTCAGATCCAGCGCGTTCAGAGTTGTGTAGTGCATTCGCCCAGAGCTGTAACCAATTCGATGCAGGGTGTCAGGGGTATACAGATCAGGAGGGGGGTCAAGAAGTGCCTGCTATCTTGTCAGATAATGATTTGTGTCCAGCGATGTGTGTTGGATACTCGGAATACCGCAAGTCCGCTTCCTCCTTTGATCTCGTCAAAGACGTTGATCCTCGCTTTAGCGACCCAGAAGAGGCGACCTCCACGCACTTCATTCCACGTACAGCTGGACAGTGTACGCAACAGGATGTCGGCTGTGAGGCGTTTACGTTGGTCGATGAACAAGGTCGTGCCGACGGAGCATCGGTGGCCTATAGCTACCTCCGTGCGTGTGAAAAGCCAGGCGCTGATTCAGAAACGTACTTCACCTGGGAAGGGGCTGACACGGTTGGCTACCAGTTGCGTACCTGGAGCTTGAAGAAAGACACGGGTCCATTCGACTTGGGTCCACGTATTTTGACCAAGATCCAGGCCGACCAAATTAGCTTCAAGGAGCCTGATACCTGTAACGAGGCTAGTTGGCGAACGGCAGCCGATCCAGATTGTCGTCAGTTCTACGATGCAGGTGGGCGCATCTTCTACCGCTATTTCTCGCAGACGGTATTGTCGAGCAATGAGTGTTCCAGTTTACGTTTGGCCCGCAGCAATCGTGCGGACTGTGAACGTACAGGTGGCCGTTTGAACGATCGTGCCGAATGTACCTACGGGGCGTACTTGCCAGAAAGTCGCTCCTGTAACATGCAGGCAGCGAGCTGTCGTATGTTTACCGGAGCAAACTCCGGAAACAGCAAGACGATGTTGCAACAGTCGTTCCGTGAGACGATCGCTCCGTTTGAAACCGAAGGGATTACGACTTCAACGGAAGCCTTGTTAGTGGGCGACTTCTCGATTCGTGTGGGTGACCCGGGCGTTGCAACGGCTCAGCCGCTTGGCTTTGCGCGTGCCCGTTCGGCGTTTGATTCGAGCGAAACCGAGCTCTACCGCGCCACGTTCTGGGCCAAGTCGCCTGCGGCATCGAATTCGTTGGTTATTCGTACCTCTCGTCGTGAAGGCAGTGGTGAAGCGGTTATTGGAACCGTTACGCTGACCCCGGAGTGGCAGCGCTTCACAGTTGGGTTGTTCGAAGGAGCGCCAAACACGTCGTCGACGATTCTGACATTCACAGCGCCAATGGTGCGTGGAGCGGGTTTTGGCTTCTACTTGGATGAGGTTTCGGTGCTTCGTGTGCAAGACGTGGTCTACGTGCGTAACAACAGCTGGAATACTCCAGCGCAGTGTAACCAAGGCCTAGATGGAGCGGACGAACCTCAGGCGATGTTGAACTGTAAAGCGTACACCAATCGTCTAGGAACGACGGTCAATGCGCGTCGCTTTACGCGCTTGTGTCGTGAGACGGCAATTGGATGTACTGCCTTCGTTGATACGCGAAACACGGACGAGACCTACGCGCAAAAGATTGTTCAGCCAAACCCAAT
>CAYUCP010000053.1:0-5223 GCA_964443315.1 uncultured Gammaproteobacteria bacterium
AATGACAGCAGATGAAGTAGAAATCAAACTCTGTAAAGCCATGATTCTTGCTTCCTGATTCTTGATTCCAGTCTGAATAAATTCAAGCCCTTCAATTTGATTTGCTTGAATCTTATCTGCTCTTACTGTTCCCGCAAACACTGCATTACCAGCAGCATCAAAGGTGATTGCTGGCTTTCCAGTTTCATCTTTGATAATGAATTTGCCATCATGGGTGAGATTAAGCGCAACATCCTGACCAGTTAAAGCAGTAATTTGATCAAGTCGAATCGTATTCGTACTAACTCGTGGCGCAATGACTTCCAGTCCAGCAGTTACACGGTCAGTCATGATCTCAGAAAGAGTTTTACTCTCAGCAGCACTTGAAGATCCAGCACCCGCTCCAACCAAGCCTAGATACGTCTTAGCCAGATCTTCTGAAGCAACATTTTCAAGTCCTGGTTGTGAGACTAAACTGTCTCCATTTGTCTGTGTAATCGTTACAAAAACAAGCACTTTTCCAACACCTTCTCCACTAAAACCATCTAATGCTTTACCAATTATCGCTCCAGCTTTTGTCGCTTTCATCGCAACACCTGGTTTAGATGAAGAAGTAAGATAATCCCCTGACTTAATTTCACCATTCTCAGTACTTACTTTTACTGGAACCCGTCCTACAAGAGCAACAGGGATTGCAATCCCTCCGTTTATTGAATCATCTTGTTGTGAAAGTCTAAACCCAGGTTTCTCCGAATACACACCAACAATATTTCGATCATATACTCCTCCACTCTTTTGAACGAAGCCGCGTTCATTTGTATCAATAGTAATTACATCTCCAGGTTCGATTGTTTCATCACGAGTTGGATAGTCTTCAGCTACGTCATATGCACCGAACTGCGTTTGTAGGCCATGAGTAAAGTAGAACGCACCCTGTTGACCAGTATTACTATTCAAACTAGCAGATGGACTAGCCATAAAGAACATTCTTCCGATATTAAGGTTGCCGTTTTGTTCTCCGCCCCCGGCAGTTGTTCCAGCATGGAAGACAAGAGAGTACGACTGATCGGTAACGAAGTTATAGCTATAAACCTCAGCAGAACCAGAACTTCCATCATCTGTTCCTGCATAGAGATTGCCATTGTAAGGTTGTAACTGCGGTATAGAATTAATTCCTGAGGTTTCTCCCTGTGCAATTTGACCAGCAGCCGCTTGAGATATTTTCGTCCAGTCACGAACTCCTTCGTATCGGTAGATTTCACCTTTTGCAGGTTCTGCAGTGCCAATATAGAGTCTAGCATTATAAACTGTCATCGATACAATACCGTCAATACTCGCTGTTCCTCCAGAATCGACCGTACCAGCAGCAGAAGAAATTCTGTGATAAGTATTTACTGTAGTTTGTTGCGTACTTCCATCATATGCAAATACGTCAGCCGCATTTGCTTTGCTTACACCAAGATAAAGCCTGCCATTATATACTGCTAACGTATTTACGCTATCTAATGCAGTTACATTTGCTCCGTTTACTGAGAACGTTCCTCCTGTATTGTTATTAAGCTTAGTAAAGACGGAAGCACCTGTATTTCCATTATATCTAAGTAAATCAGCACCTCCTGGTTTCAACGTTCCTACATAAAGAGTTCCGTCCATTACGGCCATTGAGGAAACACCAAATACACTTACTGAATTAGTCGTGACAAAAGTACCAGCGGTAGTATTAATAATTGTCCAGTTTGTTAACCCATCCCACCGATAAATTTCCGCCTTTGCATCTTCTCTCGTACCCACAAACATTCGGCCGCCATAAACAACCATGCTTGAAATACCGTTAATTGATGCAGTTCCACCTGACCTTATTGTTCCGGCTGTCGCTTGTGATATTTTCGTCCAAGTAGTTCCTCCTTGATACTCATATATTTCAGCTCCATTTGGTTCTGTCGTCCCTGCATAAAGTTTTCCGCTATATGTGATCATCGAGGAAATCATATCTATATTTGCGGTTCCCCCGGATGCAACTGTACCTGCTGTAGTTTGTGAAACTTTTGTCCAACTCGTTCCTCCGTTATATCGATAGATTTCAGCTGCATTTGATTTATTCGTTCCAATATAAAGACTTCCGTTATAGACAATTGAAGCACTCACTGACGCAATAGCAGATGTTCCGCTTGCGGCGATAGTTCCGGCAGTCGATTGAGAAATTTTTGACCATGCCCTCGCATTCGAATCCGTAGTATTAGATTGTTGGCCAATCATAATATTTCCTCCTTGGACATCTAGTGCTTCTTTTGGTTGAGATGTACCAATGCCTACATTTCCATTACTTTGGATGACAAACCGTGTAGTCCCAGAATCTGAAGCGGTAAAGATATCACCATTGGCACTTCCTTGTTGATCAAAAATTACAAGTGAATTTCCACCTTGGTTTCCGCCAGATACATGAAGCTGAGCAGTAGGAGCTGTTGATGAACTATCTCCGATGCCCATTCTCCCACTCGCATCAAAACCTAACCAGTACGCTTGATTATTTGCTAAGCTCAGTCCCCCAGCGGGGGTCGTCGTACCTGTAGCTCCTGCACGTAAATACCAATCTCCACCTCCACTAGCTTTATTAGAAAACTGCATCGCTGCACCTCCTCCATTTGCAGTTGATTCATTGCCCCAAATCGTCATACGATATTGTGGAGAGAACGTTCCAAAACCGACGTAACTATTATTAAGAATAGAAAACGCTTCATTTGAACCTTTTTGCGCTTTAATCAGATCATTAGTCGCAGATGAGCCAGCACCCAGATATAACATTGAGCCTGTACCATTGGTTGTCGTATCTGTCGTAAGGTTAAGTAAGTTATTTGAACCAGTACCAGTTGCCCAGTTAAATGTCGAAATATTTGTTCCCATGGTAAGAGACAAGTTCCCAAGTGGATTAGTAATATTTGACCATGAAGAAGATGCTCCTCCACAAGAACCCCATGATGCCGCAGCACCTGGACCTCCTGAAAGCATACATTGCAGACTCGTTCCTTCACTTGAACCCAGTTTAAGTCCTCCTGCATATGTCACAGTGAATTTAGGTGATGCCCCAACGGAAGCTGTAAGAACATCCTGATTCAATTCATTTTGGATTACCACTAAAGCAGCCTTTCCCAATGGTTTCGTCGCCTCTCCAACTACATTTAGCTTTCCAAAACCAACCGTTGTTCCAATCCCGATACTTCCAGTTCCTGATAACGTTAATATCTGTCCGCCATGAGTGCCAGGCGCACTGTAGTTATTAAGGAATACAAAATCTTGGCTAGCAGGAAGCATTCCTACTCCCCATGCGTTATACCCTGATTGAGCAACATTAAGAATTGAACCATTTCCACTCTGCCCTCGCATTTCGATCCCTATTGCATCTGCCCCAAAGTCACGATCAATATGAAATGGATTAGCAGGAATTGAGGTTCCAATTCCTATATTACCTGACTTATCAATTACAAATTTCGTAGTTCCAGCACTAGATGCAGTAAAGATATCTGCATTAGTATTCCTCTGGTCAATAATAAGTGACGAATTTCCTCCTCGTGTGTCATACAAATGAAGTAATGTCGCAGGAGATGTCGTTCCGATTCCTACAGCATTTGCTGCTTGCGCAAAATAAATACTTTGTCCTACAGTCGTCCATTGAGATGCCACACCGCCACAGCCTGAACAAGATGCTACTGTAATAGCGCCAGTAAAGCGAGCTGTTCCTGTAACATCGAGATTGAACCCTGTTGGAAGTGAGGTGCCAATCCCGACATTTCCATTACGATCAATAACAAACTTAGTAGTTGCTGCAGAAGAAGCCGCAAGGATATCTCCAGTTCCAGTATTTTGAACCAATGTCATTAGAGCATTGCCACTCGTTGTCCCCCGAAGATCAAGCATACTCGCTGGTAGCGATGTTCCTATTCCGACATTTCCATTATTGCGGATGGTAAATCGACTGATAGCCGACGTAGAAGCAGTAAAGATATCTGCCGTACCTGTCTGACTAAACATACCTAGCGCATTTCCCTTATAGGATCCTGTTACGTAGAGTCCTGCAGTCGCAACTGGAGCACTTGCATTAACACCGATTGACAGCGCGCCTTCTCTAAATTGGTTGAAGCGAACAACGCTATTACTTCCATCAACCATATAGAAAGAATCATTTGCACTAGCACCACTTGAAGGCATAAGCAGACGCAAATTGAGACCCTGGAAGTCAATTCCACCAGTAGTGGTACCAATTGTCCCATTATTACTTCCGTCATTAAGAACGATTGCAGAACCAGCACCTGATGTCCCAAAATATCCAGTTCTCCATCTCGTTGAGGAACTTCCCAAATCATAGGTACTATTTGTATTTGGCCCAATGCTTCCTGCAACCTGTAATGCAAATGATGTGGGAAGACTTGTTCCTATTCCCACATTACCGTTTCGATCAATCGTAAATTTAGCAGTAGCTCCAGCGCTCGCTGTAAAAATATCACCTGTACCCGTATTTTGAATAACCGTCAATGCTGCATTTCCTGTCGTTGTTCCATTAACAGTAAGCGCACTTAAAGGAAGTGTCGTACCAATACCGACATTCCCATTATTTCTAATCGTAAACTTAGGCAACCCTGCAGCAGATGCTGTAAAAATCTCATTCGTATTTGCTCCTGTCTGATCAACAATAAGTGTTGCCCTTCCCCCACGAGTTCCACCAGCTATATGAACAACACCTTGTGGAGCCATAACATTCTCTCCAAGTCCAATTCCATATTTATAAATAGATGCTGCCTGAAGTGGTCCTGAAATGTAAATATATGGAATAGCATTTCCATCGGTGATTCCAAAATCATCAACCACGCCAGCCTGAAGTCCTGTATATAATCTGTATGCCCCTTGTGATCCAGCAGTATCGGCAATTTGAAGGAACGAAGGTCCGGCATTTGTGACCTGCGTACCAGAAAGGAATGTTCCAACCCCGGTACTACTTATTCTCGTCGTTCCACTAACAGCAATCGATCCATTGACATCGAGTAATTGCGTTGGAAGACTTGAGCCTATACCGACATTTCCGGCATTTGAAATCACAAACTTTGTACTCGCTCCAGCCGAAGCTGCGAAAATATCTGCAGTACCATTTTGAACCAGCTTCAAAAGAGCATTGCTCGTATTTGACGTCCCCCGAAGATCCAGAACACTTGATGCTAACGTCGTTCCTATACCTATATTTCCATTATTATTAAT
>CAYUCP010000054.1:0-5141 GCA_964443315.1 uncultured Gammaproteobacteria bacterium
GGCTTCATTAATGTTCCGTTATTGGCGAGCGCTGCATAAGCAGAGACTAACTGGAGTGGCGTTGTCGTGATTCCCTGTCCGAACGAGGCCGTTGCCGCAAAGATTTGGCCTTTTCGATCTAAACTCGCAATCGTGCCTTTGGTTTCGGCCGGCAGCTCTACTCCCGTTTTCTCTCCAAACCCAAAACGCTTCATGTATTCACGGAAGTTTTCCCGCCCAACTAAGCGTTGAACAAAAATTGTACCCGTATTTAATGACTTCTCAAGAACGTCCAACATACTCTGCGTGCCGTGAGCTTTCTTGTCGGAGTTACGAATCTTGAAGTCATCGATCTCTTCTACACCTTTATCTACATAGGTCGTTTGAGGAGTGATCTTTCCCGCCTCAATCCCAGCCGCCATGGTGAACGCTTTAAAAATAGACCCCGGTTCATAAGGGGTAAACGTTGCCGGGTTATTCAGAACGCCCACATCCTTAATCTTGCTCACTTCCGATGGCAGAAAGTCCGGATACGAACACATGCTCAAGATTGCCCCCGTCTCCGGCTCCATCACAATCACGGTGGCACTGTCGGCCTCGAAATTCGCAACCGCCTGACGAACTTTCTCACAGACGAACTGCTGAATACTTCGGTCAATCGTCAAAACAATGTCTGCTCCGTTTTGTGGAGGCTTCACAGTGGCCTGGCCAAACGCCAAACGACGACCAAGAGCATCACGCTCTCCTTCAATCATTCCCGGCTCCCCTGCCAGCAACTTGTCTTCATAACTTTCGACACCATACTTCCCTTGTCGGATCCCTTCGTCATTCGTCACGGTAAACCCAATCAACTGACCGCCCATCCCCGTTTCTGGATAGAGTCGAGCGGAACCATGAGCCACCCAGAGACCTCGCACCGCTTTCTCACGAATCTTAGCTACACTTTCGAACGGGATATCTTTGGCTAACGGCAAATAGGCTGAACTACTCGCTGCCATAAAACGCGCGAGCAGCTCTTCTTTGGGCTGACCCAAGATCTCTGCTGCTTGGCCCGCGACTTCATCCATATTCTTCATCTCACGTGGAGCCGCGAACAAGTTCCAAGCTGGACGATCCTTGGCGACTGGGTAGAGCTTCTTATCCCACTGATCGCGTACGTAGATCGTTCCGCGACTTGGTTCAAGTGAGGCCTTCAAATCATGCTGGTCAGAGGCTAACAGCTGGTACACCGCATGCTCCATAATTTGGAGCTGAAAAAAACGAGCGGCTAACAACAACCCTAACAAAACACAGCCCGCCTGCACGACACGAACACGGGTCAAAAAAGGGACAGCCGTCTCGCGAGGACGGAAGGTGGGTCTAGTGAGTCGAAGGGGCTGTGCCATTGGCACCTATAATAGCATATTCCACCTCTTTCAACTTAGCCTGCATGACCTCGGCGCTTCGTGCTTCAAGGTTTAAGCGAATGAGCGGCTCCGTATTAGAGGAACGCACACTAAACCACCAGTCTTGGCTTGAATTAGTTGAATCACGGAACTCATAGCGCAGGCCATCGATAGTTGTTACCTTACTCGCTTTTGGTTCATACATGGCCTGGACACGCCGCAACACATCCGCCGCCGCTTCGTTTACCTTATAGTTATGTTCTCCCGAATGGGCGTAGCGATGAAACGGCTTCCAAATTTCGGAGAGCGGCTTGCCTGTTCGTTGGAGAAGCTGCAAGAGAAGGAGCATCGCATATTCACTCGCCTCGCAATTCGCGAACGGAGCAAAATAGAAGTGCATGGCAAGTTCCCCAGCGAACAGCGCACCCGCTTCACGCATTTGTTTCTTGATGTGGGCATGCCCAACTCGGCACATTTCAGGTACTCCGCCGGCTTCCGCAATCATCTCAGGTGTCGACCAGGAACAGCGAAGATCATAGAAGACGTGAGCGCCTGGATGAGACGGGAGAAGCTCTTGCGCCAGGAGACCGGTGAGAATATCACCCGGGACAATCTCTCCTTGCTCATCAACGACACCGACTCGGTCGCCGTCTCCATCGAAAGCGAATCCAACCAGCGCTCCTTCCTGCACGACTCGCTTCTGAAGATCAGCCAATGTGTCCGTACGAAGTGGATTTGCTTCATGGTTCGGGAATGTGCCGTCGAGCTCCCAATAGAGAGGAACCACGTCCAAGGCTGGCAAACGTTCACACAGAACCGGCAAGCTCGCTCCCGCCATTCCATTCCCAGCATCGATCACGATTTTTAGGGAAGCCGGTTGCGCAGAGCGAAGAGAGACCCCTTCGTCAGGCAGACGCTCAAGAACCGAACTTAGGTATGCATCAATTGCCAAATCGACCCGTTCGTATCCCCCTTCTGCTTTTGAGTCATTCTTTTGTTCTTCATTAAAAAAGGCGTCTCGTATCTCCTCCATCCCTGAGCCGAACCCAATCGGAACGGCGTTTTTTCGGCACAATTTGAAGCCGTTGTAAGTCGATGGATTATGTGAAGCTGTGATCATCACCCCTAGATCCACCCCTGAACGAGAGGCAACCGCATGATAGAACACAGGAGTTGTACAAAGCCCAATATCGATGCAGTCTACTCCTCGCTTCCGAAGCACCCCAATCAGCGCCTTGGCTAGATCTGGCGAAGACGTGCGCATATCGAACCCGACCAAACAGGTTTTTGGCGCAATCACTCGCTCAAGAGCGTCGCCCAGTTTTTCAGCAAACGTCACATCAATTTCCGACCCTACCAAACCACGGATGTCGTAGGACTTAAACGGGGATGACGAGTTCGACATAGATAGGTATGATTATAGCACTATGATACTTCTTTGGATTCTCCTCGGTTTGGTGGTCGTGGTCGGTCTCTGGGTGATGGGCGCCTACAACGGCTTAATTCGTCTCCGCAACCAGGTCGATGAGGGCTGGTCCGATATCGACGTTCAGCTCAAGCGTCGCTACGATTTAATTCCAAACTTGGTGAACACCGTAAAAGGCTACGCAACCCACGAGTCGAAAGTCTTCGAGAACGTGTCCGCCGCTCGCAGCGCCGCCATGGGAGCGAAGTCCCCTGCCGAACGCGAACAGGCTGAGAACATGCTGACCGGTACCTTGAAGACCTTGTTTGCCGTGAGTGAAGCCTACCCGGAACTCAAGGCCAACGAAAACTTCCTCAAGCTCCAGGACGAACTCTCTGATACAGAGAACAAGATCCAGGCCGCTCGTCGCTTCTACAATGGCATGGTTCGCGACTTCAATACGAAGCTCCAGGTCTTCCCAACGAACATGATCGCGACTCGTCTTGGGTTCCAAGCTCGCTCGTTCTTCGAACTCGACAACGCCGCTGAACGCGAAACACCAAAGGTTCAATTCTAATCCCTCTCGCCTCTCTTCTTGATTGATGTACAACCAAATTGCCGCCAATCGAAGAAAAAGCACCCTGCTCATGGCCCTGTTCGTTGGGCTGTGTGCAGGTATTGGCTATATCTACGGCTACGTAAACCAAGCAGGTTCAAGCGGGCTCGTGCTCGCGCTCGTGATTTCCCTTGGCTATACCGCTTTCAGCTGGTTCTTTGGTGATAAGCTTGTCCTGTCTTCGAATGGCGCCGTCCACATCGAGAACCGTGAACAAAATCCGTACATCTGGAACCTCGTTGAAAACCTTTGTATTGCTTCCGGTCAGCCGATGCCGAAGATCTACCTGATCCAGGACAATGCACTGAATGCCTTCGCCACGGGACGTGATCCGCAGCATGCTTCCATCGCCCTGACGACCGGTATTATCCAAGCACTTGAGAACGAGGAGCTAGAAGGCGTGATCGCTCATGAGCTATCCCACGTTAAAAATGAAGACACGAAAGTCATGCTCCTAGCCGCGGTCTTAGTTGGTGTTTTGAGTCTCTTAGGTGACTGGGTCTTCCGAACGTCCTTCTTGCGACGACGGAGCGACGATCGTGAAAGCGGTAACCTCGGCCTGATTCTCATGATCGTGGGGATCGTCTTCGTCATTATTTCCCCCATCGTTGGCCAGCTGATCCAGCTTGCAATTAGTCGCCAACGTGAATACCTAGCCGATGCCAGCGGCGCCCTTCTCACCCGCTACCCTGAAGGATTGGCTCGTGCCCTGGAGAAAATTCAATCGTCGAACGTGCCCGTTACTCGCACATCCGCCGCCACGGCCCACCTCTGGATCGCCGACCCAAAAGGCTCCTCCCCTTCCCTTCGTCAGCGTGTCAGTAGCTGGTTCTCGACCCATCCTCCTATCGAGGCTCGCATTAAACGGCTTCGTGGGTTAACCTAGTGCCCCTATGTTCCAAGCTGAACTTATCACCCGTTTCACCAACCACCTGAAGGAAGCGCTCCAAAAAGCGCTGTCTTTTGCGCTTCAGCAGGGTCGCGGCACCCTTGAGGCCGGAGACCTGCTCGTCGGCTTGGTTCAAGAGCGTGGCTGTATCGGCGGCGAACTCTTGTTCAAGGCAGGCCTCACCCGCGAACAAGCAGAACAGCACTTCAAAGGCATGAAGATCGCTTCGAGCTCAGACAACCTCGGATCGATTACGCTCGACCTGTCGCAAGACGTAAAACATATCCTAGAAAAAAGTGTTCTTACAGCTCACTTTCACGAACACAAATACATTGGAACCGAGCATCTCTTGTTCGCCTTGCTCGATCTCCCGATTGAATCACTGACAAACTTCTTCCGAAGCCACAACGTCAGCCCAATCGTCTTGCGTGGCCAAGTAGTGAACGTCTTGAAATCTACCTCTCGTTTCCCAGATGTGGCGAAGCGTCTCGACCAGGAACAGGAGGCGCAAGAAGACGGTGCGCCAGAAGAAGCGGACGGTAACACCCACCGTGCCAAGGAAAAGAAACCAAAAGCCTTGGAGGTCTTTGCGCGTGAACTCTCCGAACCAAAGCATGCGGAAGGACTGGACCCCGTCATTGGTCGCGAACAAGAAATCGACCGCGTCACCGAAATTCTTTGCCGTCGCACCAAGAACAACCCGATTCTCTTAGGTGAGCCGGGCGTTGGGAAAACTGCTATTGCGGAAGGCTTGGCAAAACGTCTTGCAAGCGGGACCGTCCCTACACCTCTCAAAGGCAAGCGTCTCTTCGCGATTGATTTGGCGCTCCTCGTGGCTGGAACCATGTACCGTGGAGAGTTTGAAGC
>CAYUCP010000055.1:0-4599 GCA_964443315.1 uncultured Gammaproteobacteria bacterium
TCGCGCACGCGAGCGGTCGAAGGCTCGATAAGCGCCTCGCGATCGAGCTCCGCGAGCAGATCGTTGTAGCAGCCGTTGATCGTCTCGAGTCTCCCCATCACGACCGAGCGGATGGAAGTGTCGTCCCGCATGGGCGGTTCGGCATAAAGCAAGATATGAGTAAGTTGTTTCTTATTGCTGACATGTACCATTCACTTGATTTCAAGTAAACCCACCTTATTCTAGCATGTGGACACAGGCTCTTGTAGCGACGAGAAGTGTTTATTAGACTTAGTGGATTGTATGAAGCAAGAAATACCTTCGGCCGATGGAAGCGGAGAGCAAATACAGCGAGAGCGTCAAGAACGCTTTGTAGACCGAATCATCGATCGTTTAAAAACGTTAAAAGCAATCGGCCATTCAAAACGTCATGTATTTGAACATTGGAAGGGGCTAATCGCGTATCCGAATGTAACAGATCCCGTTGGCCGTACTATTAGTGAGTTAGGCGCCGAAGAGCGCGAGCGCTTAACGGATGCGTGGGAAGAAATTGAAGCGCATGATGCATATGATCAAGCATGGCTAACTGCCAAGCATACGCCCCAGGAATTATTCAAGCTCATGGAAGATCCTGAGGTGTTGCCCGTACGTGATTTGGTCAGAAAAGCCTTTTCGGGAAAGCCGCCAGCTCCCTACGCAGATTTTCCTAACACCACATTTGTCTTTTGTGACGGAGTTCGACGGACGGCGGATGGGAACAAGATCTACGTGCATGAAGTTTGGACCGAAGAATATGTTCAGGCATTGGCGGATCACTATGGACCGATGATTGCTGAATGTGCGCAGAAAACTCCAGATGAGCCTTTTGTTTTGTTGGAAGTTGGCGCTGGAGATGGCAAGCTTGGTTATTTTTTGAGAAAGGAATTGCAGAAACGGTATGGCGAGAGGGTGAGCATCACGGTTACCGATAAAAGATCTGGTGTAAATAGCCCCTTTCCCGTTATACAGCAAGGCTATCAGGAGGCGCTGGATGCGCAGCTTGCGCAATACGGAAAAGTTGATGCAGTAATGGTTTCTTGGATGCCTCCTCGCCAGGACTGGACGAAGACGTTTCGTGATCCGAAATATCGTATTCAGGAATATCTGTTGATTGGAGAAGACGAGCCGGGGGTGAGCGGTACTCTTGAGACGTGGGATGAGTATCCTGGATTCTCGCAACAGACGCTGAAGGCACCAACACGTGAACAAATTTCTCACACGGATCCGAGTCCAGTAGAAGGAGATCGTTATACAGGCGATGGCTATTTCCATTCGAAAACAGTTGCTTTTCAAAAAGAGTAACCGTGTTTAGCGAGAGAATGCCGGACAACGAGTATAAAAAGAAACGATTAGCGTTTTACCGCTTCTCTGAAGTGAGGAGGGCTTGCAGTTTCGGCATCGCCTCTTCCATTTCCGCTTCCCCAATGGCGACAATTTGTTGCCCAACGTCCTCTCTAAAGTAGCGGTTCCAAGCAGCGTAGGATTCAACGAGCGGCTCCACGCGAACATCGGCATGTAGCATTAATTGTTCTGCTAAGTAGTTGCGCATGATGTCGATGGTGCGATTGGCAACGGCAAGAAAGCCGAGTGAGGTGAGCGTTGTTGGTTCTTCGGGTGGGAGGCGATAGAGGTTTACTGCAATCACAATATCCGCTCCCATCGCTTTCACGACGTCGCTTGGAACTGGGTTCGAAACACCACCATCGACGTAGATGTTTCCATGATGCGTAACGGGTTTGAACATCCCAGGGATTGCCATGCTGGCTTGAACGGCAGGTACAAGAGCGGCGCTTGAAAACACATGCATACTGCGCCGAATGAGATCGGTTGCAACGATCGAGAGAGGGATTTTGGTTTCTTCAAACGAAGCATCTTCCAGCCAATTTCGTAACAAGGTACGTGTTCGATCTCCACCGATGAAGCCACCGCGCAGGGTAGGTTCAAGTAGCATGCGGAGTTTTTCTTCTTTGTGATTGACGGTGAACTCTTCTAGGCGCTCAATATCTTTGAAGAGCGCATAGTGAGCACCGACCCATGCCCCAATGCTCGAGCCAGCGATGAAGTCAATCGGAATATTATGTTTCAAAAGCGTTTTGATAACGCCGACGTGGGCCAGGCCACGAATGCCACCACTGCCGAGCGCGAGTCCAATGGTTTTGCGTGGGCGCGAGGCAGAGGTTCGGGAGTTCATACCGATGGATGATAGCCTTCTCGTGCCCTGCTGAGAAGAAGTACGCTTGAGTCTCTGATGCGGTTACTCGTCGCTAGGCTTGTAGGTACGCGCGGTTCGCGTGACGTACCAAGCAGCGATCGCACCTAAGCCTAGATCATCGAGCCAGCCTACAAATGGGATCAAGTCTGGAGCAAAATCAACGGGCCAAATGAGATAGAGTACGGCCACAAGCAATAACACTTTCGGTTTCCAGTCTGTCCGTCGGTCTTTGAGAAACAAATAGAGATGTTTCCAATAGGGGAGAAGATGTTGTGGTCGAAGGGATTTTGCCATATGCTGAAATGTGGAACGATCTAGACTTACATTGAAACAAACTTCTATGAATCAAGCTAGTAAATTAGTGATCACTTTGTTTGTTGTCGTTGCCTTGTTTGCGCTCGTTGGTCTTCTCTGGAGAGCTGTGACAAAACCGGTTTCGCTATCGAATCCGATAGACGTTGCTTGTACGATGGATGCGAAGCTCTGTCCGGATGGATCGTCGGTTGGCCGCGTTCCGCCTTCCTGTGAATTTGCAGCTTGTCCAGTTGCAGCGTCTTCGACCTCAACAACGTCACCAACGATGCCTCCAACAAGTGCAACGGGAACCGAGCCTTGGGTTACAACGACCACGAATGGAAATACCTTCTCGTATCCTCCAGCCATAGGTACCGAATATGTCTCAACGGTCGATTGGCCCCCGACGGTTCGCGTGCAGAGAGCTGTTCCTTTTGTCTGCACGGTAGCGGGTGATGTGACGGCACCAGCAGGGAAGACTGAGCTGGTCACGATTGAAGGTCACGAATACTGTCTTACGCGTGAATCAGAGGGAGCGGCGGGAAGTGTCTATACGCAGTATGCATATACATTCCCTCGTCAGAGTGATGTTGTGACCTTAACCTTTTCTCTTCGAGCGGTGCAGTGTCTGAATTACGATGAGCCGCGTCGTTCCACATGTACGCGCGAACAAGCAACGTTTACAGCGAATAAGTTGGCCGACCAGATGGCGCAATCCGTTCAACTTGGAGTCAATTGAGTATTCCAAGCCGAGTAAATAAACATCCAGCTTTAAGGCTGGATGTTTATTCTGCACGGGGAAGGAGATGTTAGCTCTGCTTTTGGAAGAGCGAACGATACTGCGCACGCTGCTGCCACAAGAAAGCGAGGTTCAAAATGAGAAGAACATTTCCCATGATGGCGCCAGCTGTAAACAACCCGCTATCCAAGAAGGCGTGGAATCCAACGATGTTGAGCGTAATAGGCAGGAGCAAGAGCGCTGCAAGAGCCGTACGCTTCGTCCATAAACAGATGATCGAGATCAAGAACACGACGGCTTCCATAATCGTGATGTAGCGGCTCTTCATCAGGATGTCGATGAATTGAAACGCTTCAGGCGTGCCATACATGTCGGCCGTTGGCGCTGGGAAAACGCCAAGCACGCCAAGAATGGGGCTAATAAGGAGAAGGGTCAAAAGCACCTTCCCGACAATTGAGACAAAAGAGGTGAATTTCATAGAGGTAGGTAGCGTGATCCTAACGTGAAACAAACGAAACGGCAATTTGAGACATCCTCGCTTGACCCTTACGTTGCGTCATAGTTTAGTCTTGGGATCAGGTAGGGGTCGACACCTATCTCTCTGCCGAGAACTATGCCGTATACCGTCAAAAAACTGGCGAAAGTCGCTGGAGTCAGTGTCCGAACGCTTCATTATTACGATGAGGTTGGTTTGTTGAAGCCGGCGATCGTGCAAGAGAATGGCTATCGCGTGTACGAAGAGCGCGAGCTGCTTCTTCTGCAACAGATTCTGTTCTTTCGTGAGCTCGATTTTTCCATCGAAGATATTAAGCGGATCATATCAGCGCCAACATTTGACGTGCGTCAGGCATTACGTGATCAACGCGCACTCATTGAGCTAAAACGGAAACGGTTAGCCGGATTAATCAAGACGATTGATTCAACGATTCAGAAATTAGATCAACCAATCCCTATGAATGACCAAGACATGCAGGAGCTGTACGATACGTTTGGAGAAGATACGATCAAGAAGTATGCAGATGAAGTGAAACAGAAGTGGGGGAATACAGAGGCCTATAAACAATCGATGGAGCGTGCTTCAAAGATGACGAAGGAAGATTATGAGAAGTACAAACACGATTCTGACGTCTTTATGAAGAGAGTTGCGGCTATCATGGACAAGGGCGCGACAAGTCCAGAATTCCAGGCATTGATCGCTGAACACTTCGCATCGCTGAGTACTTGGTATGAACCCAACTTTGAAATGTATCGTAGTCTTGCCAAGATGTCTGTGGAAGATCCGCGCTTCACGGCCTACTACGAAAACTATCGTGAAGGGTTAGCCAAGGTGTTTAGC
>CAYUCP010000056.1:0-4599 GCA_964443315.1 uncultured Gammaproteobacteria bacterium
CCGAATGTCGAACCAAAAACACCCAGGTAGCACTGGCTGTGAGCGCAGTCATCAATAGCCCAGACACGAGACGAGCGCAGCGACCTTGAAAAAAGGGAGCGGACATAGGTGGAGACGCGTGCCTACTATACCACCTGAGGTACGTTGACCGATCGAGGGCCGATCCCTATAGTTTCGGCGGCTATTTCGACAAGCCGCGTATCGTCGCGGTAGCGAATCGCAACAAGGCAGGTGGCACGATGGTGTTCGATCCAAAAACAGATGCTCAGCATCCTCTGTTCGTCTTCGTCGGTGGCACGGGAGTGGGGAAGGGGGAGCTCATGAAGCGCCTCTTCGAACTGCTCCCCGAGCTGCGCCACGCGCCGTCCTGGACGACGCGAGCGCGTCGTGAGGGTGAGGCGAAAGACGCCTACTTCTTCACGAACCCGGAGACCTTCGAAGAGATGATCCGGGCGAGGCGGTTCTACGAGTGGGCGGACGTGCATGGTCGGCGCTACGGGCGGACCGCGGAGAGCTTCGCGCCTCTCGCGAAGCACCCCGCGCTCTGCGACATGACCGAGCACGGGGTCAAGACCCTGGAGGAGGTCTTCGGTCGCGACGCCCTGGGGATGGTCGTCATCGAGATCGTGGGGCAGAACATGTCTCCCCTCGCTCGCCGCGATGAGCGTGCGGAGGCAGACGGTGAGCGCGCCAAGATCGACATCTCCATCCATCACGTGATCGTGAACGATCACGCACCGGGTGGTCTCGATCGAGCGGTTGCCGAGGCTGCCGCCATCATCCAGGCTCGCATCCGGGCGTACCACGCTCAGAAGGGGGGCCGTCGGGGTGTCGTGACCCCGCTCAACTCACGCGCACCCCCGGGCTGTACCTCAGTCCGGGGGTGCAGTTCGTTTTCTGGTATACTCACCTCATGGATGGAGCTTTTTCTGAGCAGCAACCGCTCGTGAATCGGTTACAAGAGCAAGAGGTAAGTGCTGTGAACGCTGCCAAGAAGAAACTTGGGAGGCTGTTTCAAACAGAGAAGGGTTCGGTTCGAGAAGTCATCCGAGCATTTCTCGAGAGCGATGAGGCGGCAGACTTAACGAAAAAAGCGACGCATTATGCGGCGATCGACTGGGTGGACGCTGCTCTCAAGAATGGTCACCCCGATCCACGTGTGAAGGAGCTGCAGAACGTGTTCCTTCGTTTTCGAGAAGAGGGTGGATCGCTTGGGATTTGGGCGTATGAAGACCCATCGGCTGTACCCGATTTAGGAAAGGAGTCAGCACCGGAAGAACCAACCAAAGAAATTCTCAAGGAGTATCTTAAGACTACGCTGGGGGAGGTTGCGCCAGACGTAAAGGCACAAGCGATTTTTGAAAGCCTTACTGAGCGTGCAAAAACAGCGAAAGAGCTCCTTTCAAATATTCAACTCAATCCCTATTTGCAGAGCCTTTCACCAGAAGGGGCTGCGGCCGAATACACCGCATTCCTTCTCTCTCAAGAGGAGACGAGTCCAGTTCAAGTAGCTGTATGGAAAACCCTCGTGCAGCACGCGAAGAAGCGAATCTCCATAAAAGAGGCTCGTGAGGAGCAAGTCGAATGGCAGAATCGCATGGAAGATCCCGAGCATACGTGGATCGCCAAGCGCAATCTCATTGCATTTCTCGTAAATGCACCAGGGAAAGGATACTTGAACTCTCCAGAATTTGAAGAAGATGTAGCGGAGTGTCTCAAGAAGCGCGTTATGCGCACGCATCGGGACCAGCTTCCCTCCGTGTTGGATCAAGTAGAGGTGGAGCTTCGTGCCAATGCAGAAAAAACAACAGGTTCTCTCGAAGAGCAGCTCAAACTACAACACAAGTTAGACGCCTTAGACCGTATTCGAACGCAGGCGCTGATCGCCTACGGCCGACCAACGTCGCCAGAGCCAGTTGCCCAGGTAGGTTGAGTCTTTTCCCAGGTTTGCTACTCTCTCGGCAAGATGAAACCGATTCGTGTTCTGGCGATTGAAACGAGCTGTGACGAGACAGCGATTTCTTTAATTTTCATAAAAGAGCGGCCAGGGAAGGCGGAAGAGGTGAAGGTGCTTGAGCATCTTGTCTCGTCTCAGGTACCGATTCACCAAAAGTATGGAGGTGTAGTGCCGGAAGTAGCGGCGCGGTCGCATGTGCCAGAGACGGTCTCGTTGTTAACCCAGGCGTTGGGTGAGAAGGGGATGGATGCCTTTGATGTAGTGGCGGTCACAAGGGGTCCTGGACTGCCGACGGCGCTGAGCGTTGGTGTCGAAGCGGGCCGAACGCTCGCGCTTCTTTCAGGAAAGCCCTTTGTTGCCGTGAATCACTTGGAAGGACACGTTGCTTCGGCTTGGCTGGATGGGCAACGTCGCCGTTTTTGGGACTATCCACTTTTGGCGCTGATCGTGTCAGGTGGTCACACGGAGCTTGTGCTTGTGGAATCGTTAGGTAAGTACCGTTTGATCGGACAAACCCGTGATGATGCCGCCGGGGAAGCGTTTGATAAAGCAGCGAAGTTGATGGGATTGCCGTATCCCGGCGGTCCGCAAATCGAGAAGCGGGCGCTTCAAGGAAAGAAGGGAATGTTCAATTTGCCTCGACCGATGCGTCATGACGGTACGTTTGATTTCAGTTTTAGCGGATTGAAGACGGCTGTTCGTACGGCTTGGGAAGAAGCGAAGACAAAAACTTCAGACCTTGAGCAGACAAAAAATGATCTGGCACTCGCTGTTCAGGAAGCGATCGTAGACATTCTGGTTGAGAAGACGGTGAACGCGGCAAAGCAACAGCATGTGAAAGGAGTGCTCTTGGTAGGGGGCGTGTCGGCGAGCCAGGCGTTGCGCAAACGGTTAGGAAGCGCCCTCAAAAAACAGCTGCCAGGCGTGCAGTATTTTCCGTCGATGCGAAAGTACATCACGGACAACGCAGCGATGATCGCGGCGGCTGGCTACTGGCGTTACAAGTTAGGTGACCTTTCCAACTGGGCGGATGTTGAAATTGATCCAGAGTGGAATATCGGCGTATGAGTACACACACGATTCACTTGAACGGACAGGGGATTCACGAGTGGAAAGAGGTGGTAGACACCTTGATTGAACACCTACACGCACCAATGATTTTGGCGTTGTCTGGTCCGCTCGGCGCCGGGAAGACGACCTTTGTGCAAGGGTTGGCACAAGCCTTGGGTGTTGAAGATCGTCCGCGGAGTCCAACCTTCTCGCTGCTTCGAGCGTATGTACTTCCGAGTGAGACTCGTGGGATTCGTCGACTCGTACACATTGATGCGTATCGATTAGAGACGACGAATGATGTCTACGCGCTAGATTTGGAAGGAGAACTGTCTGAGCCAGGAACGATTGTTGCTATGGAGTGGCCAGAGCAGTTGGGCGATGCATTGAAAAAATTCGGTGTGCCGATTTTGAAGATCGAGATTAAGCCATCAGAGAATGGTGAGCGTGTCGTAACGTTTTAAAACGCAATCCGCACTCCGGGAGTGGGAGTGCGGTGAAAGGCGCGTTGCCGCGAGACGCGCGGCGTCGGCGCCGAGGGCGCGCTCCGCTGGGGCGCGGAGCGCGCGCCTGGGGTTGGCGGCTGATCAGACGCTCGCGAAGCGCATCCCACCACCGTCGAGGTCGATGAAGTGGCAGTGATCGCCGAGCGTGAACCAGGGGTCGTGGACCGACTGGTGCCCGCTGAACTCAGCGACCGGTGCCCGGGGCGCCGGAGGAGGGGTGGGTGCCGGACGAGGCCCCTCCTCGATGTTGGGCTGCTCACCCTTGTCATCGAGGGGGTACTGGAGGGGAGGCGGGTGCGGACCGTCTCCGGGACGCGGACGCCGATGCTCGGCCGTTTCTGTTGCTTGTAGCAAGGTGCTTCTCCGGTTGGAGTCTTGGGGTTCCCCGCCGATCAACCGCGATCAGCGAGGGCATTTTTATACCAGATTTCTCGTAAAACGCAAAACAGACTCCGTCTATGGTATACTTCTCCTCAGTTCTATGCCTCGCGCTACCCCAGCTCCTTTGCATCGTCCGCTTTACCGCCAAATTCTCCGTGACGCCCTCGCTCTTGCGTGGAAAGAGAAGCATTTTTGGCCGCTTGCCTTACTCACGGTGTTCCTCCAGACCGGAGGTATTTACGACGTGTTCCTTTTGTCGTTGCGAAGTGCTCTCAATTCGCCGCTTACGCGTGATGACCGCTGGCATAACTACCTGCTGCAGGCGCAGCGACTCGATTGGGTGAATCGTTTTGCCTTAACGCAGAGTATTTTGCTGTCGCTCGCGCTGATTTTCTTGATCTTGTTCTTTAGTGTTATTGCACAGGGAACGTTGATTGGCTGTCTCGATCGTGGTCAGACGACGATGAACAAGGGATTCCGTCAGATTTTGCAGGCAGCTGCGAAGCGTGTCGTTCCATTGGGCGTTTTGAACATCCTGATGTTGGGGGTGGCAGGTCTTGGTTCATTGGCGCTGCGCGTCTTTACCACGGCGATCGAAGGAAGATCGGGAGACGTCATTTGGTTTAGTATTGCGTCACTTGTGTACTTGACGGTGTTGTTCGTCGCGACCTCCCTTCACATGTTTGCCTTAAATGGGGTGATGGC
>CAYUCP010000057.1:0-4527 GCA_964443315.1 uncultured Gammaproteobacteria bacterium
TTCCCTATAGTTTTATGCTATAATCCTGGCATGCGAAATATACCGTTGCCTGAGAACAAATTTTTAAAGCTTTTTATCCTTTTTTGGGGAGTTGTGTTGGGGTTATACTTTCTTCCATTTATCCTTGGCGGATTTTTTCTTTACTTCATCTATAAGAACATCAATAACCTCATTATTCGAAATGCTATTTTAGTCGCGATTGCACTACCTACACTTCTTTTCGGCGGGATCTGGGTCGCTGGAATCACACAGGGCACCACCACCCCACCTGCTATAAGTACTACTCCCAGTAGTACTCCTACGAAAACAGCTCCGACCCCGACCATGGCACCGACTGCTACGATAATCCCATCTCCGACAGCTTCATCACAAAATGCGACACCTACTGTAAAACCGACTACACCAGCGATTCAGTCTGTTAAAAAAGTAGCCACTCCGACAGTAGCACCTACTGTCTTTATTCCAGAACCGACGATTAAATCACTGAGAAAAGAAAAAGAAAACATCCCACTTTCTCCTTTCCCAGCCCAAACAAATAGTACGACCACGACTACTACCTCTGGCTACAGCTGTAATTGTGCGAAAACATGTACCCAAATGTCCTCATGTGCAGAAGCTCAGTATCAATTGAATTCATGCGGTTGTTCAGCCAGAGATGCTGATCACGACGGAGTAGCCTGTGATGCCCAGTGCCAATAAGGTTCTAAGGAGGTTCGACGTTTATTTCTTCTCTTTTTCCTCGTTTATTTTCTTCCTCGCGAGGACGAGTTTTTTGATGAGTGGGAGTGGGAGATCTTCATCGTGTGGGAACTGGACTGCTGAAGTACTCGTTACATACTTTTTGAGATCTTCCTTATGATCGTCGACCACTGGTGGTGGGAGGTAAATACCGATATGATGCTTTGCATACGCGAAATAAACCAGTCTTCCTTTATAGCCATAATACGGCATGCCGTAGCTGAGTTTTTCCTCTGCTTCAGGAACAGTTTCTTTGATGGTTTCTTGCAAAGTTTTGAGCTTCTCCTGGAGTTCGTCTGGAGCTTGAGCTATATAGTCTGCAACTGTTTTTGGCTTTGTATCCATGAGCTTAGTATATCGAATTCTTCAGGAGGAATGAAGAGGTTATTCAGCCTCATTTAATCGAAATTGTACGATTTTTCGAATGAGATTGAGTGGGATTTCTTGGTCGAATGAGAATTGGACTGTTCCCTTTCCAGATTTATACGCTCGAAGTTCGGGAAGTGCGACGAGCATCTCTGGGGTAAACGGATACAGTGAAACATGCTCTTTCCATCCGGCAAAATAAATAATCGTTTCCCCACCCAGCGTATACGACGGCATCTTATAACTCATCGTTTCTTTCGCATGTGGAAGTTCTTCTTTTATAGTATCTCGAACACTTGTCATAACTTTTTGGACATCTTTTGGAAATGATTGTATATATTCATCGACAGTAGTAAAACTTTGCATACTGGTAGTATAGCCAGTTTACATAAACAAATACAAACAGTTTTGCTGGCTTTTTCTAATCATCATCTCCTACAAACCCATAATACGGTGCAATAACTCGTTGGGCTTGCCGAGGAGCTATGAAGCGCGAAGGTGCCTCTTGTACCACTGGAGGTTCATATGGCCTTCCTTCATCTTCCATAACATCATCGAAATACGTTCCAAAATCTCGTGCTAAGATATCAAATGTCTCATGACAATTTCCTTCTCCACCACACAGCGCTACTGCATTTTCTCGAGATTGAATTTGCTCTCTATTCCATTTCATTTTCCACATGTGTGATGATGGAACGATGTGATGGACCTCTAGACACCCTTCATTTCCGCAGTATGCGCACTGATAGTTTTGTTCTTTTTTGACGACGTTACGAGTTTCTTGGGAGAAGGCAAAATAATTCTTCTCCTTACCCATTTAGCTTGGGTCTCCTTGAGATAGAGGGTAGAAAAACGTGGAGAAATCTGAAGTATTGTTGGTCGGTGAAATAGAGTAACTAATACGAAAACTAACGCTCAATTCTCTTTCACTCCCATCTATAACTAGTATAAATTATGCCGCTGAAAGACTGCAAGTACTTTTAACGAAAATGCTCCGCCCCGGGTGTAACCCCGGGACGGAGCGAGAAACAGGAGATGAAGACGACCACGTCCTCCATAGAGAGCATGCTTACGCATTCCCTAGTTTAAGACGTTGCTTCATCAGCTGTTTCGGGTGACTCAACATTCTTCCCCATGATGATTACCGAGACACGGATTTTCCACGGTGTATCTGGAAAGCCCAGATGTTGCATCAAAAGTGTCGGTAGACAGGCCCACGTATGGGGCCAAGAAGATGGAAGTGAATGGCGAGCGATCTCCATGTTTGCTGTAAGAATCTTACGAATTGTATCGTACCCCTCTTCCGGGATCTCCCGAAGTATGGCTTCGATCACGCGAGCTGGATCCCGGCGCAACATGACTGCTCCCTCAGTTTTGCTGAGTCATGGCTACACTTCGTAGCCAGTGCAAATTTGCACATGGATGAGTATACCTTTTATGCGTAATTATTGTCAAAATCATACCCATTTGCAAATGTAGTATGATAGATATATGGTCCTCTTCCAAAAGCCAAATAAAGAGCTCATCTTTGCTGCTTGTGGATTCGCCGCCTCCTTCTTTACCAAAGGAACTCTTCATCTCTGTGCTCTTATAGTCTTTACCATTTTTGCTTCTATCTGGGCTTTTCAGGAAATTACGACTGGGGTGAATTGGTTTCGCAAACTCCTTGGCGTTCTCGCCCTTATTTTTACGACTCTCTTTGTCATTTTCACTGTTTTCATCAAACATTAAGCTTCTTCTTTCTCCATACTTACGTGATTATCATCGTGAGATTACACAAAACGTGTTAACTAGATAAGTAAGTTAACCTATAGATTAGATTGACTTTACGAACTGGGAGGCTTGCCTCTAAGGAGCCGGATTCTAAATAAGGCTGGATAGAAAAATGCATTTAGAAGCGAAACCCAACTTCGCTTAGAACTACGTTTGGGGCGAAGGGAGGTGAAATAAATGACAATAAAACAAAAATTTACGACGACACTTGCGACAGGAGGACTTCTCCTGAGCGTATTTGCACCAGCTGCATTTGCATCTGATGTAACAGTTGCCGGAAACGGAGCAGGATCACATAGTATGGTAAATGTTAACTCAAATCATCAAGAATCTGTAAATCAGAATAATACTTCATATGTCACAAATGATGTACGTGTTAACACCACGACTGGTGGAAATGCTTCTTCTGGGAATACTGGAGGCAGTAATACTGTAACGTCAGGAGCTGCGATGTCTACAGTCGGTATCGCTAACTATGGTGGCTCAAATACTCTTACGATGAGTAACTGTGGCTGTCAACCGATGGACACACACGTTAGTGTGGGTGGAAATGGTGCAGGATCAGCAAATGCTGTGAATGTGAACATGAACCATCAAATGAGTCAGTCTCAAACCAACAATTCTATGATCAGTAACAGTGTTTCAACGAACACAACCACTGGTGGAAATGCTTCTTCAGGTAATACTGGAGGGACAAATTCGAATTGGAATCCATTTATGAGTATGAATAATTGGATGACGACTTGGAATCCTACCATGAACTGGTGGATGACTCAGCACGGTTGGAATTGGAGTAATGGCATGTGGAACCATACTGGAAATACCAGTAATGGTGGTTCTACTACAGTGACTTCAGGTCCAGCGACCTCAAATGTTGGCATCGTTAACGGTGGCAACACAAACATGATGCATTAATCCTAATGCACTAACATGTTTCCACAAACTTCCCGCCCATATTTTTGAGGCGGGATTTGTGGTTTAGAGATCTCGTTTCCGCCTGTACTTTGATAACCGCTCAGCTTCATAGAGAATATATTCTCTCTCCCGCTCAGGCGGCAAATGAAATCCATTTCTTTCTGCTTCCATATCTCCATCGATAATAAAGGTGTTGTAAGAATCGGGTGGGATATTGGCATCACGGAAGAAAGCACTCACATATAAATCAACTCGTCTTCCCATGAAACTTGAACCGACGAATAACAGATTTCTCGGCTCTCTTATATCGCTTCGTAGTAATGCAAACGAATTTTCAATATTTTCTTTCGTGTGCTTTGCTTCTTTCTCTAACGTAATTCGATCAGGATCAATGCCTGCTAAAATGAGCTCCCCTCTCATCATCCACGCTTCACTATAATCTTCCTCTCGTTCTTCATCAGTACAACGCGCTACTGAATGTTTTCCAGAGATGAGAATTCCTGCATCACTGTGTTTCCGTGAAAGTGCCACTGCAGTTTTGATCCGACACGCGAATCGTTCTTTTTCAGTAAGTGGACTCGTCCCCAGAAGAACCATCGTATCAATCCGATCAGCAGGTGTTGGTAGTCGTTCGTGCTGAACCAGCCGTTTCATCCGCTCATACGAAGCAGGCGTAACCGTCCCATTCCCGATGGCCCGCTCCATAATTCCTTGAGCACGTACCTCCACACTCAT
>CAYUCP010000058.1:0-4484 GCA_964443315.1 uncultured Gammaproteobacteria bacterium
GTGAAACGCATCAAGTGGAAACCTATCTTGGCAACACGGTCGCTCCCCTTCTCTTAGCGGAAACGTGTCAGGAAAAAGGCGTCTACCTGGTTCAGTTGGCTTCTGGCTGTATTTTCTATGGAGATTCTCCAGATCCTCGTGGTTGGAAGGAAGAAGACCCAACCAACCCACAGGCCTTTTACTCCCGTACGAAGTACGCAACCGACCTGATCTTGTCGCGCCTCCCAAAGACAGCAGTCGTACGTCTCCGTCTGCCAATCGATTTCATCGTATCCCCAAAAAACCTCATCACAAAGCTTTCTGGGTACAAGCAAGTGATTGATGTACAGAATAGCGTCACGATCGTTGAAGACTTAGCCTCTGTCATCACGCAGCTGATTGAAAAGGGTGGAACTGGTATCTTCCACGCCACAAACCCTGGCGCGCTTCGCTACCGTGACATGCTTGGACTCTATCGCGAGATGGTTGATCCAGCGCACACCTGTGAGTGGATTGGCGACAAAGAACTCGCTGAACGTGGGCTAACGGCAAAAAACCGCTCAACCTGCATTCTGCAGTCGACTCGTTTGGCAGAACTTGGCATTCACATGCGCCCTATCGAGATTGCTATTCGCGCAACCATGGAACGCTACGCAGTTCTCAAGAAAGCGAGTGAAGCCACACAAACGACTAATGCTCAACCAGCGACCACGCCTACCACCCCATCCGCTGCGATCCCCCCCGTTCTCTCAGCGCTCGGTCACGTTCCAGAGATGAAGGGCATGATCGCCGCCGGAGGCATGGGTTCACGTCTCGCTCCCCTCACGAGCGTTACGAACAAGCACCTCCTCCCCGTCCATAACAAGCCGATGATTCTGTACCCATTGCAGACATTACTTGATGCCGGCGTTCGCAAAATCTTGATCGTGACCGGTCCTGAATATTCTCATCAGTTCGTAAAACTCTTAGGCAGTGGAAAGCAGTATGGCTGCAGCATCAGCTATCGCGTTCAGGATGAAGCAGGAGGCATCGCTCAAGCCGTAGGGATGGCAGAAGACTTCGTCGGCTACGACAATCTCACTGTGGTACTTGGTGACAACATCTTCGAAGATTCATTCCGCGAAGAGATCATGAACTTCAAATCAGGCGCCATGATCTTCCACAAAGCTGTTCCAGATCCACAGCGCTTTGGCGTCGTCGAAGTCGATACGCAAGATCGTGTGATCTCGATCGAAGAAAAGCCGAAACAGCCGAAGTCGAACTTGGCGCAAACCGGTCTCTACGTCTACGACGCACACGTCTTCGACATCATTCGCAACCTGAAACCATCGGGACGCGGCGAGCTCGAAATTACAGACGTCAACAACCAGTATCTCCGTGAAGGCACACTAACCTCAAAACGCGTAAAAGGCTTCTGGTCTGATGCTGGAACCTTCCCAAGCATGAAGCGTGCGACCGAGTTCTTTTCGAGCCGCGACGGGAGCATCTAAGCTCGAGGCAAGCGTTGGACACTCGACGGAGAACTCGTCATCATGAGTCTCATGTCGAAACATAAGCTTGTTCTCTTGGGTGGTGGCTTTGCTGGTACATGGCTCGCGACACATGCTGTGCCAGCGTATAAGGATCTATTAGAGGTAATTCTGGTCTCAGAGGAGCCCGAATTCACGTTTAGCCCACTCCTCATCAACGGATTAGCTGGCGACTTGAAACCACAACAATTCACGCTTAATTTAACGAAGCTCGCGTCCGAACGCGGGTTTCGTTTTATCCAAGGCACGATCGATAAGATCAACCGCGAACAACGTCGTATCCATATCACACAGCGGAACGGCGGAACCATTGATCTTCCGTATGACAGCGCCGTTTTAGCGACAGGCGCGAAAGCAAACTTCTTTGGTATCCCAGGACTCGAGGAAGCATCTTTTGTCTTAAAAGAGTTAGCTGATATCGATCGCTTGGTCGTACATCTTGCCGAAACCCTGATCAAAGCCTCGAAAGCTTGGACGGATGAAGACAAGAAACGAATCTTGTCGTTTGTAATCGTAGGCGGCGGACCAACCGGGGTCGAATTACTCGGAGCCATGCGTGAACGTCTACGCTCTTTGGCGTACGAACGAGGCTTAGAGCAGCTCCTCCCACTTATCAAGATCACCTTAGTTGAATCGAGTAAGACGCTGTTCATGGGCTTTCCAGAAGATCTCTGCCAGAAAAGCGAGGCACTGCTACGAGAGAGCGGTATCGATGTACGTTGCAATACCTCTGTGAAAGGGGCGAAAGATGGTGTCGCAACCTTCGCTGACGACTCAACCATCCGATACGAGACCCTTATTTGGGCGGCTGGTGTTAAACCAGTCACTCCACCCATTGAACCAGCCTTTCCAGCCGGACCGCTGAAGACCGATTCCTTCCTCAAACTTGATGAGCATCTCTACGGCGCCGGTGATGCCATTCTCCATGAACAAGATGGCGTCCGAGCCCCCAAAAACGCCCAATCCGCTCTCCATATGGCACACGCTATCTTAGAGAATGTCGTGCGTCGCGCCCAAGGAAAACAACCAGTCGCCGTTGGCCCACAATTAAATGCGGCGCTCATCACCGTTCTTCATAGCGGCTTCTTCCGTCTCAATAATCGGATCTTTAGCGGTCGCTGGATTCATCCGTTCCGCAAACTCCTCTATCGCTTCCGTCTCTGGCAGATCCGCACCGGACACTAACGGCCCATGACCCTTTCTCCCGATCAAGCACACGCCATCCAACAGCTCTACCGCTGGTTCAAAGCAGGCAACGATCAAACCATCACCCTGGGAGGCTACGCCGGGACTGGAAAGACCACGCTTGCCTCTGTTTTACGCTGGGTCATCAGCGAACGTCATCCCGATGTTTCGATTGCGTTTTGCGCGTTCACCGGAAAAGCAACGCACGTGCTACGCCAGCGGCTCGAGGAAGCGGGTATGCTCCTCCCTCAAGATACTTGTTCCACGCTTCACTCGCTGCTCTACGTGCCACATGTCTCCAAAGATGGGGCAATTATTGGCTGGCATCGCGCAAAGGAAGTAGAAGCCAATCTGATCGTGGTCGATGAAGCGAGTATGGTGACGGAAGACTTATGGCGAGATTTAGTTACGTTGAATGTACCTATCATTGCCATCGGTGATCATGGCCAGCTCCCACCGGTCGGCAGCTCATTTAACCTCGTGCAAGATCCAAAGATTCGCCTAGAGCAGATCCATCGCCAGGCGGCTGGAAACCCTATTCTGACACTGGCTCAAGAAGCAAGAACCAGTGGACACATCGCACCTGGCACATACGGAAAAGGGATTGAGAAGCTAAGCTATGCGAACGATGACGGTGACCGAATTCGCGATATTACAGACGAGCTCCTTTCTTCCAAAAAAGATGTACTCATTCTCTGTGGACGAAACACGACGCGCCAAAAGCTCAACATCAGCGCTCGCGGGGTGCGCGGCTTTGAATCAGGCGAACCCGAAGGCGGCGACAAAGTCGTCTGTCTCAAGAACTCGTATGCGGTTGCCGGTGAACCTTTGTATAACGGTATGATCGGAACGATCGAACACATCAACCAAGAAGGTGAACATTGGTATGACGCGAGCATCTCTTTTCCAGGCGAAGAGCGAACCTTCAATGGCCTCATTTCAAAACATCAATTCGGTAAAGACACGGTCCTGGATAAGGTGGAGGGCTTGTCTCCGAAAGAAATCGGCGAGCGCTTTGACTTCGGTTACGCTCTTACCGTTCACAAAGCGCAAGGTAGCCAAGCGAATACCGTTCTTTTATTCGAAGAACGTTTTCAAAAAATGAGCGATGACGACTGGAAGCGTTGGCTCTACACGGCTGTCACACGCGCGAAGAAACGATTGTACATCATAGGAGAATAATAGATCCCTAAATACAGCGCTTGATTTCATCACGAATGACGTGAATCTGTTCTTCTGTAAGCGTTCCTGGTTCGTTGGTATAAAACGTTGCTCGTGGATCAAATCCGTATTTTTCCTTATCGCCCGGAATCCGTGGGAGAAGATGGATGTGAACATGAGGCACCGTTTGATCAGCAATCCTTCCTTCATTCCAAGCATAGTTAAACCCTTCCGCTCCGTAGGCGGCTCGGAGCGCTGGTTTAACAGCCGTCATCAGAGAAAAGAGCCCCTCTCGCTCCTCTGCGGTGAGCTCTTCATAGGTTGCGATACAGCGTTTGGGGCAAACCAAGAGATGAGCTGGCACGATCGGAAAATACGATGGAAAGACCCACGCCAAGTCTGTTTCCAGAATCGTTCGAGCCTTCATTTCTGGGAGTTCACAAAAGGCGCAGCGCATAGGAGTGCCTCTAGTATAGCCAATTTAGGCGCGGTTAAGCCAATAAACGTGGTCTTACTTGGCTTGACCGGCTCGCACATGTTCGATACTATCTGGCCACAATTCGACATTATTCCGAGATCGTCTAATGGTAGGACTACTGCCTCTGGAGCAGTGTATCTTGGTTCGAATCC
>CAYUCP010000059.1:0-4243 GCA_964443315.1 uncultured Gammaproteobacteria bacterium
GATGGGCCAGAACGGTTGCGTTTAGAGCGATTGACTGAATCGCTCGGCATCTTGCCGCGCGTCAGATTCGTAGGCGTTGTGGATGATGTGAAGCGTCGTTTGGCGGAAGCAGATCTATTCTGTTTGCCGTCGCGTTGGGAAGGGCAGGGAATTGTTGTTCTGGAAGCAGCAGCCAGTGCAACACCATTGCTTCTTAGCGATCTTCCAGTCTTTTACGAATGGTTTGATGATACGTCTGCGCAATTCGCTCCTGTTGATGATGTAGACGCCTGGACCGCGAGCATTGAACGAAGTTTGCAACAGCCAGCGTTTGCCATACAATCCGCGCAGCGTGCTCGAACGATTGTCTTGGAACGTGGTACGCGCGAGAAGATGGCAGAAGCTTACGACGCACTCTACACACATTGGCTACACACGTATGCGCATTCTTCAGGTAAATAAATTCTTTGATCTTCATGGCGGGGCGGAAATCTACATGCATCGGTTGAGTAAGGCGCAGCGTGAAGTGGGGCACGAGGTACATGAATTCTCGACCAACTCAGAAAAAAATCTGCCATCTGACGACCAGAAATATTTTGTTACAAGAAACGTTTTGAACCAATGGCAAGGTCCGGTAAAAGATGCGAAGAAAGCGGCGCAATTCATTTGGAACCGCGAAGCGGAAGCGTCGATCCGGAAGATGCTTCGAGAATACAAGCCGGATATCGTGCACGTACATAATATCTACCATCATCTTTCTGCATCCGTCTTGCGCCCAATCCGTGAATACAAAATTCCCTGCGTTCAAACACTGCATGACTACAAGCTCGCCTGTCCGAGTTACAGCATGTTCACGCAAGGCGCGCCGTGCGAACGCTGCAAAGGCGGAAAGTATTTGAATGCGGTGAAGTACAACTGTGTGTTTGCCTCGGTTCCAGGGAATTTGCTTGTTGCCTTTGAAATGGGCTTCACAAAGTCGTTTCAAATGTATGAAAAAACCATGCAGGCGTTCATTTGTCCGTCTCGCTTCATGCAGGACAAAATGAAAGAGTGGGGCGAACCGGCGAGTAAGCTTGTGTATGCCCCGAACCCAGTAACGGTGGGAGAGGTTCCGGCTTCACGTGGAGGGGGCTATGTGCTCATCGCTGGACGTCTCTCAAAAGAAAAAGGCATCGATTCGTTTTTGAAGGCAGCCGTTCAGATTCCAGAACTGAAGGTGAAGATTGCTGGTCGTGGCCCAGAAGAAGAGCTGCTTCAGAGAATCGTGCGCGAGGCGGGTGCCAAGAACATCGAGTTTTTGGGCTTTCAATCACCCGATGCGCTCAGTGTGATTCGTGCAAAAGCCGATGCGCTCATCATGTCATCTATCTGGTATGAGAACGCATCGACCTCTGTGCTTGAGGCGATGGGTGACGGAATTCCCTGTATTGGAACCCGTATCGGCGGAACACCGGAGCTGATTGAAGACGGAAAAGATGGTTGGCTCGTGAAGCCAGGTGATGTGCAAGATTGGATCGCCGTATTAAATGACTTCCTGCGTACACCGGAAGAAGAGCGAGCCCGTCGTGGGATGTCCGCACGCCGTAAAATCTTAGAGACGCGCACTTGGGCCAAGCATCTTGCGGATCTCGATCGGATTTACGCCGACGCCATTCAAACCATGCGAGCTCCTCTCATCTAATCGTGGTATACTTTTGTCATCTATGAACTTGATCCTTCAGATCTTGATCGGTGTCGTGATTGCGGGTGTTGGTGTCTTCTTTGTCATCAAGACCGCTACGGTTCTCGACATGTTCGGTGGAGTGGATTGGGCTGAGCGTCATTTGGGCGGATCGCGCTTGTTTTACAAGCTCCTCGGCATCGTCTTTATTCTGCTCGGTTTAATTGTTGCGACCAACATGTGGGACGCCCTTTTGAACGCGACACTTGGTTCATTCTTTGGTCCAAAAAAACTCTGAGCCTATGATTCGGCAGGCGATGAGCTCAACCGATGTCTTGAATCCATTCAAACTGCTTGAACGGATCGGGTTACGGCGTGGCGCGTGGGTGGCTGATCTCGGCTGTGGAAGTACAGGACACTTTGTGTTTCCAGCCGCTCAGATGGTTGGCGCCGACGGCAAGGTCTTTGCGGTTGATATTCGGAAGCCAGCGCTTCAGTCGATTGAAAAGGCGGCACGTCACGAGCACTTCTGGAATGTCGAAACTATTTGGTCGGATATTGAAGTGGTTGGTGCGGCGCGTATTCCGGATGCCTCGCTCGACCTCACCCTCGTCGTGGATAATTTGTATCTCGCGGAACATCGTGATGGGTTGGTTCAAGAAGCCTGGCGTGTCACCAAGCCGGGTGGGGTGTTGCTGTGTGTCGAATGGATGCCAGGCAAGGCTCTGCTTGGTCCTTCAGATGATCGACGGTTAAAGCAAGCGGAAGCCGATCATATCTGGCGTCGTCATGGATGGGTCGCTCAAGCGGCCTTCGAAGCGGGAGAATTCCATTACGCGTTACAATACGAACGTCCGATCGGTGAGTCACGAGTGAGGGTTGGTCATGTTGCATTGCCCACCGCATCGCATTGACGAATTGACCGCTCGTGTGGCATTACAAGCCCATCTCTATGCCTGGATTCTTGTCTTTCTCTTACTGGTTCTCGCTCTACCCGCCCGCGCTTCAGATGCGCGCGCAGATTGTCTTAGGCGCGATTTTTATCCTCTTGATCGCGGCTGGATTGTTGACGTTGTTCGTGTGGCGCCGCAGCCAAACATCTAAAATGCGTCGTCATGCCTTGTCACGAGCGGGTCATGGTCTTGTCTGGGCCGGTATTTCTGGAATTATCTGGCTCCTCATGACGGTGTCGGGCGTTCCGGTGCTCGGTATGCGCTTGTGGCTCATTATTGGCGCGATCTTCTTTGCATGGGTCTTGGTTGGTCCAATTCGTGAATGGCGCACGACTATCCCACTGCAAGAACAAGGAGCGGCTCAGAAAGCTTCGTACGAAAAATGGCTCCCAAAGCCCAAAAAATAGTTCGCCCGAACGAGCGCGGACAGATTGGCCGCCAGGGTGAGCAACTGGCGGTCGATTTTTTAGAAGCGCAGGGCTGTGTGATTGTGGCACGTAACTGGCGCTGTCGGTTCGGGGAGATCGACATCATTGCAGAGCGAGATCGAATCATTCACTTTATCGAAGTTAAAACGCGTCGGGGAAGCGCCTTTGGCTATCCGGAAGAGTCGGTCACGAGTGCAAAGCGCCAGCGCTGGTTTCGAGCGATCGAGTATTGGCTGCAGTTCGTGGCGCCCCAGGTTCGCACCTATCAGGCGGACGTTATCTCTATCCTGTGGACAATGGGTGAACCTCGAATCGAATGGATCCAGAATGTCGCCGAATAGCCAAGTATATTTGGCTTATTTTAGCCAAAAAAGAGCCAAAATTCGTTGACAAATACCAAAAAATGTGCTTAACTATAAGGTTATGTCAAAACCGCTGACAATCGTCATGATTGGGCAAAAAGGCCTCCCGGCTCGTTCTGGGGGGATCGAACGCCACGTTTCCTCGGTTGCGACGGGGTTGGTTTCGCGTGGCTATCGCGTGGTCGTGTATGGACGTCGTTGGTATGTCGGAAACGGTGTCGCCCCTCAAGGTGTTGAACAACGGTTTAGTTCTGGAATCCGAACCAAGCATTTGGATGCGATTACGCACTCGTTTACAGCGCTTTGGGATGCGCGACATGTAAAACCAGATGTGGTTCATCTGCAAGGGTCGAGTGTTGCCTTACTCGCGCCTATCGCCCGCTTGTTTCACCCTAAAGCAAAGCTTGTTGTCACCTTTCACTGTATTGATGCCGGTCACGCCAAGTGGAATTGGCTTGCGAAAAAAATCCTCCGTGCTGGGGAATGGATTTCGTGCCGTGTTCCGGATAAGACAATCGTGGTTTCACAAACTCTGCTTCGCGACTGTTTAAAGCGTTTCTCAACACAAACGGTCTACATTTCCCATCCGTTTGATGTTGAAAAAAACCAAGTCCCAACCGAGCCACTTGCTGCATTCGGATTAACGAAAGATCAGTACTTAATTTCGGCTGGTCGCCTAGTGCCAAACAAGCATATCCACTTGCTGATTCAGGCCTATGCGAAGGTTCGTGAAGCGCGTCCGGATTTATTTGCGCATATTCCATTGGTTATCGTGGGTGGTGGAGTCTGGACTGACTCATATGTGTCTTGGCTGTCACAGTTAGCGGCGAGTGTCCCTGGAGTGCAGCTTCTGGGCGAGCG
>CAYUCP010000060.1:0-4178 GCA_964443315.1 uncultured Gammaproteobacteria bacterium
GCCTCTCCAAAAGGGGCGTGGGGGAAAGCTCGTTCTTCTTCTTCTTCTGCTTCCCCTCACTCATCGGGAGCCCTTTCTTTCAACGTTGGCCTCTCCGCGGAAGTAGGCACCGCGATCGCGAAGACTCTTACGACTGACATCGTCAAAGGAGGTTTTGAGGGTTTTCAGTATGACTTGTTCGCCAAGAAGGGTCTCACTATAAACAAACGTGTCCCCCCTTTACCTGACCCCTCCCCACCTGCCCTTTCTACCTTTTTCGCATTTATCCCACCGGAGGCCACATATGCTGAAGAGACGTCCGCCTTTTCGATAATTGATAGAATTTTGCGAGGAGGGCACACAAAATACGCGATCATCTGTAAGAAAGGCTTCCGCAACTCTGATACCCTCTCACCAAGCGACGCCTTTTATGCTGAACGTCTAGGGTTCGCCACCCCGGCCAAGAAAGAATCTCTCTATGGGGACTTACTTGTTTCCACGATTACCCTTCGCACCCCGACCACGCTGTACTCATTAGAGGGGGACGTTAGAGTGAAACATTCTGAGGTCGGCTCCCTTACCGTGTACATCCTAGTAAACCCAGAAATGCGGGTCACCTCCCCAAACCCTCCCGCCCACACCTACGTCACGTTACACAACGGCTCATTCGCCGCTATAAATAATTGGGAAAGCAACCTGCAACAAGAGGGCAATATCATCTCGGGCCTTCCCCGACACATCTACATGAGCCAAAAGATACTGAAGAAAGGTGGGATTAAGGCTTCTTTGATCCTTTCCCCAGCTGGAGACCCCTTTCTCTTCTCGGCCGACCCCCTCCCCCAACTCAAAGCCGCCCTTGGGGAACACTCACTCGTTAACATTTGCCCAATGAAAGAATTCACAAAAGGGCATGATGAGCTGTTATTTCATATATACCGACCGGATGCTTCTGACGAGTCCCTTGCTGTGGCAGCAAAAACTATAGGGGTTCGCGTTTTCTTCCCTGCTGGAAGAGGTAGGATTCTCTGTGTCTCCCCCCTCCTGCCGCATACCCACGAAAGCAGTTTAAGTGAGTTAGGAATGAAGGTTATCTCCTTCTGCTCTGTTTTCCTCCCGCCCCCGCCTCCGCTCTTTGTAATTCGTGACGCTCCTCTGGCGCTTGGGGTTAACCTCCCCTCTTCTGCTAGACTTAATTTCTGCGGGTGCCAACCATTCCGGTGCGACATTCACCTTTTTGCTCCACCACCCCAACACTTAATTGATTTGGTTTCAGCAGCTGGCCTGGCTGTAACACCTCCCGACTGCGGCCCCATTCTCCCACCGCACGCTCATGAAGACGACGATGTGTGGTCGAAGTGACGCTCTTTTGATGAATAGCTACTTCAATATTCTTCTCGGCTATCTGGAGACCAATCAAGCGTCACGTGAACCCCCCCGGGTTTATTTGGTTTTATTGTTTTGATGACTGATTGTAAGATATCCTTTTGGAATGCACACACGCTCAACAACAACAAATTTTCCTTCATTTTCAACAACGATCTGATCGGAGATTTGATTGGGATTAGTGAGAGTAGGGTCTCCATCCACACCTTTTCCACAATACACTCACATCTAAACATATACTCCAACACATCCAACACTCTCACGTTCCTCACACTAAAACGCGTGAGGTATCTCCACACCTTTTTCAATTCGGATTTCGCTCTGGGTATAGCTTTCCAAATCGACGAGACTCTTATTAACATTATCATCGTCCACTTATCAAATCTCCCCACAGAGAGAAGCACACAACTCGAAAGCATTTTTACGATCGTTAAGCATATAAGGGACTGCTGCGTCATTGGCGGTGACTTCAACGACACCCCAAATCCCTCCGACAGCTCACGGAAACACGCTTGTGACGCAAGATCATTGGCGATATATAATAAACTCAAGGAGACTGGCTTTATCGACAACGTCAGGTTTTGCCCCGATTTTCCCAATATCCAACCCACGCACTTCCACAACAACACACAAACAATAAACGACATGTACACGTACAACAGATTAGATCGTATTTACTCCAACCATCTATCAGTGACATGTTTTGCTACTATTCGCACCCCCTCATTCTCGGACCATGCACTCATACAATCCTCCTTTGCTCTCCCGCAACCTTCACCTCAAGACACATGCTTACTCCTTCCGCGCCCAAAACTACGCTTCTCTTACCGCCTCTCGCCTGGGGTACTTTCCTGACACTGCAAAAGATAAACCCGGCCATCCTAGCCAGATCTCGTGTCTCCTGAAGATTAAACGCTTGTTGCTCTCCTCTGCCCCACTTTCCACTACTCTTCCTCTCATCCATCAATACAACAACCATTACTCCCCTCCTATCCCTATACCTCCATCCCCCCATGATGTGGATATACTCGTTACCACCTCACAACTCAATAAGTCACAACTTTCGACTAGTGTGAGGGATTGCCTTAAAGTTGGGGAGTTCCTTTTCCGATCAAAGGTGGGCGGGATAAATAAAATCGCCACAGAGAAGGGGATTATCTCATCCCCCGTTGACATCCATAACTTCCTCACCATATGTGCATCCGGCCTCTTCAACTCAACCACTACACCCTCCATCTCACATACACTTCTCCTTGACCTTGCCCCAACCCCACTACCCCATGACACAGCCTCCCTGACAGATGTCTCCCTCACTAACCCAAAAGAAATACAATTAATTATTACACAACTCGCACGTAAACACACACGGGGACCTGATGGTTTGGAAGCCTCACAATACCTCGGGCATATACCACACATCATGAAGCTACTCCTTGGCCATACGGCTTTCCCCCCGAACTCCTTCAATATCTTAGTCCGCTTCCTCCCTAAACCAAACACTCCATTCCCCCCTAAGTTTGCACATTTGAGACCCATTGCACTTGAAAATAGCCTAGTTCGTATTATAAGTAAAGTTATTCTTTTGCGCCTCACACCTGCACTCACACACATTGCTGGCCCCCACCAGCATGGGTTCACCCCCCACCGCACTTCACACACCTGTATACACACAGTAAATTTATTAGTTGGGAAGGGGTGGGGGGTTGTTTTTCTTGACTTCGAAAGAGCGTTTACCCTCTCACACCTTCCCCATATTCTTACCCTTCTTATCCATATTGGGGTGGCACCTAATACCATCAACCTCATTGCACTACTTTTTAACACCTACTCAGCCCAAACACTCAATAATAACATGGTATTTGGGCAGTCATTTAGTATTAGTCATGGACTAAGGCAAGGAAATTGCTTATCACCAACCCTATTCAACCTATATATCTCCATCTTCATATCCTTCTTACAAAAACGCTTACCATTTATTCACCTCCTCTTCTTCGCTGATGATGGAACGATTTTGATACCCCCCTCATACCTTAGTGCATCATATCTACACCATATTGTTACCTCCATACAAGAGGGAGCCAATCTTATTGGTATTCCCATTAATAATGCAAAAACAAAAACAATCAATATACCCTCATTCCCCTTTCTCCCATGGGACTCTGTAGACTCATTCAAATATCTTGGCATCATGGTACCCTTCTCTAACAACAAGCAACCCAATTCACTTACACAAAAGATTGAGGGTCTTAGTTGGATTCCTCATGCACTCACACACTACAAACTGCCACCACTTTCCGCTGCGTTTTTCATCAACACATATATCATTTCCAAACTCACATACTCATGCATACACTTCCACCCATCGAGCCTACATATTAATGCCTATGAAACATTTATCCGCAAACTTACGGGTTTCCACTCACACACCTGTTACCTTGGGCGGGCAGTCTCCTCTCTATACCTCCCCCCATCTCAAGGTGGACTTGGTATCAGAGACCTTAAGTGTCATGCAATGGCGCTCAAGGGACTCTGGACCAAGGTGGTAGAGGGCCATATTTACACCCCCCCCTTCCTCTCCTTACACTCCCTACAACACCTCCTCCTTCCACCCTCTATCACCTCGTCATGTAGAGACAATAACAATATTACTTCATCACACCTTATATATAAACATATCTCACAAAACACACACAATCATAACATACCATCGGAATGGAACAATATTTACAACCATATTAAAAAACACACACACTTCACAATTGGGGTTATTTGGAAATTATTCTTCAAAATACTTCCCTGTCCAGAATTCTTCACTC
>CAYUCP010000061.1:0-4168 GCA_964443315.1 uncultured Gammaproteobacteria bacterium
ATTACGCGAACTGAGTACATGCAACAACAGTCGCTTCCACAACAAACCCAATCTGCTGATTTGAAAGCGTTTCTTCCTCCTTTAACCCAGGGAAGTGCAAGTGCTACACCATTAGTGGATAGAACAAATCCTACAACCTCAAATGATACGACCACAGATGAAACGACATCGAATGCAAATACTCCTCCGACCACGACTACGACAGAAAGTGTTTCTAAAGCGTGGGATTTTTTTAAGCAGTCAATTGGTTTACCATGGGTTTTGGTCACTTCTGTATTTCCTAATACATCAAGTTGTGGGGGAGCACATCAGCAAGTCTGTCCGCAAACACCAAATAATGTAACGATTGTTACTGAGGAAACACACATTACACATATTACGATGATTCAACAGGTTGTCGAAATTCCTTTATCTCTGATGGATAGTCTTCAAGATATCGTTTTTTATAAATTTATTACGCTTTTGCAGCAGTCAGCAATCGCGAGTGAAACCTACCCTGTCCAGTCCAAACCCGAAGCGACTGACTGGTTACTAAACCTTATTCAGACAGGAGAGATGAGTCAGTTTTACTACGATGTATTTAAAAGTACAAATGCTCAAGCACGTCTTTGTGGAACGCCACTCCAAGAAGGGTTCTGTTATGAGTCAAATGGCAAATCTGCCAATTTATATATCAGGTTGCGAGCTGGAACTACTCAGTGTCCTCGTGGGGCGATAAAAACCTGGAATTCAGATAAAAACGCACTCCAAGTAACCTGCTTCTCAGAGAATACCAACTAAAGCGTGTTATACTGCCAGAAAGACGATGAATAAGAAAGCAATTGGAATTATCGACTCGGGTGTTGGGGGACTCAGTATTTATCAAGCAATCAGAGAACGATATCCAAACACCTCAATTATCTATCTCGCAGATTCAAAAAATATCCCATACGGAACAAAATCACCAGAGTTTATTACAACGCGTGCTTTAGAGCTCGTCGCATTTCTTTCTCAGCAGGGAGTGACTCTCATCGTTATTGCATGTAACACGATTACGGTAACGTGTTTGGATGCATTACGACAGGCGTTCCCACACATTACCTTTATCGGTACAGTTCCTAGTATTAAAACTGCGAGTGAAAAAACACGAAGTAAGCATATTGGCATCCTTTCAACGATAAGAACTGCTGAAAGTGAATATGTTGATAATTTAGTCAAAGAATATGCAACAGATTGTGTCGTAACATCACTCGGAACCGATGCGCTTGTCCCACTCGTTGAAAAAGGGGAGATAGAAGGAGAAAGTGTAACAGAACTCTTAACACACGTACTTTCGCCTTTCATTACAGCTGGTTGTGACACGATTGTTTTAGGTTGCACACATTTCCCGTTTCTTAAAGCAGAAATGCAGCGTGTGTTAGGAGCGGATGTTTTATTACTTGATTCAGCTGATGCGATTGCCCGGCAAGTTGGAGTAGTGCTTGAAGGTGATCTGATCGCCGAACCACCTACGATACTTTTTTATACAACAGGAGTGCTCAAACAATTTGCAGAGGTTACTCGTATCCTTCTTTCACAGTCTATTCCAGAAACGTCGTTTCTCCAGGCACAAATATAGTATAATGGAGGGATGCAAGACGTAAAGAGTAAAAATATCGGTATTTTGGGAATAGGGATTGAAGGTGTAGCAACTGCACATTATCTGTTGCAACTTGGTGCTACGATCACGATGCTCGATCAGAAAGAAGAGAAAGCATGCGATAGTACACTGCTTTCAGGGTTAAAAAAACTTGGTGTCACGCAGTTTATTCTCGGAAAAGAGTATTTATCCAACCTCACAGAGTTTGATGTTATCGTTCGTAGCCCTGGAATTAAATATCTTCTTCCTGAAATACAAGAAGCGAAAGAAAAAGGTGTTACCATCACTTCTCACATGCAACTCTTTTTTGATGTGTGTCCCGCTCCAATCATTGGAATTACCGGAACGAAAGGAAAGGGAACGACCTCGACACTCATTTATGAAATGTTAAAAGCAGAAGGAAAAGATGCATATTTGGGTGGTAATATCGGTCTTCCGCCACTCACATTTTTATCTAAGCTTACAAAAGAGTCAATCGTGGTACTCGAGCTATCGAGTTTCCAACTCCAAGATATAAAAAGTAGCCCTCATATTGCTGTCATGCTTATGATTACCAGTGATCATCTGGATGTTCATGCAGATACGTATGAATATGTTGATGCAAAACGAAATATTCTTCGCTTCCAAAAGCGAGACGATTTCGCTGTACTCAATCGTGATTATTTAGCGACACATGAATCAGATGTGTATACCGATGGACAAATCTATCAAGTAAGTAGGGAGCGAACGACAGATCAAGGATGTTATGTAGAAAAAAATGTACTTTATCTTCGACGAAATGGAAAAGAGGAAAAAATACTTGAAGCAAAAGAGATTTTACTTCCAGGAAAACACAATCTGGAAAATGTAGCAGCTGCTACTATGGCCGCTACACTTGCAGGTGTCAAAAAAGAAACCATCGTCACCGTCTTAAAAACATTTAAAGGACTTGAACATAGATTAGAGTTAGTAAAAACAGTAGAAGGAGTTTCATATTATGATGATTCGTTTTCAACTACACCAGAAACAGCTATTGCGGCAATCGAAGCGTTCTCCGTGCCTGAAATACTCATTCTTGGAGGATATAGTAAGGGGTCCGATTTTACAGAGCTTGGACGAGTTATCAGTACTGCTACAAATATTAAAGCCATTATTGGGATTGGACAGGAGTGGGAAGTGATTAAGTCATTTATTACAAGAAAGGATGGAGAAATTCTTTTTATTGAAGGTGCGAAAGATATGCAAACAGTTGTAACAGCAGCAGCCAAAATCGCTACTGAGGGAAATGTCGTACTCTTAACACCTGCATGTGCGAGCTTTGATATGTTTAAAAACTATAAAGATCGTGGTAATCAATTTAAAGAAGCAGTTACCAAACTCTCCGCATAAGTATGGCTTCTCCTTTTTCCTTTACGATTGAAAAAACCGATGGCAAAGCACGGCTTGGAAAACTCAAAACTCCGCATGGGGAGATTCAAACACCTTGTTGGGTACCTGTTGGGACACAAGCATCTGTTAAAGCACTCTCTCCTCGAGACCTCAAAGAAATCGGTGCACAAATAGTACTAGCAAATACCTATCATCTCCATTTGCGTCCTGGTGAGGATACGATTGAAACGATGGGGGGATTAAGTAATTTTATGTCCTGGAATGGGCCAACGATGACAGATAGTGGGGGATATCAGGTTTTTTCTCTAGGAACAGCACAGCGTAAGCATAATAAAGATAAAAAAAAGTTAAGTAAGTTTACGAAAAAAGAAGAAGAGACATTTGTTGAAACGAGTCTTGAAAAAGATCGCATGCATAAAAGTGAGACGAGGTCTCGAATCAAACCAGCCAAAATCGATGAAGAAGGGGTAACATTTTTTTCACATCTCGATGGGAGTAAGCAGCGTTTTACTCCTGAGTCTTCAATCCGAATGCAAGAGAAAATTGGAGCAGATTTAATCGTGGCGTTTGATGATCACGAATCACCCCTTTGGAATCATGAAGAAACAACTATCTCTCTTGAAAGAACAAATAGGTGGGGACTTGAAAGCCTGAAGGCTCTTAAAAGGAAAGATCAATTAATGTATGGTGTGGTCCATGGAGGTGTCTATGAAGACTTACGAGTTGCATCAGCTAAGTTTACGGATGAACATTTTCCTGCTATTTCAATTGGGGGATCGTATACGAGTAAAGAAATTCTCTATAACGTAATTGATTGGACTACTCCATTTTTTTCAGAAGATAAACCACGACATTTACTTGGTATTGCAGAGGTTGCGGATCTTTTTGAAGCAGTCGAGCGGGGGATGGATTTTTTTGATTGTGTCGCAGCAACGAGGCGTGCTCGGCACGGAAATATCTATCTTTCACCAAGAAACGGTGGAAGAAAAGAAAATAATTTTTCACTCCAGCTCTTAAGTGGACAGTTTAGAGAAAGTCAGGAACCATTAGATCCAGGATGTGCTTGTTACACATGTCTACACTTTACCCGTGGCTATATTCACCATCTCTTTAAAGCGCAGGAGTTACTTGGTTTTTACTTAACGACATATCATAACGTTTATTTTGTAACCAAACTTATGG
>CAYUCP010000062.1:0-4014 GCA_964443315.1 uncultured Gammaproteobacteria bacterium
TGCTCTTCTTTCTTTTCTTGCTTCGCTTTCTTCAATAATGATTTCGTCGTGGTTGCGGCGGCTCCAACATACTTCTTCAAAGGCGTCGGAACAGGACGCTTGAGTTCCGTCAGCTTTTCCACTTCTTTCTGACGACGCACCTCCAACTTCTTCTCTACTTTTTCTTTTTGAACCGGCGTTACGGCCAGCGCCACTTCTACCTGCTCAATCGCTTCACGCACAGGATAGAGTGCCGTGTCCGGGAGAACCGTCTCTGACGCGTAGGCGTATGAACTCACACCAACGCACAAGACCAAGACGGCGGCCATGACTCCGGAGAACACCCGCACCCAAGAACCAACCGCTCGAACATCTTCAAACGCATTGTGTTTTCTCAAATACGCCTCAATCTCTCTCCGTTCAGTCGAGCGGGGAGCTGCGCGTTGCCGTATACGGCGAAGAGAGAGCCACAGGCGAACCATATTAAAAGGGTGATTTCAATAATTTCTGAAGTCGTTTGAGTGAGCGCATGGCTTGAATTCGGAGAGCACCAGCTGTTTTGCCACAGGACTTGGCAAGCTCTTCGAAACTCCAGCCTTCGAGATATTTCTGACGGATGAGCTCAGCCTCTTCTTCCGGCAACTGCTCAAGCGCTGTGACGAGTGCCCGTTCCTGCTCATTCGCCTCATGCGGGTCAAAATAACTCACACGAAGCGAAGATTGCCCCTCAATCTCGTCCAACGACGCTGTCTCCTTCTGGGCAGCGTAGGCGTTATACACATGATTGCGAGCGATCGTGAAAATCCAGGCACGCGCTCCTCGCTCTGGCTCATACCGCTCAAACGCCTGAAACGCTTTGAGAAAAATCTCTTGCGTCAGATCTTTTGCACGCTCACGATCCTGCCCCACGCGAAACAGCACAAATCGAAACACATGGTCGACATGCGTGCGATAGAAGGCCTCAAAGTGCCGACGATCCATGCTGTTTTCACTACTAGATACAGGTTTTTCCGTCAAACTGTTACAAGTGGACCTTATTCTTCTGAAAAATCCATCTCAGGCGGCTTTCCCAAGGTCGCTAGACCAACGATAGGGGCAATGAACCAAATGGAACGCGCTACATCATGCAAGAAAACGGCTCGGAACGAAGCTGGAAGACCGGCGATAAAGGTTGAAGGGAGTAAAAACAGAATCGCGCTCGCCAAAAAACCAATCTCAAGCAGACCAAAGATCCCCGCATGCAGCCAATGGCCACGATCACGAATCAAGTTTTTCAACGCCGCTGAACGCCAGAGAATTAAAAACAGGATTACAAATAGCCCGAGAAACCAGCCAACCTGTAGCGCCGGCACTCGACCAAACCCCAGCCCCTGACTGATACGGGCGATCACCGGCGCATTCGTCACCACGCAAAACGCCATGTAGAGTGATAGCAAAATAATCACTGCTCGATCGCGACCGATCACAAATCCATAGACGAATCCCAGAATGGCTGCCACCACCAAAAACAATCCATCCGCAGGAATGTGCAGACTTCCAATAACAAAGGGGGTCGCAAAAGGAGCAAACATCGACCCTTAGTGTAGCGTTAGAGACCCGTCTTTCGCAATTGATCTAGCAAGTCTTTCTGTTCGCGACTCAGCTTCTTTGGCACAAGTGGGAACACGTGAATGATATGACTTCCTTTTCCGGAGGAACGGAGGAACGGAATTCCCTGATTCCGAAGCGTGAATTGCGTACCGGGCTGCGTACCTTCTGGAATCTTGAGCATTGTCTTCCCTTGCAGTGTTTCTACCTCGATCTCACCACCGAGTGTTAACAAACTGAATGGCACCTCCTGCTTGGCGTGCACATCATTCCCCTCTCGCTGGAAACGTGGATCTTCTTGCACATGAACTCGAACATAGAGATCACCGGGACGGGCTCCATGAGCCGCCGCCTCGCCTTCTCCAGCCACTTTCAAGATCTCTCCCGAAGCGATGCCTGCTGGAATGTCGAGCTGCAGCTCTTGTTCGCGACGCTCAATACCAGTTCCTTTACACACCTTACACTGCTCGCTCCACGTCTGACTGCGACCTGCACATCTTGGACAAGTAACCGCTGTCTGGATCGTTCCAAACATCGTGCGCTGCGCCTGACGAACCTGACCCTGGCCGTTACAGTCCTTGCACTTCTCTGCCTTCGCTGAAGCAGGATGACCTTCGCCTTTACATTCACGACACACGGACGGCTTATAGAGCTTCACGGAACGACGCGTACCAAACGCTGCATCACGGAACTCGATCCGGACATCCACTTCAATATCTTTTCCACGCGCTTGGCGGCCACCTCCCCCACCGGCACGGAAGCCAAACATCTCGCCGAGTACATCGCCGAGATCACCCAAGTCCTGGCCTTGGAAGCCACTGAAATCAAATCCACCAAACCCTCCACCGAATCCGCCGAAGCCACCCATATCTGGACCTGCGCCCCCACCTTGCTCGAAGGCAGCGGAACCAAACTGGTCGTACATCTGACGTTTCTTGGCATCGCCCAAGACTTGATACGCCTCATTTACTTCTTTGAAACGCGTATCATCACCGCCGCTTTTGTCGGGGTGATGTTGATGTGCGAGTTTGCGATAGGCTTTTTTGATTTCGTCGTCGGATGCGCCTTTCGCAACGCCTAAAATGGAATAGTAGTCTTTAGCCATGACAAGAAAAGTTAACTTCCGGAGAGAAGCTTCGGTTCATCAGCCTCTTGAATTGCCCCGTGATGCTGTTCGTAGAGCGACACATTCTCGGCGAGCGCACGAAGGATGCGCTTCATGTGACGTGGACTCACAACCAAGCGCGAGACAAGCTCGCCGGCAGGAGGAAATGCCGAGATGAAATCTAACACAAACTCTTCGGGAGTGTGGGCGACTTGCATCTGATTGGCGTACTTGCCGGAGAGGGTGCCTTCGGGCGCTTGAATGTTCATAAAAGTGGAAAGTACTACGCTGGGAGGAACAAGCCCTCGCGACCTGCGCAACTCGCGCTGTGGAGCCAAAGCGTCTGGTTTGCGTCGTTCGCTTTGCTCACTAGGGCTCGAACAGTGCTCGGTCGTTCGGACTTATTCCTCCCAGCTTCGTATCCTTATTTATTTGGTCTCAGTTGAGGAGGAATCAGAAGAAGCAGATGTATCACCAGAGGAGGCGTTGTTGCCAGGCTGGCTGTCGCCAGCTGGCGCTTCTGTGGAGGAGCCATTTTGCTGGTACATGGCGGCGCCAATTTTTTGGGCGGCGTCGGCGAGTTCATCAGAAGCTTTCTTGATCGCTTCGAGGTCTTCACCGTCCTTAATCTTCTTCAAGGCTTCAAGCTTTTCTTCGACGACCTTCTTGTCATCAGCGGAGGCTTTGTCGCCGGCTTCCTTCATCATCTTTTCGGTCGTGTAGATCATGGTTTCAGCCATGTTCTTGATTTCGATCGATTCGCGGCGCTTCTTGTCTTCTTCGGCGTGCGCCTCGGCTTCTTTGCGCATCTTTTCGACTTCGTCCTTGCTCAAGTTCGTCGAAGCAGTGATCGTAATCTGTTGTTCTTTGCCCGTCGCTTTATCCTTCGCTTTCACGGACAAGATTCCGTTCGCATCAAGATCGAAGGTGACTTCAACTTGAGGAACTCCACGCGGAGCGGTTGGGATACCGGACAACGTGAACTTCCCAAGCGAACGGTTGTCACTCGCCATTTCGCGCTCACCCTGAAGGACGTGGACCTCAACCGACGTCTGGCCATCGGCTGCCGTCGAGAAGATCTGTGACTTCGAGGTTGGGATTGTGGTGTTGCGGTCGATGAGCTTCGTCATGACGCCACCAAGCGTTTCGAGACCAAGCGAGAGCGGCGTAACATCGAGGAGCAAGAGCTCTCCTTTGATATCACCCTGTAGGTTACCGGCCTGAATGGCCGCACCAATCGCTACAACCTCGTCTGGGTTCACCGAAGCATTTGGCTTCTTGCCGAAGAATTTTTCAACGGTCTGGATGACAAGCGGCATGCGAGTCATTCCACCGACCAAGAC
>CAYUCP010000063.1:0-3990 GCA_964443315.1 uncultured Gammaproteobacteria bacterium
ATTTGGGTTAGCAAGTGGTGGTTGGTTGTCTGGGCCTGGACGAGGAGGGAGAGCGGCAATCCCTTGACCATTTCCCCACATTCTTTGAAGAAGAGGTTTTTCATTAGTTTCATGTGGAGCGTTAAATTTAGGAGTACCATTTACTACCTCATTTACTTCATTAGCCATAGCCTGGCGACCTTCTTGGGTTTCTGCTCTTTTTAGTTGAGATGTTCTTTGCGTAATAATATCTGACATCTCAGTTCCAAGTACTGCTCCCATCCATTTAAATGCATCTAATTCTGCTTCACTAAACTGACGTACAAGTTCTCTATTTTGATTTGTCTCACGGTATTTTTGGATGATGTGATCTGAGTATTTGATGGCACCATCTCGCCCACCAAACTGACTAAAAAGTTTGCCAGCTTCATCAGCTGTCATGTTTTTAACATCAATACCGAGGACATCTCTATACAGTTCTGCGTATCTTTTTCCTTTCTCATTGTTTTCAAAAAAGTTTTTAACCCGCTCATCTTGAAAGTGTGTCACCATCTCGTTTTTCCATGTATCAACCGTTTTATTTCCAGCTAAAGCTTGACGTTCTTCTATAGAACGTTGATTGATCAGGTTATCGGACATGGTGTTATGCATGGAAAAATCAGCAGCAGTGTAGGGTGGACGAATATCTCTGTTTTCTGGATTAAGTGCGGCACCATCAATTGCTAATCGAGCTTGAAGTACAGGTTTACGCTCATAAGGAACATACTCTCGCTCTGGAGGTCTTTCGCCTTCTGTTCTGACAGGTGCAGGTGCTGGAGCTTGTCGTTCTTGATCCATTACTTTAACTGTATATAAGAATAAAAAAGAAGTCAACAGAATAGCTAATTATTGCAGAGAAGGAGTAGCTGTTTTTTTAAGTGTTTGGATTTCTCCATCAGAGAGTTTGCGATATTTACCGAGAGGTAAGTCTCCTAGTTGAAGTGGGCCAAATGAGACTCTTTGTAGGTCTAACAGGGTGATTTTTAGGGCTTCACACATTCTTCGAATTTGTCTTTTTTTCCCTTCGTGAAGTGTAATTTGGATAACTGAATAATCTCGGAGTTTTTTTAGGATTTTGACTTCAGATGGTTGTGTTAATCCATCATCAAGCATCACACCTCGTTTAAAACACTCTTTTTGGTAGGGGAGTAATTCACCTGCGATTTTAGCCTCATATACTTTTGGGACATGATATTTAGGATGAATCAAATGATTTGTTAATTCTCCATCATTTGTTAGGAGAATAAGACCGTGTGTGTCCTTATCTAATCTTCCGATCGGGAAAATTCGCTCTGTAGTAGTAATAAACGAGATAACATTTTCTCGTCCATATTCATCTGCAGCGGTTGTAATAATTCCTTTTGGTTTATTCAACATGAAATAGACGAGCTCTGGTTTTTTAATTGCCTTTTTATCAATTAATAGTTTGTCTTTTTTAGGATCAAACCTGATGCCTGATTCAGTAACTCGTTTTTCATTCAGAGTAACGATATGTGTTTTAAGGAATGCATCAACCGCACGTCTAGAGCATGCTCCAGCAGAGGAAAGGTATTTATCGAGCCTAACTGTCGTGTGTATCAAAGGTTTTGGAGAGTGCATTGAGGATAATAAAAATTTGCCAAACAGTCAAGTGGAGCTTCTCATTCCACATAAATTTTTACCAATTTCGTACTTTTGCTATTTAGCGTAAATACATCTTTCTTTTTATCTATCCAAATCATTGCATTTTTTTATAGAGTCTGTTACATTTTCCATAACGTATGTCAGAGCAGAAAAAAATTATGGTGACCGGAGCTTTCGGTCAAATCGGATCTGAATTAGTTCCTGCACTTCAAGCAAAATATGGTCATGGTAATGTCGTGGCTGTCGGACATAAAAATATTCCTGAAGAGTTTGAAGGAATTGTTGAGACACTTGAAATCAATGATCACGCTGCTGTTTCCTCGGTGATTGAAAAACATCAAATAAATACTATTTATCATCTGGTATCACTACTTTCGGCTCGAGGAGAAGTAGATCCATCACTGACATGGAAAATTAATATGGATGGATTAAAATCTGTTCTGGATTTAGCAGTTGAGAAGAAAATGCAGATGTTTTGGCCATCATCTATTGCGGCTTTTGGTCCTACGACTCCACCAGATAATACACCTCAACGAACCGTTCTCGAACCGACGACGATGTATGGAGTGACGAAAGTATCAGGAGAGTTAATGGCTCAGTATTATCATTTGAAATATGGATTAGATATCCGAAGTGTTCGCTATCCAGGCATTATTAGTTGGAAACAAGAACCCGCCGGTGGAACGACTGACTATGCCGTAGCTGTTTTTTATGAAGCACTTCGAAAAGGGTCGTATGAATTTTTTGTCAGTGAAGATACGGTTCTTCCGATGATGTATATGAATGATGCTGTTAATGCAACAATCGGGCTTATGGAAGCAGATCCGAGTAAGTTAACTGTTCGAACAAGTTATAACATCGCTGCAATTAGTTTTAAAGCGTCTGAACTTGCATCCGAGATTCAAAAAAGAATGCCACTAGAGGTGACCTACAAACCAGATCATCGACAAAAAATCGCTGATTCCTGGCCGAAATCACTTGATGATTCGGTCGCACGCTCGGATTGGGGATGGAAACATGAATTTGACCTAGTCAAAATGACAGATGTCATGCTTGAAAACCTCAAGAATAAATTGAAGTAATAGTTAAAAATAATTTGTCATCCTGAACTTGATTCAGGATCTATTTAAATAGATTCCCGATCAGGTCGGGAATGACAGTAACGTATATGGCGAAACAAGTATTTATTGATTCATTAAAAGCAGAAGTTTCTCGTATCGATAGTGCAGGTGTTGCAAAAAGAAATGAAGTGATCATTGAGGGATTTACATCTGATCATGGACCTCAAGCAATTATCGCTGGCAAGAACTATCGTGTGTTTAACTCAAATGATTATCTCGGTCTTCGCTTAGACCCAGAGTTAGCACATGCAGAGGAAGAAGCAACCAAAAAATATGGTGTCGGCCCTGGAGCAGTTCGATTTATTTCAGGAACACTTACCGTTTATAAAGATTTAGAAAAAGCGATTGCGAAATTCCATGGAAGAGATGATGGGATGGTTTTTTCAAGTGCATTTGCTGCAAATGTGGCTGTTATGTCATGTTTTCTGAATAAACAATCTCGGGATTCTGTGATGTCTGATAGTGTAGCTGTTATTTCAGATGAATTAAATCATCGAAGTATCATTGACGGTGTGCGGGCTGCAAGTATTGAAAAATCTCAGAAATTTATTTATCGTCATTTAGATTTCGCTCACCTTGCTGAAGTTTTAGAAGCAAATAAGTCTACTTTTAAACGAGCAGTTATCGTGACTGATGGGATATTTAGTATGATCGGGGAGTGGACGAATCTCGCAAAGCTTAAAGAAGTCACTGATAAATATGATGCTGAATATGAAGAAGGAGTGATGGTAATCGTCGATGATAGCCATGGGGTTGGATCATTTGGTAAAACCGGTCGAGGGTGTGAAGAGGAGAGTGGCGTAACGGTAGATATCCTTGTTGGCACTTTTGGAAAAGCATTTGGATGCGATGGGGGATATGTGGTCGGAGATCAGGCATTTATCGATTATCTCCGTGAAGCAGCAGCGACATACATTTATTCTAATTCAGTCTCACCTGGCGTTGCTGGATCAGCTCTCGCAGCTGTTACAAAAGTAAGTGGAGAAAAGGGAGAAGCATTACTCGAAACACTTCGGAATAACATAGCGCTATTTAAAGAAGAAATTGGAAAAACTGCTTTTACTTTTGCTGCAGAGTCGAGTCATCCAATTCAACCAGTACTTATCGGTGATGCGATGAAAACGAAAGAATTAAAACAAAAACTTTTCGAACGAGGCGTACTCGTTACGAATATTAATTATCCAGTAGTGGCAAAAGGAAAAGATGAAATCAGAGTACAAATTAATGC
>CAYUCP010000064.1:0-3925 GCA_964443315.1 uncultured Gammaproteobacteria bacterium
TGGCGATGTTGTCACAATTGATAACGAGCAATCACCAAACATTGATTCAGTTGATCCAACAACTCGAAACAATGATATCGGAAGTGAAAGCGCAGTTGGCGGATTTACAATCGGAAGTGAACGAAACGTTGACGGAAATGGAAGCGGAGGAAGCGGAAGAAGCGGGGGAAACACAACCGGAAGTGACGATAACGGAAGTGATAGTTCCGCCAGTACCGAACGAAGAAAACGAGGAAGGCCGAGAAGTAGCGAAACCGATTCAGCAAAGCAAATTGGCCAAGATGCTGTTTATGTAAAGAAACGTGGGCGCAAACCAAACGCGGCAAAAGATTTTTTGCCTGACGGAATGGAAGCTTCTGTTTTGTTGTTAACCGGTTTGATCGATTCTCTTTCGGGATTGGTTGCAGTTTCAACAGCCACACCATACTTGCAATTGCAGAAACCCGAATCTCAAGAACTGGCAAAAGCATTGTTTGATTGTTTGGAAAGTATGCCCAAGGCGATGCGCAAACGTTTCGACCAAGTATTTGCCAAATACTATCCGTTTTGGAATCTGGCGATTGTAAGCACTAAGATTGCTTATCCGAGATATCAGATGTATCGCGCCGAACAAATAATAAGGAGTTACGACAATGTTTCTACAAGCGAAACTTCTCAAGTTAATTAGTAGTTCAAATTTACCAATTACAGCAAAAGGTCTGTTAATCCCGATTGCAACGAAAGCAAGTACTCAACAAATCACAGATTTTCTAACAGAACTTGACGCTTTTTTAGCCGATGCGGAAAAGCATCGGGAATATCTCAAAACCAATTTTCCTGAAATCTTATGCAAGCCAGATTCAACTTTGCAGACTTAATCCCTAACACTGACGAAAGAGTCGTGATAGTAGGGAAAACAGGAAGCGGGAAAACAGTTTTTGCAGAAAAGGTTTTACAGTTTCACGATTACGTGACTGTTCTTGATACTAAAGGCCAGATAGACTGGAAAGGATATAAACGCTTTACGCGCTACTCAGATTTTTTGAAAGTGGATAGGGACAAACATAAAAAAGTGATTTATGTCCCAACTCCGAAAGAGCAAACGGACGCGGAATTTATAAACGATTTCGCGGGTACGATTTACTATCAACAAAACCAAACTGTCTATTTCGATGAAGTCGCATCTGTTTGTTACAATGGCAACTTACCATATTACATTCACGGGTTACTGTCTCGCGGGCGTGAGTTAAACATATGCACAGTATGTTCAACGCAAAGGCCAAAACGCATACCAATATCAATTCTAAGCGAAGCGGAACGGTATGCGGTTTTTTACATCCGCCACAAATATGATGTTGCTGTTGTAGAAGAAACTTTAGGATTTTCGCGCGAACAAATCGCAACGCTAGATTTCCGGAAACATAATTTTTTATATGGCAGTGTTGATGGAAATTATAGCGAATCATTAACTCTTAAAATTTGAAAGGTAACACAAAATGCCAGCTGCACAGAAAGCACTTATCCCGTTTAGACTTGCCGCGCGCGAACGCTTTCGCCAAGTGGACGTACGCACATACTCAAGCGGTAATCAGGCGACGCCTATTAAATTGCCAGAAGTCGGTTTTTTAAATGCAATCGTTTTGGTTGTAGAAGGCACTTTTAATTTGGGCGCATCTGCCACGTTGGTTGACAAAGGCCCGTGGAATTTGATCAAACGCATTACGGTTGATACAAATCTGGGGACATCCAACATCGTAGACTTGTCAGGTTTTGGCGCATATCTGAACGCGGTAAATCAGAAACGCGCGTTCGGGCCTGATGGCGCGGGGTTGGGTACGGTATCAAGTTTGATTTATTCCGCTCCAATTGCAACGGGTAATAATACGTGGAAGTTGGTTTATTACATTCCAATCGCTGCTAATGATGCGAACGAATTTGACGTTGGTACAATCAACTTGCAAGCGCCGGAAATTCAAGCAAACGTAAATATCACGTTTGGTACACAATCCGACGTTGTGGCAACTAATCCCGGAACAGGATTTACCGGAACAGTTACTTGTTATTATCGTTATTGGGACGTTCCCAATCCGAACCAAGTCGCTTGGCCAGCGAACCAAATCGTGCGAACTGTCGAAGAAAATACGCCGATTTTGTACACTGGCGATTTCACGTATTACCAAATTTTGCGTCAGGGTTATTTACTCGACTTGATTTCGTATATCACTGTCAACGGTTCGCTGAGCAATGCTTTTGATCAGTCTACGTTGCGCGTAAACAAAAACGACACGATTTATGTTTTCACGCCGACAACACAAAAGTTGCGTGGATATATGGCGAACTCCGCAATTATGCCGACGGGAGTTTTTCCGTGGGGATTGTGGGAAGCAATGGGAAGTCCGTCGCAAGACGATACGCGCGATGGTATGAACACTGAAAAAGTGACGACGCTTGAAGTGGGCTATCAAATTTCGACTAGCGCAACTTTGGGAAGTGGTAACAATTTCTTGTCGAATATTCGTCGCGTATTGGTCAATCTCGTTCCGCCACAAACTATGAAAGGATAGTTGAATTATGCCGTTTGCATACAATCCACTAGCATTAGTCAATAATCAAATTTCTTACGACGATGTTTATAGCGATGTAAACTCGTTACCGTCACAACAAACACCCGTTATGAATACGCCAGCACTGCCCGAACAAGTGGTAGACAAACCTGCCCAATCGTCACCACTTACCTTTTGGTTTGTTGTGTTGGGGTTGTTTGTAGGTTTGATCTTACTGGCGCGTTATGCGTCGCAAGGCGACGAATTTGGAAGCAATTTCAAACAAATCAAACCAAGCGCATACAACTTGATCTTTCTCGCATTGGCGGTTGGTTTGGTGTTACCGCTTCTTAAAATCGTTGCGGCGAAAATTCCAAACGCATCATTGCGCAACTATTTACTTTCAATCTAAGGAGTGAACATATGCAAAACGGAAGCGGTTTGTTGATTATAGTCTTTGGACTGTTACTCTTGTACATTGGAGTAACAGGCCGCTATAAATGCTTTACTCATTTCGCAACTTGTCTGACTGGTGAAGCGGATTGTGATTGTGTAGGAAAAAACGATACTTCCGCATCCGTTTTGCAGCCTCTTCAATCACTCAAGGGTTTAGCATCGTGAATAAAGATTTCATAGCATTACTAGGCATTTTTGGTTTGGCCGTAGTCTATTCCGCAAATCGAAAAATTGGCGGGGTTTTAATTGCCGTGGTAGTGTTGGGAATTTTGCTCCAAATACAAAATAGAAAGGATATTTAAGATGGACATCCTAGTCAAATTTTTTGGCGGCGCTTTCGCTCTGGTTGCCTTGTATCTTGTACTTCGCAATTATCAGGGGGCAAATAAGGTGCTAGAAGGTTTTGCTACAGGTTCAAGTAATGTGTTTGCTACATTGCAAGGAAGGTAATTTATGGCCAACGGAAACCCTTTGAACAATCTTGAGCATAATAATCTTGCACCAAGAGATTATTCTGCTAGTAATTATCACGCATATCTTACTAGCGTTTATGCCCAAAGTTACTGTCAGACGCCGTGGAATGAATACAAGTTTGACGATTATGCGGGTGATGTTTACATCATACCGCCCCGTCCAATTTATCTTCCGACCGAAATTCCCTACAACGGAATTGCACCATTACGCTTGATGCAAAGCATTGAACCGCCTTATCCATATGATTTGGATATCAATGGATACAGGTAAGAAGGAAAAGCCAATGGAATTTTTGAAAAAATATTGGCCGTATTTGCTTTTGGGTATTGGCGCAATTTGGCTAATACCCAAACTTTTGAACCAAGGAAATTCTCAAGTTGTGAATAGAGTACTTCCAGTTGATATGGAAAATGATCGGACGGAATTGCAAAAACTCAACTTGGAATTTTTACTAGGTAGGGAGCAATTGGCGA
>CAYUCP010000065.1:0-3836 GCA_964443315.1 uncultured Gammaproteobacteria bacterium
AATGCTCCAGTTGTTACCCTCGCAACTGCTGGAAATAACGGTACCTTCACCATCAAAGATGCAGAAGGCACACCAAATACCCTTCTCACGCTTACTGATAACGGAACAGCTGGAACACTCGCAGTTGCTACTATCAATGCGACAACCGGTCTCCAAACTGGTGGCACACAAAGAATCGATGCTTCTGGTAACCTTGCAAACATCGGCACTATCTCTTCTGGAGCAATCACAACAACAGGAACACTCACCCTCAATGGTGTCTCAACCGACATCACGACTGGAACCAATGAAGACCTCACTGTCTCTCCAAATGGTACTGGCAAGATCGTTCTTAGTAACATCACGAAACTTCTCAGTCTCAGTACTGGCGGCACTTCAGGAGTATGTCTCAATGGATCAAACGAACTCTCTTCATGTAACGCTAACTTCAATAATGTCACTCTCCAGCAAGCATATGAGGCTGGCAACACTATTAGTGCAACTGATGCTGAGGGAGACATCGATTTCACCCTCGCTTCAGGTAACAGCAGAATCTTCTCACTCACGAACGCTGGTACAGGTTCATCAGCATTCGTCATTAATGACACAAATGGAGCAACCAATACCGCAATCACAATCAAATCAGCTGGAACAACGAATCTTTCAATCGACGAAAACGGTAATCTTGGTACCAGAGGGTCTACAAGTATCGGTTCTCTCTCAGGTAATGGCTTACTCTCAGTTTCAGGTGCTGCAACAGGCCAAGCACTCGTTCAACTAAATCAAACCGGTAATCAAGCTATCTTTACTGCATCATCTGCAGGTCAGACGAAATTCACTATCGCTAATAACGGTGATATCACCACCACTGGAGCTATTACTGGCGCTACGAACATCACTGCTTCTGGCACAATCCAAGGAGCAACACTTAATGGTACAAGTGCTCTCCAGCTCAATGGAACAGATATTAATACTACCGGTACACTTTCCAATGTTGCGTACAAAGGGCAGAACAATAACTTCACTGTTGGTCAATCTATTGCTGGTGCTACAACTATCTCTACTGGTGGATTAACCGTCTCAGCAGACGGATTAGTTGTAAATGGTGCAACAAACTTAAACAGTGGTGGTATCACCAATGCTGGAAGTATCGCTGGTGCTACTTCCATCACCGCATCAGGAACAATTCAAGGTGCTACCCTTAATGCTACTTCAGCACTTCAGCTCAATGGAACAAATATCAACACGACAAATACGCTCACTAATGTTGCATACAAAGGGCAGAACAATAACTTCACTGTTGGTCAATCTATTGCTGGTGCTACAACTATCTCTACTGGTGGTTTAACTGTTAGCGCTGATGGCGCTTCTATCACTGGTGGTATTAATAATAATAATGGCAATATTACCAATACTGGTTCACTTACTGGAGTCACCGATATTAATGCATCCGGAACTGCAACAATTTCAGCTGGATTAGCACTTTCTCTAACCAATGCTTCATCAAGATTGCAACTCGCAACAGCTGGTACCAATGGGACGTTTACGATTACTGATGCTGAATCCACACCAAACACTCTTCTTACCCTCACTGACGCAGGAACAACAGGTAACCTCTCAGTTACCGGTACGATTAATGCAGCAAGCGGTATTCTTCTTGGTGGAGCTAATATTAATACAGCTGGAACACTTTCAAACGTTGCATACCAGAATCAAGCTAATACTTTCTCTGCTGCGCAAACTATCTCTGCAGGTGGACTTAACCTCACAAGTACGGGCATTACCAATACTGGTTCTATTACTGGAGCTACTTCTATTACTGCTTCAGGAACGGTAACTGGTGCGACACTTAATGCTACCTCTGCTCTCCAATTAAACGGTACAGATATTAATACAACTGGCACACTTTCAAACGTTGCCTACAAGGGACAAAACAATAACTTCACTGTTGGTCAATCTATTGCTGGTGCGACAACTATCTCTACTGGTGGTTTAACTGTTAGTGCTGATGGTGCTTCTATCACTGGTGGCATTAACAACAATACCGGTGGTATCACTAATACTGGTGCAATCGCTGGTGCTACTTCTATCACTGCTTCAGGTACCATTACTGGTGCAACCCTCAATGGAACGTCAGCTATCCAACTTAACGGAACAAGTATTAACACTGCTGGAACACTTTCAAATGTTGCGTACCAGAACCAAGCTAATACTTTCTCTGGTGCTCAAACGATTACGACTGGCGGCCTTACTATCTCAAATGACGGACTCCTCGTTACCGGTGCTGTGACAGGCAAAGCGCTTGAGATCCTTAATGTAACGAATGGTCAGGATATATTCACTGCATCTTCTGCTGGTGCTACCAAGTTCACTGTTGCAAGTAATGGAAATGTGACAGCTGCTGGCAGCATCAATGCGACTGGTTTCTTGATAAATGGCACAGATATAAATACAGCAAATACTCTTACCAACGTTGCCTACAAGAATCAATCTAATACCTTCACTGCTGCTCAAACCATTAGTACTGGTGGTTTAACCATCTCAGCTGATGGTGCTTCTATCACTGGTGGATTAAACAATAATTCAGGCAATATCACCAATGCTGGTGATATCTCAGGAGCTGGTAATATCACTGCTTCTGGAACAGTAACTGCTGCTACTGTTAATGCAACTTCAGCTCTCCAACTCAACGGAGTAAACATTAATACAGCAAACACTCTGACAAATGTTGCTTATAAAAATCAATCTAACACCTTCACAGCAGCTCAAACTATCTCAACTGGCGGATTAACTATCTCTGCTGATGGCTTAGTAGTTAACGGCGCAACGAACTTAAATAGTGGCGGCATTACCAATGCTGGCTCGATCGCTGGAGCAACTTCTATTACGGCTTCAGGAACTATTCAAGGTGCAACACTTAATGCAACCTCTGTTCTCCAAACAAATGGTACCCAAAGAATCGATGCATCTGGAAACCTTACCAATATCGGAACGATCGCTTCTGGTGCTATCACCACAACTGGTACAACTACCTACTCTGGCGTTAGTACTGATATCACAACCGGTTCAAATGAAGACTTAACACTCTCACCAAATGGTACTGGTGAAATCGTTCTTAACAAAGTTACCAAGCTTTCAACCCTTGCAACGACTGGAACCACACAACTCTGTCTCAATGCGAGTAATGAAATTGCTGACTGTTCTGCTGCAGCTTCATCTCTCCAAGGTTCATACAATGGTGGAAACACAATCACGACTACAACTGGCCGAAATATTGATATCACACTCTACGATGAGAGTAGTAATTCTGGAACAGCTACTTCATTCAAACTCACCAATGCTGGTACAGCTACTGCATTCATCCTTGATGATACAAACGCTGCAACGAACACTTCTTTCGCTATCCAATCTGGTGGTGTTAACAAATTAACCATCAATGAAAACGGTGTTCTTTCAACCTCTGGTAATATCGCAACCACTGGAACTGGTAGTATTACTTCAGCTAACGGACTCACTGTTACGACAGGTGGGGCAACAATTGATGGCGGTATCAATGCAAGTAACGATGGTATTAGTAATACTGGAGCAATTAGTGGTGCAACCAACATCACTGCTTCTGGAACAGTTACTGGAGATATCCTTAACGGAGTAAGTGGCATCCAACTTAACGGTGTGAACATCAACACCGCTGGAACACTCTCAAATGTGGCATATAAGAACCAATCAAATACGTTTGCAGCTGCTCAGACGATCAGTACTGGTGGCTTAACAATCTCAGCTGACGGTGCTTCTATCACTGGTGGTATTAACAATAATACTGGTGGTATCACGAATGCTGGAGCAATCGCTGGTGCAAC
>CAYUCP010000066.1:0-3784 GCA_964443315.1 uncultured Gammaproteobacteria bacterium
TTTAACGGAGGTCTTTCTGCCGGGTTCACCGGCATCGCTGCGCCCATCCCTGCTTTCATTCGCGCTGGATCTTGTAGCATAAAGGTCGAGGAAAATATCTGCTCGTATGGTACAGTTGTCGGAGCACTATGTCATCCACCGCCCCTTCTTCAACCAGACAAGCACTCGTTGACGAGTTGGAAGGAAAAATCGCCGAGCTCGAAACCCAGGTTCAGCAAAAAATCGCCAAAGGCAACACACTACGCACAGCCTTCGCAACAAAATACGATGGGGCTGTTGTTACGAATATTCGTAAAAAATTGGATCTTTCAAGCTCAACGTGATTCTGCTTGAGCTAAGCCACGAACCGCCGCGATCGCTCTTTCGTCACTTCTTGAACGAAGTTCTTGGGTCAACAATTCACCCGTAGAACGGCTGTAACTGCCGTAATTATTCCGTTGAGCTTCCACCAGACTCACAACGGCATCTCGTACGCGCTCTGCCTTAGCACGAGCTTCTACTTTCTGTTGCTTTGCACGAGCTAATCGCTCTGAGAACACAACCGTTTCTGATGTATCAGCGAGCGAATTCTTCGGAGAAGATTCTTTGCGAAGGGCTGTCAGCATGGATTCAACCTCCGCGCCAATCTCTGCTCCCCAGGTTTGGGCATTGATCGATACATGCGCTTGAAGTTCGCCTTTCGGATCGAACTGATCAAGATAAGCTTTCTTCGCCGCATCAGCTACCGCTTGACGCTCAGCTGCGAGCTTACTCGTTTCACGTGTACCTTCTTGTTCCAACGCGCGCCGACGCGCCTCTACGTCAGCCATGTCTCGTCCAATCACGGTGAGTCGCTCTCTCGCTGCAGCCAACTCTTGGCGTTGCGCTTCGCGTTTTCCTTCAATTTCTCGCTGGCTAGAGGCGTATCTCGTCTCTGCCTGAGATAGAGCCTGACGCTTATCCTCCACCAACTTTTCACCGTGATCAATGTTTTCTTTCATCGCCGGCTGATACTCCTCGTCATATTTCTTTTTCAGATTTTGCAGAACCGTCCGCTGACGAGTTAGTCCGAGATAGTCCGCATCCCACTTGTCTTTTGTCGACTGAAAGGCGAGTTTTGGCTTTGTTCCGAGCTTAGCGATCTCTCCATCCAATGTCGTCAAGACTGCTGCAAACGATTGCGCGTAGTCCTTGTTCGCGATAGCAAGTCGTGTGTAGTCCAATTTCAACCCTCGAGCTTCAAGCGCTTGACGCTCTCTCGGATCAATATTCGCTTCGATCAACTCATCACGATAGCGAGCATGATCGGCCTGCTCTTTTGCAAGCGCTTTGGCGGCCCCGTCACGCTCCCAGGGTGAAGCATCCGACATCATCATCTCTCCGCGTGAGAGCCTGGCTTCCAGCGCAGACTTCTCTGTATACAGCTTAGATGACTCCTGTCCCAGGAGCGATCGACCACTCTCTAACGAAGCTGCCGCTGACCGACTGCGACGATACAACGGCTCTGCTGCCTCTTGCGCGGCGCGCTCAGCTGCCCGCAGCAAGGTTTGGCGCTCTTCATCCAACCTCCGACTACGCTCAAAGGCGGCTGCCCGCTCGGCAAAGTCAGGCACTTTCGGTGTTTGGGTGGCAAGTTCTACTTCATGTTTGGCGATCGTTTCAAACTGATACGCTTGCGCGATCACCCGCTCACCCGCAGCACGGGTTTCTTCAACAGCGATACGATCAAACAGGTACTGTTTTGGAAAATCACCACTTCCCTCCCAACCAGCAAATACTACTTTCTTCGCCTCCTCAGACAGAGCTACTTTTGTTGCCGCTAGCTTGTCTGCCGTATACTTCGGCAAATCGTATCCGCTAAAATAGCGTGAACCGTGGGTCGCCGATGAAGAACCAAACAAGCGTATAACTTCCTCAAGATACTTGGCACGCTCAGCAAAGAACGCCGCTCGACCACGTTCAGCCGAATCTCGCTCGCCCACCCCAGCTGCCACATCCGCCGCCAACATGTTTCCTCCGCGTTGAGGCAAAAAGGGCTTTCCATACTCCATGTCACGGTATCTAAATATGGATTGGTTGCCATTTGCGCTCATCTCACTCTTCAGCTCGCGGGCAAATGTCTGCTCTGAATAATCCGTTTGCCCCGTCGCCTCTTGGAGCGCTTTTCGTCGTTTAAACTCCACTTCTAGATCTTGTAGCGTGGGCAACACGTGTTGCTTTTCAAGCTGTTCAGGAATGTACGTTTCTTCAAGCCACTTTTTTGCTTCTGCTGGTTTTTTACGCAGCGTGTCAAACCGCTGCTGAGCTTGAGCTTCCGCCGTCTTCGCTAGCGTGTACCGTGCTTGCGGATCTTTGGTTACCAGGTCAATCGCCCGTTGCTCGTCTTCGAATAAGGCCTTGTGAGCACTCTCCACTTCCGCACTCAGAGCCGCTGAACGCGTTTCAAGCTCAGGAAGACGAGCTTGCAGATTCTTCAACACTTCCTTATCCACGCTTACTCCTTCCGCTTCACGACGCGACAAACGTTGTACTTCCATTTTCACCTCACGCAACTCCTCAGCCGCTCTCCGACTCTCTTCTGGCTTGGTATGCAGGACGGCACGTGATGTCTCCACCCTTCCAACTACCTCTTCAAACTGACGGAGCGCTTTTTGCTCCGGCGTTAGCCCCTGCTCCGCTCGCTCCTCGCGCAGGTCTTTCGACATCTCGATCGGTCCTTTCTCGTACTCATCCAACATGGCTTTCTCAAGCTCCTGAATCTTCGCTTCATCGCCCGTAGCATAGGCACGATCTAAGGCGTGACCCATCACATCGAGCTCTGTACGCTCTGGCCTCGAGAGATCTGCGAGTTCTTTCTGAAGGGCTTTTTGCTTGATGCGAGCTTGTTCAAGCTCCTCCAAATAGGCAACTAACTGTTGCTCTTCTTCTCCTGGATCTTCGCCTCCGTTTCGCGTTTCAACAATATCCGCTTTCATCTGCGCCACCATCCCACGTGATCCATCCAAGAGGGCATTGATCCCTGTGAGTTCGTTAGACAACGCCTCAAGACGCGCTTCGACGGAGAGCTTGGGACGCTCCTGTGTAGGTACGCGCACCTCAAGCTTGCGTTCAGCACCGCCAATAGCTCGAGGGCTATCTGCACGATCGTGGGCCATATAATGTATTCTCGATAAAAGGAATGCGCTCATGGTACCATGTCAGCTATTCCCTATGCCATCTTCTCCACGAGAAAAACAAGTGACCACTCTCACCAAAAAAGTCCTCGCCTTCCGCGCAGAGATCACCGCACTTCTCGCCAAAGGCAAACGATTGCAAGCAGAGATCGCAGAAACACGTGACCACACGGCCTTGAAAGCACTTTCCACAAAACTGGGCGTCACTCCAAAATCTCGCCGTTCCTCCACAAACGCCTGAGTTGGCGTTTGCTCGCCTTTCTGTCATGATGAGGCAACCTCATTTTTCTTCTATTTCTATGTCTTTCCTTGGCAAACTCAAGCAATTCAAAGATCTCAAAGATAAGGCAAAAGCCCTCCAAGACCAGCTTTCCGAGATCAGTTCCGAAGGTTCGGCTGGGTGGGGTAAGGTCAAAATCACGATCAACGGAACACAGCAAGTCACGAACGTCTCGATCGACCAAGAACTCATGTCTGACCGCAGTAAATTGGAAGGCCTTTTGAAAGAGGCCTTCAACGATGCGGCTCAGAAATTGCAGCAGGTGTTGGCGGCTAAAATGCGTGAAGGTGGTGGCATGGATATCATGAACGAGTTTGGTGACATGATGAAAGGGGGGTCGTAACCGACTCCG
>CAYUCP010000067.1:0-3744 GCA_964443315.1 uncultured Gammaproteobacteria bacterium
CAATAATTTACTTGACTTTTGTTTTTATTTGTGGTTGGCGGTGGGGGTTAGCGGACTGAAACGGGGTGAAAGTGTCTTTCGTGATTAGTAATACGCGAATTTGTATCTGTTAATTCTTTTTTAATCCAAGAAACATCGTTTTTAAGAACGGCAACGGTCGCCACGCTAGAAATTAATCCAGTGATAACTGACATTAAAAAAGCAGTTAGAAGTGCATCTAAGTTCATACATTATTTTTCTTCCATGACTCTATTAAAATGCTGGCAGCAATATTTGCAGCAACAGCAATCGCAAAACTCCAAACAAAGTGTGAATTAATTTTCATTTTTCTTTTCGTTTTTTACGATTTGAGCAAGACCGATAATTCCCACGATTAAAATAATTGCCCATTGTTGGTGAATATTTACATCGGGAATTAAAAAAATAAGTCCGCCAACAACGCCAAGCCCTTGCCACGTAGACGCTTCCGCCACGCGATCACGAACTAAACCCTGCGGTACAATTTTTGCCACTGTTTGAGGAACACCTGAAATTAATTTTGCAACCGTTCCAATGATTCCAAAAATATCCATAAAATCCCCCTTAATTTATTTTCGAATAGCTGAGAGCTAAATCACGGCGAGGTGATTCCCCCATGCCCTCAGCTAAACAAAAGCTGCGTTAACTGCGCCGTAGTCGTTTTGACCCGTCAATTCGTTATATACTCCAGACCATGTATCAACAAGAAAATTGCCATATTTGTGAGTTGGTTTTGGGCGAGTATCGAGATGAAGTCCCGCGTACGGTTTCCATTTTGAGTAAACGCCGACACCGCGAAATCCTATGGACAACGCCAAATCAAAAACTTTTTTTAATTCAGTGCCACCTCGGGAATAATTAACTCCCAGTAAATTTTTTGGAAGCATCACGTCTACTGCTCTAATTTTTAAGTCAGGCGATAAAATGTGTTGTGAATCTGAAATCGCAGCTTTAAGGCGACCAATCGAGCCGGTTGCGGGCGAAATAATAACTTTATCTTTTAATTGATCGCGAAACATATCAAGTTTTGTTAAAAGTTCGTTGTCCATAAAGGGCCACCAAATCCCAAACTCAGACGGATAAAAATTCTTTAATTTTGGTTTTGATAAATAAAGTGCAGCGTATCCAGTGAACGCGACCCCCGCGACCGTTAATATTTCTTTTGAATAATCACGAAGTTTCATTATTTCGTTCTCATTCATTTTAAATTATTTTTGTAATATTAAATAAATTCGCCCGTGTTGGGTATGGTGTCGTCCCATTTGTATGAGGTCTAACGATGTCACCAGCATTAAGCCAGACGGTCGTTGATAATTGGGGAACCGCCTGATAACCGCCTACTGCTCCAATGTTTCCGAACGCTAAAATATTTCCTACAGTTATACTTGACACGTCGGTAGTAAGTTCGGTATCGTTTAGTGTTATGCCCGCGTAGCACGAACCGCCGTCGGCACCACCTAGTGACGCAGTGATGGAGTATAAACCTGCGGTATTAATTGTAATTCTTAGCCCGTTTGTTGAATTGTTAACGATTGTAAAGTGTGATTCCGGATCATAGGTCGAAGTGTTTGTGAAATAAGGTATTTTAGTATCAGTTCCGCCATAGCCTGCGTGAGTGTTCGCAAAAAATTGAGAATTTCCTGAACGCATACCAGCTACTTGTGATGATTCTGGTTTAAAATCTATTGCTAAAGTACCTTCATTTAATTGGCATTGCGCGAAATAAAATGCGCCTGTGGTTGATGGCACAAAGTTATCGCTTGAGGCAATAGATAAACCTGTACCGCCCGCGATTCTAAAAATAAACTCTAATTTTGTGGCTGCCGAGTTAATAGAAATATTTTCGTATTTGTAATTTGCCCACGAGTTAGTGACAGTTTTTCGAGCAATTAAAGTTGTCGAAACACCGTCATCGATTAAAAGATCAATTTTTTCCGAAGCGGTTGGCGCAATCATTTGAATGGAAATAGAAATATTTTTTCCTTGAAAGCGTTTGAAATCGGCTATCGATTGGTAAATTTCATATTGTGTTGTGCTGTTCGCAGTACCTGCTGCGGTAACGTCTGCTTTTAATGAATAAATTGAAAGTTTGTTCGGTATGGTGGTATCTTTAGAAATATTAATTGACGGCGCAGTGCCACCGCCGTTAGCTTTTCTCACAAACCAGTTATTTGCAATTTGCGTTGCTGTTGCCGGATTAGTAAAACTTGCCGTAGTGTTTTTTGTCCAAATATCAAAATTTGAATTTAATAGTGCTTGTCTATATAAAAACTGAGTGTCTGTCAGTGTCGCGCCTGAAATATCCGAAAGCATGGCCATAGTACCAGCTTTATCTGGTAGCGTTACCGATCGTGACGCAGTTAAACTAGATAAATCAAAAGTTAAAAGTTTTGTCGGGTCAGCCGTTTGCATTAATGCAAAAAGTGCAGATTCGAAATTCATTGCGCCTAAGAAAGTCCATTTTGTCGCAACGTCGGTAGTAAATGCTGCTGCTGCCGTGTGCGCAGTGGTACATCGATAAAAACGGATCGATCCTAAATAAGAAATTCCGATAACATCGCCAATAATATATTTTGTGGCAGTAGCCCACAATTCAACGCCACCTAAAGTATGGTTTCTATTCGGTGCGGTGAAAGTTCTAACGGTCGATGCGTCGATTCCAGACGCTTCAAAAGCTATTTTCTTTGTGGAGTCGCCATTATCGCTAATTCTAAAAGCATTGTCGGGGACATCCGCTGCTGCTGCAATATCCGAAGTCATTGCCAGTGTTCCGTTTTTATCTGGCATGGTAACAGTACGATTCGCGGTTAAACTGGATAAATCAAAAATTTGTTGAATGGTTAAAGCACCAGTTTTTAGAATTCTAAAAACTGAGGCAGGGAACCTTACGCGTGCGCCACCTATTCCAGACATGGTTTAAATTCCTGTCTGAGACGAACTAATCGATTCAGTCGTCCCGCCTGCATTGTACGCATAGATCGCTGCTGCTGTGGTTAATACAATAGATTGACCCGGATCAAGTAAAACGCCATGAGTCGCATCGAGTGTCGCAGTATCACCGATTCTAAATGAAACGGTATTAGTTACTGGGTTTGAAATTAAAACTTCGCGTTTTGTTGACAGTCCTGCCGAAACAAGCCCTTGCGCACCTGCTGCAATAGAAACATCGGCGTTGGCAATTAAAGTTGTCGAAGGCGTTAAAGTAGCGGTTACTGTGGCGGTAAAATTTGATCGACCGTCTGAGTAATCACCTTTGCCGGCATAAACGACAACATCTTGAATGCTTGAACCGTTAATAATTTCTACACGATTAAAATCTTGAACTTGAACGGCCACGCCCGCATCTAAAACATAAATTTGGCCTGTGGGCAAAAGTCTGAGTGTGACACCCGACCCAGTATAGACCGCGATTTTATTTCCGGTGGTTTGCATAACACGGACGGCATTCGCTGCCATTGAAGAAATCGCTTCACGGGTAAACCCTTGCGTGTCTTTTGTGACAAGTTGCTCAGTTGTGGCCAAAATATCAGTATTAAATCGTTTCATTTTATATTTTCCTTATTTTTTAAGTAAAAACACACCGGCGACACCGGCTATGGCCAGTATACCAAAAAGCTGTTTAAAAGTTTCGGCGCCTTGCTGACTTTGTGAAGCGCTGGCAGCTTGAATTGCAGTAATCGATTTATCCTGCGATTTATAAAGTTGATCCGCAAAAGTTTTAAAAGT
>CAYUCP010000068.1:0-3593 GCA_964443315.1 uncultured Gammaproteobacteria bacterium
GATAACCTGAGTCCTCAGGTTATCGACCTCATTCGCAGGGACGCCGCTGCGCAGGGGATTGCGGACCCGGTTGCCAATTTCACGGGACCTTCCAAGTCAACCAAATTCGGTCTTTCCCCGTTGGTTCCCCCGGGAATGCTGGCTCGCCCCGCCTCCTCATTTCCGGCGGTTCCGCTGGGTCAAACCGCCGCACCCGGTGGGGTGGTGCAACCTCCAGGACCCAGTGCGACAGACCCGCTGCAGTCTATGCTCGCGAGGTATGCCCAAGCGCCGTCCTCCTACGTCGATGACTTGAAAACTGCCCGTGCCAGGTCGGACAAAGAATCGCAAGCGTTCACGGACCTTCTAACGCGGCTAGCCGCCAACCCGGACGAGAGTGGTCCGTCCAAGTCCGAACTGTACTTCAGACTGGCGGCTGCGTTTGGGTCCCCCACGAAGACCGGTAAATTCATGGAAAACGCCGCCCTGGCCGGTGGGGAAATGGCGGCGCACCAGAAGGAAACACGGGCAGCGAAGGTTGCGGCACGCCAACAACAGCTCCAACTGGCGCTTGAAGCACAAAAGATGCGTATGACTGGTGCCCGTGAGGACTTGGCTACTGTCCGTCAGCTGGCAGCAGAAGAAGCCCGCGACCGATCCGGATTCACTCGCGACGTCCTCAAGGAATACCTTGCTTCCGGCCGTCCGCAATCGGAGGCAGGTAAGGCCGCTTTGGACGCCGGGCTGCAAAAGGGGACGCCGGAATTCAACCAGTTCGTTAACAACTACGTCACCAAGAAGCTTGAAAGTGGCGACCTGCTCAAGGTCCTGGGTCTGCAACTACAGCAGCGCAATGTCGAGCTGAAAGAGGCGGAGGCCAAGAAGCTGACCCCGGCTGAAGTCAAACTGAAAACTGATACCGAGGATTCCATAGCTGGCCTGGACAGCGCGCTGCAGGACCTCACGCGGGCCTACCAACTGAACCCGAACACATTCGGAAACACGGTGATTGAACGAGCGCAGCGGAAGCTGTTGCAAGAAACAGGGGCTAAGGACCCCAAACTGTCGAATACCACTGAAGTTGAAAACCTGCTGGGCAATCAGGTGTTGTCCAAGTTGAAATCCACGTTCGGAGCAGCCCCGACCGAAGGCGAACGGGCTATCTTGATGGAGCTGGAAGGCGCAGGCTCTAAGACTCCGGAAGACCGTGCTAAAATCATCCAACGCGCCTACAAGGCCGCGAAGGAGCGCCGGGCACGGGAAGAGAAACGACTCAAAGAGATCAAGTCCGGACTCTACCGGTCTACCGATTCAACCCCCGGCAATCTGGAGTAACAGAACATGGCCGACAATCAATCCAACTATACCACCAACCTGACGCGAGCCGTGCTAGGTCAGGGTCTCGCCATGGGCTGGGGAGACGAGGCCGAAGCGTGGCTGCGCTCCAAGCTTGGTGATGAAGGCTACGACCAGGCGCTGGCGAAGATCCGCACCGAATACGGCGGGTTTGCCAAGGAGCACCCGATTGTGCAGACCCTGGGTGAGTTCACAGGTGGGGCTGCCCCTGGTGTTGCCGCGATGATGATTCCCGGTGGGCAGGCGGCGGGTGCTCAACAACTCGGCCGCTCCACGCTGGCGACGCTCGCCCGGCTCGGAGCTATTGGTGCCGGCACCGGGGCGGTAGCCGGCGCAGGCGCAGCGAAAGAGGGCGAGCGAGTTGGCGGCGCGGTTGCCGGCGGTATCCTCGGTGGCGTGACCGGGGTCGGCGTCCCTGTGGCGCTGAGGGGTGCCGGGGCCGGTGCACGCTGGCTACGCGAACGGCTGGCCCCAAGCGAGGAGTATGTACAGAGCGTCGCCACTGGGAAACTGGGACAGGCGTTACGTGATGCGGGCATCAGCCCCAGGCAGGCTGAGACCGGTATGTCTGTTGACCGTATGCTGCAGGTGCCGTCCCGACTCGCCAATGTCTCCCCGGCCACGGTTGACTTGGCACGGGCGGTGGCTCAGCGCACGGGACAGGGTGCGCAGACCCTGGAGCGTGAACTTATCAAGCAGAAAGCCGGCGCGCGTGAACGCACGTACCAGCAGGTCCGTCGTGGCCTGCAGCCCGGTGACTACTACGGCGATGAACAGCGGTTGGTGGAAGAGCTGAGGTCCAAAGCCGGCACGCTGTACGATCAAGCCTACGCCACAGGCTCCGTTGATGACCCCCGGATTACCGAGATCCTGAAAGACCCCTCTTTTGCCGGTTTCTACAACAAAGCGCGTGACATCGCCAACAAGGAGGCCCTTGCTGCAAAGCTGCGCGGTGAAGACCCCTCTAGGTTCGAGCTCCCGGACATTCATGAGCCGATTTATATCAACGACCCGCAAACCGGGCTGCCGGTGCTTCAGGGATTCAACCTGAGCCAGCTTCCAGATGTTCGAACCCTCGATTACATTAAACGCGGCATCGACGCTACTATCGAGTCCGGATTTAACGGTCAAGGTATGTCGAAATCGGAAGCGAACGCCCTGCGTCAGCTGCGCAAGGAATTCGTAAACGCTATTGATCAGAATGTGCCGGAATACGCTGCGGCACGCCGGGGTTACGCCGGTGACATGGAAGTGCTGGATGCCATGCGCACCGGGTATAACGACTTCGGCAAGCTCGACCACGAACAGATAATGAAAATGGTCGCTGGAATGTCTCAGGCGGAGAAGGAAGCGTTCCGCACTGGGGTGGCCCGCAACCTCTATGGTAGCATCATGGGTCCGAGTAGTAACCGCAACGCGGCACAGAATGTGATAGGTTCGCCTGAAATGCAGGCCAAGCTCATGCCGCTATTCGACACCCCAGAACAATTCCATTTGTTCAAAATAGCCTTGGAGCGCGAGGCGCAACTGTTCACTGAGGCCAACCGGGTGCTCGGCGGATCTCAAACTGCAAAGACCATGCAGGGTAGAGAAGCGCTGGAGAGTCAACCGGGGGTTGGGGAAGTGGTGACGGGCGCTGTCACCGGCAGCTTCTGGCCATCGCTCGTTGGCACCGTGATGCGCGGGTTTAACAAGGCTACGATGACAGACAGCGTGGCAGCTAAACTGGCGGACATGTTGGCGACACACGACCCGCACCAAGTAGCGGCGGCGGTAAAACTACTGGAAGAGCACGCCGCACAACAAGCCCCTAAGGCACTGAAGGCAACCGCCGCGCAAGCCGGAGCCACTACGGGCCTTACCGGGGCGGTTTTCCCAGCACCGAGCAGTGGAGGTGAAATGCCGGATATTGAGATTGATTCTCAACGGCCCGCTTCAGCCGACACAGACCTACCTGATATCGAGCGAGACATCCAAGCGGCCGAACAGCGCTGATTCGGCACTGGGGGCACTGCCGAATGTGTCTCCTAGCCTCTCCTTGGGGTCTTCCTTGCGTTCCGATGATATCCTAGCTACTAATATAGCCTAGGGTATTCGGAGAGCAGCGAAGACCCTTTCTTTTATCTACACCGCGCGCCCATGTGGGGGAATTCTAGGTTCGACCCTAGGTGCCAGTGGGAAGAGGTCCGCCGTCTGAACAGTTTGTATCCGCCCCTATTCGTTAACGGATACAGTGCCGGATACAGCTTCTCTCGAAT
>CAYUCP010000069.1:0-3483 GCA_964443315.1 uncultured Gammaproteobacteria bacterium
TCCTTTGTGGACGGAACCAGGACGACAGCCCTGCGAGCGGCGCCGCATGGGAATGTGACACAATAGATGTTTGGAGGAAAGGACGGCGAACCAAAATCGAAGACCTGGTCGAGTCCCTGGACACGAAATTTGACCTGTTTTCCCGGCTACACCACGGCGCACACATCGTCATTACCGGAGGGGAACCACTGCTGCAGGACATTGCCCCGCTTATGGAATTGATCACAATCCAATTTTTTACCCGATACCCTGGAAACAGGGAGGTACCATTTTTCGAGGTAGAGACAAACGGAACCATCCCGCCGAATAACCTGACTAAATGGGTTTCACAGTGGAATGTCAGCCCAAAGCTAAAAAACAGCGGACAGGCGGAATCTAAACGCATTGTCCCATACGCAATTCATGACTTTGTCGACCTGGCGGGGTATTGGGGTTCACCGGAACCGATGAAAAACGCTATTGTCCTCGGGGTCGATGTTTATTTTAAATTCGTCATTTCCTGCATTCAAGATTTTTACGACCTGCAAGGGTCGTTTATCTACCCCTTAAAGGTTCCTGCCAAAAATATCGTCTTAATGCCAGCCGCTGGCAACCTGGACGAACTGCAAAAAGCCCTGCCTATCGTGGCAGATATTTGTAAAACCTATTGCCTGCGGATGTCAAGCCGGGCACAAATTGAAATCTGGAATCAAACTACAGGCGTGTAACTTAAAAATCATACTATGTACGATCGAATTATTCCGTCAGAATTATTTGCCATCTGGAAAACCCAACCAACAGAACCGGGGGACACATTATCCGGGGGCGAAAATGTAGCTAACCTGGTTAGGCTCGGCCTTATCGAAAAAACGGCTGCTGGGTACATTTGTACCCCAAAAGGAGCCGCTGTCATACAGCGACTTATTGAATACCTGGATAAAATGGAAGTGGTTTTAAGTGTCCATGTTCAAGTATTCGACCGTTCTGTTAATACTGCTAAATATCCTGAATAATGAAAAAACTCTTTTTTTCGCTCGTCATCTGCCTGACCATCGCGGCTTCATGCTCTCGCGTGACCGGGGTCGTCGTCGATCATACCGGGGCGCCCCTGGCTGGCGCGTCGGTTTCTGTCGACTGTTCCAAAACCGTGAAAAAGACCTCGGCCTCTGGTCGTTTCCGGTATGCGGCCAAATGCCCGGCGTTCACTAAAACGACAACCCTGCGCGTGACCTATGGAGGAAAAACCAGGGTATTCGGAAACGTGAAATTCAAAAAGCCTGTCGAGGTAGAATTCGACCTACGTTAATTATGGGGAGCAAAGCAGATAAATTCAGGCAGAAGATTGCCCGCAAGATGGCTGAAAATGCCTGGCAGCCATTTGAGGCAGTAGACCTCAAAGAAACCAAAAACCCGCCAAAGGGTATCTCTGCGGCATACCGGAACAATCTCTATTCAGTTCAGGTGTTCCCGCATACCACGGCATTCGGGCCGGTGGAACTCATGGGAATCAGGGCCCATGTGGAAACTAATTCGCACCGCATGACCTGGTCAACAAAACAACGAATCAAAAACGAAATTATGGGACCGGAGCGAACGGCCGTCGAGGTCTATCCACCCGTTTCTGAACTGATCGACTCGGCAGATATGTACTGGCTTTGGGTCATTCCGGAGGGTACGCACCTGCCCTTTAAACTCAATCTGATAGCATGCTAACACTGGAAAAGGAATTCAAATTCGAGGCAGCGCATCGCCTTGTAAAAGGGTACGCCGGAAAATGTGCCTCCATTCATGGCCATTCATGGGTCGGGCTTGTCGAAGTAACCACGGCCGGCGACCAGATGGACGAATACGATATGCTCGTCGATTTCGCGGACATAAAAAAGGCCATTGCCGAAACCGTCGACGCCCTGGATCATTCATGCATCGTTTATGAAAACGATCCGCTGGTTTGGTACCTGGTAGAGAATGATCAGAAGTACTACCAGGTATCCGGAAACCCAACCTCTGAAACCCTGGCACGGCACTTGTTTAATGTTTTTACTGAAAACCTTAAACAATTCGGCGCACAGGTTATCAGCGTAACAATCAAAGAAACCTGCACGAGCAGCTGTAAAATCACTACAAATTATTGAAATGAAATTTTTGCAGGATAACCGGGTACTGATCTCCTGGCAGGACATTAAAGAAAGGTCGGAAATAATGATCCGGGCCGTCTACGGAAAATCTGTCAAGGTATACGGAGTTCCCCGCGGCGGGCAATCTATTGCAGCCCTGTTTAATCCGGTGGACCATCCGGGTAACGCTGAAATCATTGTCGATGACCTGATCGATAGCGGGGCAACAGAACAACGGTTCTACAACGAATTCCCGGGGACGCCATTCGTGGCCCTATTCAATAAACAGACTGAACCAGAATTTTCCGGCAAATGGCTCGTTTTTCCATGGGAGACGGACGAGGGAGTTTTCCAGGACGCCGAAACCAATTTTACCAGGATATTGGAGCGGGTCGGGGTCAACGTCACTACTGAGGGCCTGGCCCAAACCCCTAAACGGTATATCAAATTCCTGAGCGACTTCCTGGACACCAGGGACTTTAACTTTACGACGTTCGATTCAAACGGGTACGATGAAATGATCGTCGAAACTGACATCCCATTTTATTCCCTATGCGAACACCACACCCTGCCATTTTTTGGCACGGTATGCGTCGGGTACATTCCTGCAGGGCGGATCGCCGGGCTTTCAAAAATTCCTCGGACGGTAGAGAAGTTCGCATCGGGACTTCAAAACCAGGAACGGTTAACCCAACAAATTGCCGACTTCCTGGCCACTAACCTCGGGACAGAAAACGTGGCCGTCGTCGTCAAGGCTCGACATTTATGCATGGAAATGCGGGGAGCCAAATCGGTCGGAACCTCGACGACCACTTCGACTATGAAAGGGCAGTTCCGGACATACGACAAATGCAGAGCCGAATTTCTTAAAATCATCAGCAGATAATTTTTAAACAGTTTAAAATAAATTAGATGAAAAGCCTCGTACTTTTTTCCGGTGGACAAGATTCCACGACCTGCCTATACTGGGCAATTAAAAACAGCGAACCGGGCAGCGTCTGCGCACTCGGTTTTTCTTATGGACAGCGGCACGCCGTGGAATTGGAATGCGCCCAAAAGATCGCTGACCAAGCCGGCGTACTATTCCACGTCGTTAATTTGGCCGGCGCCATCCGCGGGTCATCCTTAACCGACCATAAACAGGATATCGAAGCCAAACACGAACGCAATCAAAATTTGCCGTCCTCCTTTACCCCTGGTCGCAATGCTATTTTTCTGGCAGTCGCGGCCGGGTTTGCTTATAATATGGGGCTCGACACAATCGTGACAGGTGTTTGCCAAACAGATGCAAGCGGGTACCCTGACTGCCGGTTGCTGTTTATTGAACAGCAACAAAAAGCCCTGCAGCTTGCCCTGGCATACCCTGACCTCAAAATAAAAACCCCGCTGA
>CAYUCP010000070.1:0-3314 GCA_964443315.1 uncultured Gammaproteobacteria bacterium
CATTGAGGACGAATGCATTAGCAGTACCAGCATTGGTGAGGGTGAATGAGGTAGCAACGCCTGAGTTACTAGATTCATCATAAAGAGTAACAGCAAGGTTTCGACCAGTTGTGGTAGTGATGGTATTGCCGCCGTTATATGCACCTTGAAGTGTTGATGAGGCAGCAGAACATTTGATAACTCGATCGGAACCATCGATACAAATAGACGTACCAGTTTGCGTATCAAGCCCAGTAAATTTGAGGTATGAACTATTGTTGTAATCAGTGTTGATTGTGATGTTGTTATTATTGCCCGGAGTGAAGGTTGCAACTCCTTGGGAGGTGAATGATTTACCACTTGCAAGTGTCGTGTCACCGTTAAGTGAGACAGCGCCAGTACCAGTCGTAAACGCACCACCACCGCTCTGGGTAACATTATTACTAAACGTTGCAGCTCCTGTAACTCCCAGTGCTCCACCAAGTGTTGTTGTTCCAGAACCGACGGTAAAGGTATTTGAACCGGTTACAGAAGTTGCACCATTAAGTGAGACAGCACCAGTTCCCGTACTAAACGTTCCTGAACCAACCTGAGCGATAGTACTTGCAAATGTTGCAGCGCCACTTGCATCGAATGTTCCGGTAACTAAGGTATTACCGTTAAGTGAGATAGCACCAGTACCTGTCGTAAATGATCCGCCACCAGAGATAGCAAAATCTCCACTTGTTTGGGTGTAGCCAGTAATATTCTGAAGTGATCCAGCATTGGTGAGTCGAGAAGTACCATTTGTTAAGAGTGAGCCATCGGAAAGATCAAGATTTGTAACCTGTCCACCTGTTGAGTTAAGGAGTGAAAGTGTTCGAGTTGCCCCACCGGTTACATCAAATGTGGTGTTGCCACCAGTAAATGGAATAGTGGTATCAGCAATTGAAAGATCATTAAATGTTTTACTGCCAGTAAATGTTTGAGTTCCTTCTAAGAATGCAAATGTTCCATTTGTCCCAAGATCAGGAAGCGTGTAAGTAATACTTGCTGCTGGATTTGTAGCAGTGAGTGTAATATCATTTGCATCGTCTGTTGAGGTTGAACCTTCAAAGATAAGATTATTTCCTTTTTGCACAGATGAATCACTTCCGGTGAATGCTGTTCCAGCAAGAACGTTACCAACTGCCGTGATGGTTCCAGCTCCAACTCCAGAGGCTGATTGCCATGAGAGATTTCCACTTCCATCAGTAGTTAAGACATAGTTATTACTTCCATCATCGCCTGGGAAGGTATAGGTAACATCTTGAGTTTGAACAGATGTTCTAAAGACAGTAGAGTAGTTATTGTCGCCTGCTGAAACGAGTGTGAGCTGGCCACGAACGTTATTTGTACCAGTGTATAAATCATTACCAAGTGCGAGTCCTGAACTATTTAAGAAGGAAACAGCACCACTACCTGAAGCGATAGTGAAATTAAGATTTGGGGTGATAGTGGTATCTCCGTTAAGTGAGATTGCACCAGTTCCAGTAGTAAATGTACCTGAACCAGCGATTGCGAAGTTGCCACTCGTTTGATCAAATCCAGTAATATTCTCCAAAACACCAGCATTGGTAATTCGAGAGGTACCATTCGTATAGAGTCCACCATCAGAAAGGTCGAAATTAGCAACTTGTGAGCTAGTTGAGTTAAGCAGTGAAAGTGTTCGAGTTGCACCACCAGTAATATCAAATGTCGTGTTACCACCAGTATAAGAAACAGAACTATCTGCGATCGTGATATCGTTAAATGTTTTAGCTCCAGTAAATGTCTGAGTTCCTTCTAAGAATGCAAACGTTCCATTTGTGCCAAGATCAGGAAGGGTGTAGGTAATACTTGCTGCAGGATTAACTGCAGTAAGGGTTATATCATTTGCATCGTCTGTTGAGGTTGAGCCTTCAAAGACTAACGTATTACCTTTATTAGCTGAAGAATCAGATCCAGTGAATGATGAGCCTGAAATAACATTTCCTACAGCTGTGATTGTTCCAGCACCGATTCCTGATGATGATTGCCATGCTAGATTTCCATTACCATCGGTGGTTAAGACGTAATTATTACTTCCATCATCAGTTGGGAGAGTATAGGTAATGTCTTGAGATTGTGCGCCTGTTTTAATGATTGTTGAATACGCATCATCTGCATCAGAGATGAGGGTGATCTTACCAGCTGTATTAGCAGTTCCTGGTGTCTTATCTTCACCAACGACGATACCGTTTGTATTTCGGAAGTTTGCTAAGCCATTTGCAGTAAGTGTGCCAGTAAGTGTTGTGGTACTTGTAACTGATAAGGTTCCACCAATACCGAGATTATTCGTAATACTGCCACTCTCAAGGGTTGCGAGTCCACTTGTAGAGAGTGTTGAGAGGGAAGTATTGCCGGTAACTCCGAGTGTTCCAGCGATACTTGTGTTGCCATTTGATGCAGTAACGTTGAATTTGTTCGTGTTAACTGCGAAGTTGCCAAGAACATTTGCTGTACTTGCAAGTGTTGCAGCGCCACTTGCATCGAATGTTCCGGTAACTAAGGTATTACCGTTAAGTGAGATAGCACCAGTACCTGTCGTAAATGATCCGCCACCAGAGATAGCAAAATCTCCACTTGTTTGACTGTAACCTGAAACATTCGCAAGAGCTCCGGTATTGGTGATGCCTGAGTTGTGATTGTTAATCCCACCTGTTACTGAGAGGCCGCCTGTTGTAATGGTTAAGCCACCGGTTGTGATGGTTTGTGCCGCTGTGAATGAGTTCGCTTGATCAAGGTATGCAACGTTTGAGAGTGTTCCACCAACATTGATACTTGTTCCGTTAAGTTGAAGAGCTGAAGTTGCATTGAGATTGCCAGTCGTTACGGTAGCATTTGTGCCGTTATCAACGAGTGAGAGAAGTGTATTTGGTGAACCAGCACTATCTTTAATAGTGAGTGTAGCATTAGCATTTCCAGCTCCAAGGGTTACAACTGGTGCACTATTAGTAAGTGAGAGTGGGGTAGCTGATGAGAGTGTGACAAGTCCTGAAGCATCAATCGTACTTGCACCAGCGATAGAACCAGTATTGGTAATGCCATAGTTATTAAGATTTGTTGCACCACTTACCGTGAGGCCACCAGTTGTGATGGTTAAGCCACCGGTGGTGATCGTTTGAGCAGCAGTAAATGAGTTACTCTGATCAAGGTATGCAACATTTGAGAGTGTTCCACCAGTGTTGATATTTGTACCATTAAGAAGAATGCCAGTTGTTGCATTAACTGAACCTGTTACTGAGAGATTGCCAGCTGTTCCGGTATCAGTAAGCGTAAGAAGCGTATTTGGTGAA
>CAYUCP010000071.1:0-3281 GCA_964443315.1 uncultured Gammaproteobacteria bacterium
TCGGTGATTTTGATAATTTTTTCTGCATTGTCTACCCAGTTTACCTCATTTATAACAGAAAATGTTATTTCTGTGGTTTCGGCTAGATATTATGTTATTGAAAGTTACTATTATGATAGATATTTTATTTGTTGACAATATTTTCAATTATTAATATTATAATTTATACAAGTAAATAAAATTGTATTGGTTTTGTTTTTCGTATTCATTTTTTTCTTTTTTGATTCTACTTATTCAGTTTTGGCGAATAATTTTTATGACGATTTTAGTTCAAACTTAACAGATCATTGGGTTGTACCTAACAATGGTTATTCGCTAGATTTATCAAATAATGTTTTATCTGGTACCTATGGGTGGCACAAATCAACAATTGGGGGAACTAATGTTTTAGTTGGTGAGGCTGGGTTTCACGAAAAGTCGTTTATTTATGCTAAGGACTTTAATGCCTCTGATTACTCAGTTGATGTAAAAGCAGTAAACATTAATGGTGTGGACTTAAGTCTTTCGTTGAGAACTTCAGATGATAAATTAACTTATTATGAATTAAATTTTAGATTTAATGAGCCGGATTGGGGTCAGGATAATAATAATATAACTATGTGGAAAAGGGTGAACGGAAACCCCACAAATTTGGTTGTTGTACCAGCTGCAAATATAGGGGTAAATATATCGCAAAATGTTATACACGATTTAAAGGCTGAAGTAATCGGAAATAAAGTAATATGTTATTTTGATAACATAAAAGTTTTTGAATATGTTGACTCAAACGCACCAATCCTATCAGGTGGTTTTGGGTTGACTAATTGGGGTGGTGATTTTGGTGTGGGAAGAGTGATAAATGATTTTTATAACGTTAATATTATTGATTTTTCAATAACTCCAACTTCGACAAGTATTCCACTACCAACGAATACTCCTGTGCCTACCGTGACATCAACAGCAATTCCTACTCCCACCAATACACCAATTCCAACCAATACCCTTACGCCAACTAGTAATCCGACTGCGACAGCAACACCTGTACCAAAGAAGAAAATTATTATTTTGCCTGGGTTGGGAGCGAGTTGGAATACTCCTTCTATGGTTTCTGGAGATGTGGTGCCTGGGGAGGAAAATAATTGGAAGATGACGCCGTTTGTGCATGAGTATGATGCTTTGATAAATAGTTTAATCAGTGCGGGATATTTACCGGGGATGGATTTGTGGGTGTGGAACTATGATTGGCGAAGACCAGTTTCAGATATTACAAATAATTTAAATAATTTTATAAATTTGAAGATTGGACCAACGGATAAATTGGTTTTAATTGGACACAGTTTGGGCGGGTTGGTTTCCAGAACTTGGGTACAGAATCATAATTCTGATTCTCGTTTGGACAAAGTGTTGGCTTTGGGAAGCCCACAGCTTGGCGTAGTTAATGGTTACGAAATTTGGGCTGGGGGAATATTGGGAGATATACAGAACTTGAATCCGGAGTCGTTTGCTGAAAATTTTCTTTTATCGGTTTGGTCGGCAAATCACAGTGAGACTACTTTGGGGGCGATTCAAGATAAATTACCAGTATTTAAGGATTTAATTCCAACATATGATTTTGCAGTAAAAAATAATCATGACGTGCCTGCTTCGAACATGACTTACAAAAATACCTGGTTGTCTACCATAAATATTGGAATTACGAATGTTACCGGTAAAATTAGATCTTGGACAGGACACACTGTTGATACAAAATACAAAATTAATTTAGTGGCGAGAAATAAGTATGATATGGCTTTGGGCTGGTGGCCAGATGGTAGTTTGGGTAATTTTATCTACGACAAAGGTGATGGGACGGTTCTAAAGTCCAGTTCGGAATATGGGATGGGGACGGTGCAACTTTTGGAAACTGGTCATCGAAAAATTGTGGATAATTCAATTTCGGGAATATTTACTGTACTGGGGTTGTCGCCAGAATATATTGCAAGTTCAAGCTTTAACGAGTCGGATGGAGAAAATTCGGCAGTGTGGATTATTGGCTCCCCTGCTTATTTAGTAATAAGTTGTCCAGGAAAATCTCCTGTAACCTCTGATGTGATGGGATTTGTGACAATTAGTAATGTAAGTGAGCCGTGTAATACACAAGTGGTGGGAACAGGGATGGGTAAGTATCATGTGATGACGGCTTCGGGAAAGACAGGAAGTAAGCCTTTGTATTGGGAGGGAAATATTACAAATGGTGAACAACAAAATTGGTTAGTGGGTTGGCAAAATAGCGGACCATATTTAAAATCTAGTGAAACTGGAATGAATAATTGGGATTTGTTACGACAACTGGCACTGGAGCTGAAAGGTGAGATTGGTAATAAAATGAAAGTTAGATTGGCCTGGAAGGCAATTGATAATGAAAGAGTGGAGCTGCTCACTCGCATGGTTTTGCAGATTAGAGAAGAAAAAAAGGAAACTGGGATTACTGGGCAAATGTTAAAAATATTGACCGAAGTTTGGTCAGAGAAACTGGATAAAAGAGAAACCAAACAAATGGCGAGCGTAGATATTAAAACAATGGAAAAGCACTTGGGCAAATTAATTAAATCTAGAGATAGAGTCAGTCAGCTAGATGCGAAGAATTATGAATTAATGGTTTATCTATTGGCGGATGCAAAGTCGCATTTTGCTAGTGCGGATTATTCCAAAGTTATGGGAGATTTTAAGATTTGGCAGGGGTTGTGGGAGAGGGACTAGAACATACTAGTAATGTTGAACCCTGAGCCCTTTCTCATTCTGTCGTCATATTTTTTGATATCTGCATATTTAATTCCAACTAATCCCTTGTTTCTACCCCAAATTCTAGCCTGTATGGTGGCCATGCCTAATATTTGGTCAACGGGGCTTCGGGTTACACTGTTGGCGATCACCACTCCCCCCAACAATTTGTTTTCTTCGGAGTACCAGCCACCGGTTCTAACAGTGTGATCTCCGTTGTCTAGATAAATTCCAGAATTTTTCCAGTATAAAAAATCACCGAAAAATATTACCAAGCAAATTAGGCCATCGACAATTAATCCGTAAGTCATGGCTTTGTTTTGATCAGATTGATAAATAAATGCAAAAATCATCAAGATCGGGAAAAGTAGTAGGGTAAATATGCCTATTTTCATGAGGAATTTTATTATCAAGTACCAAAGGGAAACCGAGACGATTTTTTGGTTGTTTTTCATGGAATATTATAGCAAATCAACTATTTCTCTTGTTTAAGATTTGGCAGGGGGTGTGGGAGAGGGATTAGGTTTGGTCTTCGTCATTTG
>CAYUCP010000072.1:0-3256 GCA_964443315.1 uncultured Gammaproteobacteria bacterium
TTCATCCGCGAAGCGCTCACCGCTGACTACATTAATAATAAAATACCATTCGTCTTTGATGGCAATTTCGCGGGCATTCTCGGCGGCACCTTCCGTGGAACCGTGTGTCCTGAGTCCTCCCGCTACGACAGCACCAACAAGAGCTGTACCTGTAACAATGGATTCTTCGCCGTCGGCAACGCCTGTATCTTAGGCAAAACCTATTGCCAAGTGATGTATCCCAAACAAAAGACCGATTATGACATTTTCCTGAAAGCCTGTACCTGTCTCATCAATAACGAAACCCGCATCTGTCCTGACAATTTGAAAAAAGTCATCGTTCCACCAAAACCAACGACGAAACCAGCTGCTCCAAAACCAGCTACCAGCACCAAACCAGTGGTCGCAACGTCTACGAAACCTGTTGTTCCCGCTGTAAAAAGCACATCGACAAAGCCTGTTGTCACAAAAGCAACTTCTACGCCTGCCGTAAAACCAGCCACAACCACTCAAACAACCGTTGAAATCGCCTGTAAGAAAAAGACCGGCTGGAGCTACCTCAAGAAAAACAACACCTGCGTCCCTGTCGGTACCCTCGTCAAACAAGCCGACCTCGCGTTATGCGAAGTCGTAGCTGTCCCAGCAACCAAGCTGTACTTCTTGAAAGGCAATCGTTACATCAAGCTCATGACCTACAGAAACAAGCAATGCTTTGCAGATGAAGCGTCGGCGCAAAAGGCGAAGTATAAAAAGTCGTTAGCGAAATAAGTTTGTAAACAACCTTATAAGAACTTCTTAAAGCGTTCGACCAACGAAGCGCCGCCTATTTTGTATAGTTCTCCAAGTATTTCCGCTTGGCACTCCAATTGATTGTGTCGAGGAACCATGATGAATGGAGGCTGAGGCGGTTTTATACCTGCTAGAAGCTCATTTGGTGCTCGATATTTATCATGACTACCACTTCGCTTGTTTGCTAAATAAAACCCAAGCTTGGACAACGCCCGTAGACATTGTCTTCGATGAAAGTTTGTTTCACCCATACTACGAGGCCACTTTTGTTTCCAACTGACCGCTGTATTGAATCACCTGGTCACCAAGACTCAGTTGATTGTACACAATATCCGCTTCCTTTTTTGGAACGTCGAAATACGTTAACACCGCATCATTTACGAGCTGCACAAGTTCTTCCTGACTTTTGGCCTGCGTGATCAATCCAGGCAGTTCCTTAGAGGTGGCAACGAACCATCCATTCGTTGTAACACGCACTGTTAACGTAACTTTATCTGGAATGCCGTATTTACGCTTAACAGCACTTGGATCCTGATGAGGAAACAAGCTTCGAAACAACTTATAGAGCTTGCTATTTGGAGATAGCATATCTACTGAAAACGTTATCATTGTTAGGGTGTTTAGACTAGTTAGTCTTCTACCCCGTTCCACGAATTGAAACTATCGTCAAGTTTAGATCGGCTCGCCAACCGTGTAGTTCGTAAAGTACGCATCCGACAAATCATCGACATTCTTGTTCCAGTTCTTTCCGTAAAGCGCTGCTGCTTCGGTTGAGGTTTTAATCCAACGCAACACACCTCCCTTATCAACCGCATACACGTTCGGCACGGATTCAAGCTTCACCATTTTCACCCCAGGACGATACGTCACATTTCCCCCAAGCGGAATCGCGGCTAATCCTTCATTCGTGAGCGTCTGTACCCCGTTAAAGTTGCTATACCACGAGAAGTAAACGCGCTCGTTTGGGAAGGCATACCGTTTTCCATCTGCACCACAGAAATAGACCGCTGACGACGAAGCGGATTTTATCAACGTTCCTGACACGCAATTCACCGCTGCCCCCGTGGCAACCAGCCCTTTATCTGCGTTGATATCTGGACTCGCTGCCTTCACCATGGCAAGGACATACCTCCCCTCGTTCAATGCCGCGGACAAACTCGCATACGGATCAATCGCCGTTCCGTCTGGGCGGCGAATTTCGAAGTGTAAGTGCGCACTAATCAATTCGGCGTTTCCGCTATCCCCCATCCAACCAACCAGCTGACCCTTCGTAACTTGCGCGCCACGCACAATCCCCGGCGCATACGCATGTTCCGGCCCACCAGCTCCATCATCCGTACCTGGCGTGTCATTGTTTACGTGAATGTAGTGATACGTGTAGCCTTCTTCGTCTTGTAAAATAATGGCATAGCCCCAGCTGGGTTCGGGAATTTCAACTGATTTCACGCGTCCAGTGACCGCGGCATACAGCGGTACCATTTTTGCTCCGACCAAATCATTGCCTTCATGCTTGCGTGATCCACTGCGCGCATCACCGAAGTCATCGGAAAGTGGAACTGTTTTTTCGGTTGGATAGGCAATCACGCGAAATTCTGCGGAAGAAGTGGTTGTTTGCGCGTGCGCAGCAAGAGCACTAAAGAAAAACACAGCCAGGAGAGCCAAAAAGAACTGAGCGGCTTTATGCATAGAACCTCTAGGGTAGCAGGATTAGAGGAGAATACAACCAGCTTTTGCCCTCGTTCTTAATCAGCCATTGCCAGCTACTTTGCATTACAAAGTACCTTGTGATAGATTCCTCGTATGGCTAAACCGATTCCGATTGATGTCAGCAATACCAAGGCTCAGATGCGCAAAGGCATTTTGGAGTTTTGTATTCTGCTCATCGTCTCCCAAGAAGAGATTTATGCGAGTGATATTCTGAGCGAACTTCGAAACGCCGACCTGATCGTCGTCGAAGGCACGGTCTATCCGATTTTAAATCGTCTCAAAGACGCGGGGCTTCTCACCTACAACTGGTCTGAGAGCAACAGCGGTCCTCCACGCAAATATTATTCGATTACTGCGCTTGGTCGATCGTTCCTCCGTCAGCTCATCGATACGTGGCAGTCGCTCGACTCGTCGATTAACGCGCTCATGAAGAAATTCAACTAGCTTTTATGAAGAAAACACTTTCCATTACCCTTGGTGGACGCATCTTTGCCATCGAAGAAGACGGCTACAACGTCCTCGATCGCTACCTGAAGAGCTTACGCACACACTTCGCCGCCGATCCATCGGTCGACGAACTCATTCAAGACATTGAATACAGCTTCGGCGAAAAGTTCAGTGAGAAGCTCGTCAAAGGGAAACAGGTCGTCACGCTCGAAGATGTTGAGGCGGTGATTGCCGTTGTTGGTCGCGTCGAAGAAATCGCCGATGAAGACATAGAGCCTCAGGCCACTCCCCGCAAACGCCTCTATCGAAACACCGATGAGCGCATTATTGCTGG
>CAYUCP010000073.1:0-3253 GCA_964443315.1 uncultured Gammaproteobacteria bacterium
CCCATCCTACATCGGTGCTGATGGAGCCTTCTCATACCAGTACAAAAAGCCCTACGAATCGGGCTATATCTACCAAGATGAGACAGGCGTAGAGACGAACATCACGGCGTGGTGTAAATAACCACTCCTATCAGGGTTGGAGATGTGAAGAGATCTACTCACGTACAGTGAGAAAAAGTGTTGAGGCAAGAATGCGCCTCTCCTCTTTTTGAGCGACACCGCTCTCTTTCCCTTCACATCTCCCCACAACCCACCACTCCATTTCCCTCCAGATACCCCACCAGATGGTCCTTCTGGTACTCTTTTTAAAGTGAAAAGTGTCCAGATCCCGAGGCTAAATCACCAGATCGCACCAGATGCCCAGATGATCTGGTAGAAATTAGCCTCAACTAGCCTCAAACCATCCAGATCATCTGGATCAGCCACATCCCCACTCCAGATCACATATTGCAGAGTTATAGAAAAAGTATTACGATTTTTTTAGGTATGGAAGAGTCTACCGATCATAAGAAAGAAGTACTCCATGACTATGCTGAAAATCGTCCTCGTGATGAGCATGGACACTTTGTCCCTATCGAACATACTCAAAACCCCCAATCAGTAGCTCAAAACCCCTCGCACCCGGTCATGGATCGACTTTTTCCTCACGGCGTTGGAGTAGATCATAAAGTAACAAATGATGACTTACTCGACGTCCATGTCGGAAATCCACTACGGAAAATTACTGCCATTCTTGAAGAAATTAAAAAACAAAAAGCGTTTAGCTTTACGTTAAAGGGATCACTTGGACTGGCAGGAATCGTCTTAGTTTTGGGCACCTTTGGATTTTTCGGAGGTAGTCATATGTTATGTTCGAAAGGAATAAGATCAGAGGTAGGAACGGTTCGGATTTTAAATGCAGTTGACGCAGAAAAACGAATACCTGTAATCTCTCTCGTTAAAGATGTTTTCACCCTGATGCAAGGAAAACAGATTATTAGTAACGACACCCGTCGCACTGTTCTTATCAGACAGGATGGCACCATTTTCCACATCCCCGATACGAAAGCATTCCTCCCACCACAGTTTGACGAAAAAAGCGTTATCGTAACCGGTGAACTAGATTCCTGCAGTAATACCCTAACCGTTGAAGACTCCCGCTCCATCCAAATCTACTAAATACAACCTAAGGTAATTCCAAACTCCCTCCTTGTCATCTCCCGATGTCCATCGGGGGATCCAGTTAATCTTGTCATCCTGGACTCGATCCAGGATCCAGAAAAATACTGTCATTCTCGACCAGATCGAGAATCTATAAGACATACCTTTGTCATTAATACGTCACTAACGTCGGAACCCAAATCTGTAAAAGAGTCACGATGATAATAACGATAACCACAATAATAAATATAACACTCTCCTTCTTATTCAATCTCGGATTAATCGTCTCTAAAAATTCACGAACATGATGCTTGCTACTTTTCTTCCTCACCATAGTTGTAGTATAAATCCTCAATCCTCCACTTGTCATCCTGGACTTGATCCAGGATCCAGGCATATTGTCATCCTGAGTGAAACGAAGGATCTTAGTCCACACTACCAATTTATCGATTATTTTGACAAACCAGCATAATTCATGTTCTAATGGATGTAATGCTCAATTCTCTCTATAGTTTTTTCTTCTTTGCCTTTCACCTCCCACTCATTCTCCACCCACTTCCCCCAGTTACCATGCCGCCATTTCCGAATACGACAGCGATCTTTACCATGCCAGCATTTCCGACACTTCCTCCTTTCCCAAACGGCATTGAGATACCCACTCCTACACCTACAGCATCAATAACCCCCACTCTTATTCCAAGTCCGACCCTAACCAGTACTCCTGTTCCAAGTGTTACTCCAATGAGCACACCTACTCCTCAACTAACACCAACCCCGACGAGTACTCCTACTCCAACCATGACTCCAACACCTACTCCTACTGCCACCCCTATTCCAACCGCAACTCCAACTCCGACCATGACCCCAAGCCCGACTCCGACAGTGACGATTACGATTACTCCTACCCCATCAGCAAGTTCAAGTCCCACTCCGACGTTAACTCTCACTCCGACACCGACTGCTACTCCTTCCCCGACTCTTACACCTACTCCTACCGCCACACCTTCACCCACACTCACGCCCAGCCCGACTCCCACTCCTGAATTAATTGGAAATGACATTTCCTATCCCCAGTGCGGGAAAAACTACCCAATCGGCCAGGCTTTTGGCATCGTAGGCGTAAATGGCGGGATAGCAAGTACGACGAATCCCTGTCTCAGTAGTCAGTTAGGCTGGGCACAGAGCACCACGGGTTCGACGACGAACCAAGCGAAAATCCAACTCTACGTCAACACCGGGAACCCGGGTGGATTAAATACTGTCACATGGCCTCAGAATAATACTGATCCAGCTGGAAATCCGACCACAAATCCCTATGGATCGTGTGATGGCAGTAATTCGGTAGCATGTGCGTATCAGTATGGCTGGAATCGAGCACTTGATGATGTCGTAACCAGATTTACCCCAGCTGCAATCTCTGCTGGCATTTCGCCAACTCCTTCAGATTATCCATGGTGGCTTGATGTGGAGACGACGAATTCCTGGAGAGATGGATCGAGTGAGGCACTTGAAGCAAACCGTGCAGATCTTGAGGGCATGATAGCGTACTTCAAATCGAAAAGTATTACCCCAGGGTTGTATTCGACCAGTTTCCAGTGGAATCAAATCGTTGGCAGCGTTCCTTCAGGAAGTAGTGTAAATGGGTTAAAAAGTTGGATTCCAGGCGCATCTGATCTCGCCGGTGCGAAAGCGAACTGTAGCAAATCTCCTCTCACTGCAGGTGGAACAGTCACGCTCACCCAGTTCACGACAGGTGAATTTGACTACGATTATTCTTGTATATAAGACGGGGGCTTAACAGCTGTTACACTGCCAAACCCCCTCGTTTTCGATTACTCGTCCGGCAGAGTTTCCACAAATCGAGCGAGCGCATCCGCTCGTTGTGCACGCACTGCAGCGCAGTAATCGCCATCTCCGCAGGCCATACTATGCATCCGTGACTTATTCTTGAGGCACGTATGGACGTCCTCTCGAATCCTCTTCGCCATGCGTTTAGCATCGGCAAGTGTTTCAAGCACATAGAATGTGCTCTCAGGAGAGTATTTAGAGTTTTTGCATCGCTCCCCCTCCTCGTTCTGATGCTCAGGTAACCAAGAGTTCTCTCCCAGAGGGA
>CAYUCP010000074.1:0-3152 GCA_964443315.1 uncultured Gammaproteobacteria bacterium
AGCTTTCGCATAAAGACTCGTTCGCCCGAAGTCATGCGTTGCACGATTCCGATCCACGAATGGCCTTCCTTGGTTGCGTGAGCAGAAAAATACTTCGCAAAATTTGCCGGACCTCCTTTGATCTGTTTTTTACTCCCTGGGATATTGGCGAGATAATCGATCGTAACAATGCGCATATCTTTCTTAGCTCATGCGTGAGCGGACAAGTTTTACACTTTCTATAACAACAAACGGAACCAGCGACAACCCAAGACACGCGAAAAGAAGTGGCAGCGAGAGTGGCACCGTTTTCGTAATTACGTTTCCAGCCGACGTATACAGGGAAAGAGCTAGAAACACGAGTGTTCCGATGACGGTATACATGAGTCCCGGGTTTGGTCGTAAGGCACGAGAAAAGAAGGTAACAGTTTCAGAACGTGCACTCAGCGACTGCCAAACACGAGACAAGAAGGCCGTTGCAAGTACAGCAGATGTGACGGCGAGCGGATCGATGCGTCGCGCAACCACATACGCCGCGATGCCCGCCACCGCCAAAATCACCGCTTCTCGAAGGATCTTTCCCCAACGCTCACGATTCAAGAGGCCTTCGCTACGCTTACGCGGCTTCCGATACATGATCCCCTCTTCTGGTTTTTCGAGACCCAAGGCAATACACGGGCCGGTTTCGGAAATAAGGTTTAATAATAAAATATGTACCGGCAAGAGCGGGCTCGCGCCCGTGAACAAGGTGAGCGGAAACACGATCAACACACCCGAGACATTACACGAGATCTGGTACATCAAGAATTTGGTGAAATTCGTGAAAATACCACGACCTTGGCGAACCGCTTCAACGATCGTTGAGTAGTTGTCGTCTTGGAGCACCATGTCGGCCGCTTCACGAGCAACGTCTGTTCCTGAAATACCCATCGCGACACCGATGTCAGCCGTCTTAATGGCTGGTGCGTCGTTCACACCATCCCCGGTAACAACGACCGTCTCCCCAGCATTCATCGCGGCTTTCACAATCTGTAACTTTTGCTCAGGCGAAACACGCGAGAAGACACTCACACGTGGCATGAGCTCAGACAACCCCTGTTCGGGTAGCCGCTCTAACTCCGTTGCATTCATCACGTGCGATTCGTTTTGAACGAGACCGAGTTCACGACCGATGGATTGTGCGATGAGCTTATGGTCGCCCGTGATCATGATCGTCTTGATGCCCGCTGAGGCCGCCAATGCGACGGCCGCTTTCACTTCTGGCCGAAGTGGATCCTTACAGCCAATCGTTCCAAGATAGGTATGATCCTGCAAAAGGGCATCTGCTTGCTCAATGGGTGGTAGCGCACCGGTCCAGGTACGCGTTGAATACACCAAACTACGCACCCCTTCGGCGGATAGCGCGTCCGAAGGAGTTCGATGGGCCGGGGTAGGATCCTTCAACGCGCGACAGACCGCTTCACATGCGCCTTTCGTATAAACGCGTAATTCGCCATCTGAGTTCTTCACCACCACCGTCATCTGTTTTGTTTCAGACGAGAACGGAAGCTCGAACACACGTTCATGTTCAGCGCGGATCGCCTGCACATCCAACCCAGCCTGTTCCGCCATCACAATCAGAGAAGCTTCCGTTGGATCTCCGATGACCTTTCCCTCCGTCGAACGCATGGCGTCGTTACAGAGCACCGCACAGTACATGAGTTCACGCAGTTCCGGGTCTTGTGCGGGATCGATCACCTTCCCATCTTCCAAACAAATCCCGTCTTGCCACGTGATGGAGCGATTCAGGAGAGACAGGTCGGACACCGTCATCTCGTTCTTGGTTAACGTACCGGTCTTATCCGTTAAAATACAGGTGGCCGAACCAAGCAGCTCAATCGCGGCCATTTTTCGAATCACAGCTCGCTTACGTGCAAGACGCGCCACCGAAATCGCAAGCACCGTCGTCACAACCGCTGGAATCCCTTCTGGAACGACCGCGATGGCTAGCGAAATCGCCGTCAAAAAGGCTTGCCGTATTTGTGAAGGGTCAAATATGATGATAATCCCAAAGATGAGTACGGCAGCGACTCCTGCAAAGATCGTGAGACGCTTTCCCAATGCATTCAACTCGATATTCAACGCTGTGGCCTTGGCTTCTTGCGCTTGGAGCAAGGTTGAGATCTTTCCGATTTCCGTGTGCATGCCAGTCGCCGTCACGACTGCTCGTCCTCGCCCAAACAACACCACCGTATCGCGATAGACCATGTTTAAACGATCGCCCAACACATCGGCATCTGTTCCCGTAAACTGTGTGTCTTTTTCAACCGGCTTCGACTCGCCGGTTAACATCGATTCAGAGACCTTGAGCTGAACGGCTTCTATTAAACGAGCATCCGCTGGTACTTTATCGCCGGTTTCAAGAATCAGAATGTCACCCGGTACAACCTCAGTCGCATCGATGATCTGCGAGACTCCATCACGAACGACTTTCGCCTGGGCAACCGACAACTTCCTCAACGCTTCAATCGCATTGTCCGCCTTCGTCTCTTGGAAAAAGCCCATCAATCCGTTTGCCAAGATAATCAATAAAATGACCGATCCATCCTTCGCATCACCGATAAAAAACGAAATCACCGCTGAAACGAACAAAATGAGCATCAAGACATCGTTGAAATGTCCAGCCAACGCCACCAACCAGTGCTTTTTCTTGGCGTGTGGCAGGGCGTTTTTTCCATAGGTCTTCAAGCGCTCACCAGCTTCAAAAACCGATAGCCCACGGTCTTTATCGCTATTTAGCAGGCGAAGGACTTCACTCGAAGAACGGTCGTGGGACATAGAGAGAAACATGCTAGGCAGCATAACCGAAACGGGAGCGATGTTACAATCAAAACCAGGACCATTCCTTTGCCAGATCGCTCCTCACACGGTACAACATCTACCAATCCATCTTCCCTTTGCTTCGTATGTCCACCCCTTCATCGATCACCATTGAAACAATGGTAAACGCTCCCATGGCCCATGTCTGGGACGTCTGGACCAATCCAGAATTCATCAAGCAGTGGAACGCTGCCTCCGACGACTGGCACACCCCTTCTTCAACGAACGATCTTCGCGTCGGCGGAATGTTCACCGCTCGTATGGAGGCGCGTGATGGCAGTGCTGGTTTTGACTTTAGCGGCACGTACACAGAG
>CAYUCP010000075.1:0-3118 GCA_964443315.1 uncultured Gammaproteobacteria bacterium
CGCATCGCCGCCCGCTCTTCTGCCGTCTTGGCCATTCCGCCCTGCGCTACGATGCGAGTCAGGATGCGATACTGGCTGTTGCCTCGGATGTTGCCTCCCCTCGCCCAGACGTCCGGCCGGCGTTCCTTGACCTTCGCGGCGTACGCGGGCGGGAACACCGGGAAGCGGCTGTTCCGGAATGACACGGGCAGGTTGTCGCCCTTGCGGGGAAAATCGGTAGGCGTGAGGCTCATGGGACGACAACGTTCCAAGGATTGGCTTCGGTCTTCCAACCCGACAGACGGGCCTGGGAATCGCTCGGGGCCGCTGACACCGACTGCCCGGCGGCAAGGCGAACAGGTGGCTCATTGCCGAAGGCATACCAGCCGTCAACCGGAGCGGCGAAGGTATCCGGGGCGGGGACGAATGCCGCGCCGGGCTCAACGTTCCCGAGCCATTCGGGCTTGCTCGTTTTCGTGGTAGCCATGAGGGCTAAGGCTACCCGGCGAACGACGCTACGTCAACGAAAGCGCGTGCTGCGCCCAGAACAGAATCGACTCTTTCATGTCGTCGACATCGACGATTAGCGGGTCGCCCGGCTCTCTCGGCGCGCTCGGTCCGCCGAACGCCGTGTAGAGGACGCATCGGGTCGCGTCGACTGCGCCGAATCCGTTTCCTTCTTTCACCGGCATGTGACCACCGATGACGGTCAGAATCCGCGTCTCTCGCTTGGGGCGATTGACCATGCGAGACATGTACTTTCGATTGCCGCGAACGATGTACACGGCTTCGGACTCGGGCACGGGGGCGTCGCCGACGATGGGGCCATGCAGCCCACAGGTGAGCGGCGCGAGCCAGAAGGGAAGCGCGATTGTCTCGCGGAAGAATTCGCTGCGGGCGGCGAACCGTTCCAAGATGAACGACACGTGCTCCTGAGCGAGGTCGTGGTCAAGGTGTGACTGAGGGACAATTTCGAGCGCCATGCCCCGATGACGCGGGCGGCGAATCAGCTCTGACGTCGAAATCGTGCTTCACGACTTCGAGCGCGAATCGCGCTGGTTTCCTCGGACCAGCGTCAATCTCGGGGGCGGCGGTGGCGGAGCGTCGTCGGGCTCTTCGGCGCCCATGCCCATGGCGGCGAGAGCAACAAGGCGCGTGAGCGAGGCAAACAGGTTCGCCGCGGATTTCTCACGGCCCTTCGTGACGCTGCCAATCAGGATGACGGGTGCCATTAGCGCGGGCCTTTCGTGCGGCGGCGGTCGTGCATCCACCATTCTCGGAACCAGAGGACGCCGAACACGAGCGCCCAGAGGACAATGACGCCCGTCACGGACAGCAGGACAATGTCAGGCCACGAAAGAGGCATGCTTCGAACCTTCCCGATGATGAGGCTACCGCGTTTCACTGGACCGTGATAGCCTCCCGAGCATGGATCCCGAAGAAAACTATCGGCAGCAGAAGGAATTGTACGGCAGCAAGGACCCTCGCGACAAGGCGAGGCTCCGGGAGCTTGTGGCGGCCCTGCGGGGATGGGTCGCCGCTGGCGGGTTCAAGCCAAGAGGTTTCGTCGGAGCGGCGTGGAAACCGGCCCCATCGGCTGGCGGCAGCAAGTCCAAGCCAGTGAAGTGCGCGGAGTGCGGAAGGAAACTCGACAAGCCCGAGACTCACCTCCGACCTCGGACGACGCGGCAATGCCGGTTCCCGGACTACGTCAACGCGCAAACCGGCAAGGCGTGGCCTCGCTGAACGTCAACGGCTCGAAACGCGAGCCGCACTGACACGGACATCTCTGTAGAACTTCGTCGACGAGCCGTGGTTTCGTACGGTAATCGTATAGGCCACGACCGACTTGCCTTCGGAGTGGACCTCCTTCACCTTGCCAAACGCGAACCCAGGTTCTCCGCCTACTCGGACGGTGTACTTCACGAGCGAGCCGACTTTCAGCGACGACGGTTTCGTTTTCTTGGGGGTCGACATTCTTGGAATCCTATCACGGAAAGCGACAGTCGCGGCGCGTGGTTTTCGACAAGAAGGCCCTCGCCCGTTGGAGCTGCGCCTACCGGCGGGTTAGCGTCCGCGGCGCACCATGCGCGTTGGACACGAGCGAGGGCCGCGAAGAGTGGTAGCAAAGGCGGCTGCGTCCAGCCACGGACGGCTGTCTTTTTGGTATTCCACGCGTCGGCAACTTCGAATAGAAACAGCGGTCATGAAGAAGGCAATCGTTCTGCTGATGACGCTGGCTGGATGTTCGACCGAACGAGACACGTGCTACTCAATCGACGAGCTTTCATGCTCACGAGAACCGGCGCCGTGCGCCATGTATTTCGGCGCCACGTACGCGACTCAGGTTGTGTGCGAGCAAGTGACGCCGGCCGGCAACTGTCGGCCGCTCGACGAATTCACGCCGGACCATTCCGCGTCATGCGGCGACGTATCTGGGGACGCGTGGTGTTGCAGTCCAGACTCGGACGCGTCGTGTCTTCCGTTCGACGATGTCGCGTGCGATGGTCCGTCACTGACAGATGTCGTCGCGATGTGCGAGACGGCATTCGGGGCGGGCTACGTTGCGCCTCGCACGTGCCTTCCGTCAGACGGTCCAGGGTCGTGCAAGAACCTGTCTCGAATGGGGCAACTGACACCAACGTGTGACGGGGAGTCGCGCAACGTGTGGTGTTGCTCTGAGTGAGGGTCAGCCGGCGGGGGTGGGCTCAGCGACTTCGGTGGCTTCGGTGACTTCCACGATGTGAAGCCCCTGCGGTTTCGGCGGCAGGGATTCCAGCCACGTGTGCGGGCGCACGACGCGCCCGTCCGGGAGCTTGGCGAGGCCGGTTTCGTAGAACGACGCGGGAGCCGTGTAGGACTTGCCTTCGAACGTGAATCGGATGTTTCTCATGACTCGGAATCTCCTGTCTGGAAAAGTTGAATAGATGTCTGGAGAGAGACTGGTTACCGTTCTGCCTGGCAGTAGCCACCGCGGCAGACGGGTTTCGCGGGGTCGGGGCAATCGGCGTTGGACTCGCATGAGAGTCCGTCGCAGACCAGCGACGCGACGACGCCGAGCGCTTCGACCTTGTCCGCGGGGCAAGGCGTCGGCGCGCAAGAAACGAGGGCGGCGAGGGTGAGAATCAGTGTTCCGAGA
>CAYUCP010000076.1:0-3090 GCA_964443315.1 uncultured Gammaproteobacteria bacterium
GGCGCCAGTGGCAGCGGTAAAACGGCCGTGATGCCTTATTTAAAAGAGCTTTTGGGAGATGACATCGCTGTTTATGATTTTGACGATATTGGCGTACCAGATGGTGCTGATAAAAAATGGCGTCAAGAATCTACCGAAAAGTGGCTTCAAAAATTATTGAGCGAAGGCAAAGATGCCTGCTTGCTGGGTCAAATTGTTCTAGGCGAAATACTGAGCTGCACTTCAGCCAAACAAATAGATAAAATCAACTTCTGTCTTTTAGACGTCAGCGATTTCGAACGTATTCAACGGCTCAAAAAGCGTAATACCTACGGCGTTGATCAAAATATGCTGAACTGGTCTTCTTGGCTTCGCATGCACCATCAAGATCCGCAGTGGGCGATGCATGTTATCCAAGAAGATGCTGCAAGCATAATGGATTTCACTAGGATCTCTACCCTTAAAAGCTATGAAGAGGTTGCGAATATAAAAATCCTCGATACAACCGATCTTGCTTTGCATGAAGTTGCAGGGGGATTGGCAGATTGGGTCAGATCATTTGATATTGCCCCATTTCATGTTGTTAAAGTCCAACCACATGAAGTAGTTATTATCGAAAATAAAATAACCTCATACAACAACAGCAAAGTACCGTTCATTCAGGAACAACCTTTTATTAATTTAAATTTTTGTATCAAGGATGATAGCGGATTAATTGTCGCAGGCATTACTTCTTTGATGTATTGTTGGGGTATGCTGTTTGTGGATATTTTAGCTGTAGACGAAAAATATTATAAAAATGGTCTGGGTAGTAAACTTCTCAGTCGTGTAGAAAATGAGGCTAAGAAACTTGGGGCAACCCTGGCTCATCTAGATACCTTTGATTTCCAGGCGAAAGAGTTTTACCTCAAACATGGCTATGAGATATTTGGTGTTTTAGACGATTGCCCTAAAGGCCATAAGCGCTATTACATGAAAAAGGTATTGAATCATGAATATGATCAACCTGACACATTGAAAATCGCTATCGATCATAATCCCAGTCAATTTGATAATGATACTGTTATGGAGGGATTAATTTCATCCAATGAACGTGTCATGGGAGAGCCGAGGGATAAAGAATTTTCAGTATTTTTAAAAAATGATTCAGGAAATGTTTTTGGTGGAATACAAGCACATTTTGATAAAGAATCAGTTTACATAGAAGCATTATGGGTCGATGAAAAACTCAGAAAACAAGGGTATGGCTCAAAATTAATGAATGCTGCTGAGCAAGAAGCCATCAAACATGGTTGCATTTTCTCAATAACAGATACTTTGGATTTTCAAGCAGAAGATTTTTATTTAAAAAATGGGTATCAACGTATGGGCGAAATAAAAAAATATTGGTACGAGCATTCAAGATTTTTTCTTAGGAAAGTATTATGATGACAGATTACAAATTATCTCCCGCTACAAGCGAAGAAGCAGAAATGCTCAATGATAAAATCAATGCTTTTGTTGCCCATCAAGTTTCATTTCATGGCGATACCGAAGTGTTGAAAGATTATGTTATCAAAGAAAACGGCTTAATCATTGCAGGTATTAGAACTTGTTTCTATTTAGGAGAATGCTTGGCGATTAATGTGCTTTTTGTGGATGAAAATTATCGAAATAAAGGATTAGGCGCTTTATTGCTTAATCAAGTTGAAGCTGATGCTGGAGCCATGGGAGCCAAGTTGATCCATTTGGATACATTTAATCACCAAGCAAAAGATTTCTATCTAAAGCATGGTTATGAGATTTTCGGTGTTCTTGAGAATTGCCCTACTGGACAAAAACGTTACTTCATGAAAAAAACATTATGAAATTTTAGGAGCCTCAACAATGAATAACCAAGGAAAATCTTATGATAACATTGCAGAGGGTTTTGCTAAAATGCGGGATTCTTTTAATACTGAGCAAAAGTACCTCGATGCGTTAATAAATTACATCCCTGAAAAATCTCACATCCTTGATATTGGTTGCGGCTCTGGGTTTCCTATCGCCAATTATTTTATTGAGAAAAATTTCTCTGTTACAGGCATTGATGGGTCGCAAGAATTGCTAAACATCGCTAAAAAGAACTGCCCGAAAATGCGCGGCTTGTATGGTGATGTTCGCACTATTGAGTTCAATGAAACTGTTGATGCCATCGTTGAGTGGTGGTGTCTTTTTCATCTCCCCAAATCGGACCATGAGCTCATGATTTCTCGTTTTGCCGCGTGGTTAAAACCAGGTGGAATACTTGAATTTACAAGCGGTGATAGTGAATTTGAGGGAACTGATAGCAATATGCTTAACCAAGAACTTCATTTTTACAGCCTCGATCCTGCAGTTTACGAACAACATCTTAAAAAATATGGCTTTGAAATTCTTTTAAAAGAAAGTGATCAAGATCAGCATTTTGTTTGGATAGCAAAAAAGAATGGATAACGATAAATTAACTGACGCCCTTGAATGGGCCAAGACGGCTCTGCAACAAACCAACTTTAATACAGAGCTCGTTGTGCAAACGCCTTGGTCCAGTGTGGTAAAAATCAACATGGTGGATGAACTTTTTTATCTTAAAACTACCCCAGCGCTTATTGCTTTGGAGTCTAAAATTATTCAACTTTTGCATGACCAATTTCGTGCACCGGTGCCTACAGTTATTGCGCATAATGCTGAGTTACATTGCTTTTTAATGAAAGATGCTGGCACATCTTTGCGTAGCATTTTGAAAAAGAAGTTTGATACTGACTTGCTTTGCAAAGCAATCGAACAATTTACTGCTCTTCAAATAACAGTTGCAGATCATGTCGATAATTTTATTGATATCGGTGTTCCCGACTGGCGCTTAAACAAGATGCCTGATTTATACAGCCAAGCGATTTTACAAAAAGAACTGTTGATGGCTGATGGGTTGTCTGAATTGGAGGTGAACGAATTAGAAAAGCTGCATCCAAAGATAACTGATTTATGCGCAAAATTATCTGGCTATGCCATTAAGGAAACCATTGTCCAACCTGATTTTAATGACAACAACACGCTGATAAGCGATAACTCGCAAAATATCACTATCATTGATTTGGGTGAAATTTCCATCTCACA
>CAYUCP010000077.1:0-3032 GCA_964443315.1 uncultured Gammaproteobacteria bacterium
GATCAGCAGATGAAGGACATCGAAGAAAAGGGCCGCGAGCTTGATAAGCAAGCCAATGAGGTAGCAATGGAGCGTGTACAGCTTGAGGCAGACAGAAAAGTAGCGCAGGCAGAATCCGAATTGCTGCTTGAGCGCATTAAATTCGCAGGAACCGGTTTAACTCAGGAGTAAATCATGGCACAAGTAACCATTCTCGCATCTGGAACCGGCGCCGCAACAAGCTCGGACATTGTTCTTGCGCAAAACGAAACGCGGACTGTCGGAATTTTTTCAACAGGAAACATTTCGGCTTTCTACGGGTTCGACGTGATGATCGATACCCCGGGTGATGATCGCAAGGTTGATGAACTGAGTAACAACCGGCCGGCTGTAGTTCTTTCCGGCCCTGGAACATTCAGAGTGAAGCGCCCTGATATTTCTGCCGGTGGCGTTTCTGCCGGCGTCTATACCGAGGGTTAATCAGTGTTCGCTCGTAGCATTTCAAGCAGGCTGTCCAGAGCCGTAGCCAGCACGCTGCCTGAACGTGGGCTGGCGATGGTGATGGGGGGAGGCGGTCCTCTATCTGCCGCAGCACTAGCACAAGCGCGGATTGTATCCGCAATGTGGAACAGCAACGTATGGTCAGGAGCGAGTCATCCTGACAATGTTGTGTCTTGGGATACTGATACGCTGATTACAACAACGGCAGGGCTGAATACTGCCCTTACTACAGCATGTTCTAATCCAACGCTCAAGACAAGGCTGCGGATTAGTTCCACGTTTACAAACACGGCTACAACAACAATCAACTTTAACGGCACGGCAACCAACGGCAATTTTATTGCTAACGGTGGATGTCTTCTTGTTGTTGCTGACACAACGCCTGTAACGATTACATCTTTGGTGAACATCAACGGCATTCGTGGCGTAAAGATCAAGAATTTGAACTTCAGCTATACGATTACCACTGCTGCTCTGACCAATGATTTTGTTCCGTCAATTGACCTGACAAGCGACCCATCAGACACAAACGGTTTTGTGGTGCAGCGTAACGCAACCCGCCCATTGTTCCCGATTGTTCATTTTGAGAACGTAGGTTGGGGCGCTGGCATTAGTTCTGCTGATCCGCTGGATTGGATGATTGGCATGACGGTTTCTTCCTGTGAAGAAATCTACTTCAAGAATTGCACATGTACGTCTGGTTCCAAGATCGGCTTAAAGGTCAACAACGTAAGAAGGCTTAAGGTTCAAGGCTGCGACTTTCAGCAGATCATCGGTGATTACATTGACAATTTCAATACTGACCCGACAACCAGCCTCGGCACGTTTACCGCAACGGGTACAAACGGCAGCGACACGCTAACCGCTGTTGGAACGCCTCCTGCAAACTCCACAAGCATCAGTTATTACGGCGGCATTGTCTCTGGGATGGCGGTTACAGGCACGGGCATCCCTGCAAGCACTATCATTGGAACTGTTACAGGGTCTGCAAGCGCTCCAACGTCACTGACTATGGTCAACGCCACAACGGGCGCGGCAGTAAACTTTACTGGCACAACAGGTGCGTTTACGGTTACGTTGCTTGACAACCTCCGAGCAAGGTACAACAGCGACAGGTCTGTATATTCTTGGTACACGGGCAACACCTTCCGTAACATCTACGATAACGTAAACCAGAAGACCAAGAATCGTGGTGTCGGCACGGTTGTTTACAGCACCAATGGCACGACAACGGTGACGATTACATCAGGCAGTCCAGCCAAGGCTATTGCACCAGCGCAAACCAATATGCCTGCGTTCACGGCAACGGCAAATGGCACTACAACGCTATCGTCTATTACGGGCTACACAGGCAGTGCAGGGGTATCGGCTGGCCTTCTAGTGAGAGGTACAGGCATTCAGCCAGGATCACGCATTGTGTCGTTTACTGGAGCGGCTACTGCTCCGACAAGCATCACCCTGACCAAAACTGCTAGCTCAGGCACAAATGCATACACCGCAGTACCTATGTCCCGTACATACATCAACGGGCCGAACCTACCTGTTGATTCAGAAGTCATCGGGTTTGAAGGCACAAACACAGCACCAACCACTTTGTATATCGCATCTGCCGCTACAGGCACGGCAACAGGTCAGTCTTTGACCTCTATTCTCGGTGACCGTGAATACTGGAATGAGCATACCGACCATATCCAGCACGGCACGGCAGGTGAAACGCTTGACAACAATGCACTCATTGAAAACATGGCTGCATACGGTGAGCGCACCACCTACTATGATGACCTTGGTACGTTTGTCCGCAAGTCTGCTGGAACACAAGGCGTGTACTTTGATGACACCACCAAGAAACTCAATGCCGTGTTCTACAACTGCATCATCGCCAACGATAGCGTATGGGGCCTTGATAGTTGGACAGGCACGATGTATGCGGAGAAATGCACAATTGTTCGCGTAGGTCAACGCCCTGCATCCGCATCTATTGCTGGAGGGGCGCCGTTTGATTATGAACTTGCAACAAGGCCGTTACCGTCTATCTATGAACGTCAGCCAACTGGTGGGAATACGGTTGTTTCTGTAAGGAACTGTATTGCAGGTCAAGTGGCAACAACCTCTGGAGCCGGGTATGAAGCCGCAGCAACGCATACAGAATCAGGCAACGTGGTAGCCAACCCAACGGCTAGTTCTGCTAATTACGGCACGATATTTAACGGAACATTTACAGTAGATGGCGAAGGCAGAAATGCCTACACATTCACCGATGATGGCGTTGCATCACAAGCCACATTCCGGTCTGCGCTATATACACAGTTCACGCCAAAGACAGGATCGGCAGGTATTGCTGACCCGTCAACTTGGACAGAAATGGCATAACCAACTAACCCAGTCGTGTGCTGGGTTTTTTATTTAGGAAAACATTATGGCAACAGTCAATCCAACCATGAGTTTCTGTAAATAAACTTAGTAATCAACCAACCCCGCTTCGGCGGGGTTTTTATTTCGTATCGCATGGAATTTTAATCGGAGTCGTAAAAAGGTCGCACGTGTATAACAAG
>CAYUCP010000078.1:0-2992 GCA_964443315.1 uncultured Gammaproteobacteria bacterium
GCTCCTGGACAGTCAGCGACCTTCTCACCGTTCAAGAAGATTTGGACACGGTCTACGTTGTATGGAGACCAGCCACGCGCTTTGAAGGTGATGCGTTCGCCAACATTGTAACCAGCGTTGTCATTCGTCGTGATGGAAGCGTAGGCAGGGATTTGACCTTCCTTATCATCTACCCACACGCGACGGATGAGAATCGAGCGTACATCGGACCAGGCTTTGTTGCCTTTGCCGTCCGTGATGCGAGCGTTGACCGAGAGACTGTGCATGTCGGCATAGTCATCGGTTGAGAGGACGATGTCACATTCACGGTTTCCAGCGGTCACGCCGAACGAACAGGTGCGGCGGACTTGGCCGTCGACGATCATTTCGATACGTTCGATGCCGTTTGCAGACCAAGCGCCGACGGAGTACGTCGTCTGCCAGTTGAACATCTCAGCGATGTCAGGCGACATCCAGTTCCAAACTTTGATTGGACCCTGAGCGTTCTGTGGCTGAGGCTGCACTTCGGTGTCACGGATCGTGATCACACGTGTGTTGCTCCAGATGACATTCAAGCGCGTGTCGATGGCGCGGGTAACGAAGCTGAGCGACGTTCCTGCACGCATGTTTGAGGTGTCGATCGTCGCGCCACAGTTGACTGGGCTGACGACGGTTCCCACTGAACATGTCTGGATGATGTTGTTATTCTGGTAGACCTCGACGGTCATGAGACCGTTTCCGCTATTTTGGCTGATGCTCTGAACTTTGAAGGAATCGCCACGACGCACGCTCGAGCTGTCTGGGTTGACCGTTAAAGCAGTAACGAAGACTGGACGTGGGTTGGCAGCGAGTTGAACGGTTTGGCCGTTTACGACGGTCGTCGTAACTGGGGCTGTACCAGCGGAACGTTTGATGCGAACACCATCCGTCCAAACAGCTTGGGTGTCCGTGTTCAACGAGTTGAAGATTTGGGCGTTGACGAAGATCTCTGTGGCGGCTGGGTAATCAGCGCCGGTGAGGGTGATCGTACAGACGCGGATGTCGGTTTGGCTTGTAAAGTCACAAGAGCGGCCGTTTTCACCGTTCACAATGATGTTCAAGCGACCAAGACCAGCCGAGCGCTGAACCGCGACAACGACGGTTGTTTGTTCGTTGTCCTTGAGTTCTGTCTGCTCAGGCTGACGCCAGACCATCCAGGCGAGACCGGAGTTCGCGTCGCGATTCCAGGTTTTGTTGTTTGGAATCGTGATAACCTGACCGGTTGCATCTGTTTCACCGAGCTTGTCGTGCGCAGCGCTTACGGTCGACGAACGGTCGATCGTGAGGGTCACGGGCTTGCTGGTGTTGTAGTTGCCAGCTTTGTCGGTGGCACCACCCATGAATTCGATCGAGCGTGTTGGCTGACCGTTCGTGTAGTAGGTCTGCGTGTATTCACAGACGTTGGTGTTACAGGTTTTGAGCTTGGCTCCGTTCACGATGATCGAGGTGTTAGCGACACCATCAGTATCGGTGGCGGTGACGCGGAAGGTGTAGATCTTGCCATCGCCGACCACGTTGTTACGTGGAACAGCCGTGACTTTGATGCTTGGACCACGCAAGCGAGACACGAGGTTCGCTGGGGTTGTGACAGGCACATTCATGTCTTCGCGGACTTCAACGAGTTTCGCCGTCAAAGGCTGGGTCGCAAACGACTGATCTGGGGTTGAAACAGCCCCACCGAGTAAGTAGACACCCTGACCGTTCGAGCTCACGACCGTGAAGAAATCACGCGTCTTGTTCTCGCTCGTCATGTGCTCACCATCGAAACGAATGAGATTCTTGCCGAGCGTGATTAGCCAGGTTTCACCAGCATGAGCTGCACGAACTTCGCGTGCATCGTTGGACAAGAGACCAACACCGAGCGCTTCCTCAGAGACTTCGCGGAGACTTGCTCCATCAAAGATCCAGTAGCGATCTGGGGAGAATGGCGTGCTCACGACATCACTCGTTGCAAGAAGAACCTGATCTTTACCCTGCCAAATACCGCTTACAAAACGGAAGGCTGGAAGACCAGAAACAGGTAACAAACGGTTGTCGTTCGTGATCGTCCAAATACCACCCTTCGCAAACTGTGTGGTTTTACCTTGATCGTTCACAACTTCGGCGTTTCCACCGATCATGAACCACTGACCACCAGCGCGGACGAGTTTGCTTTCACCGAGACAGACACGGACGCCAGTGACTTCTTTGAAACAACCTGGAGCCATGTTGCTCAGGTCAGACGTAATTGGGAAGGTGTTTTTTTCAAGTGTTTTTGGATTGAAACTAAAGGCCGTCCAACGAGCTGGTTCATACTGACCAGCGTTCGTGAACGTACGGCCATACCAGGTGCCACGGACACCGACGGCATCCAAGCCGCCACGACCCTGCGCAAACAGGCTCGAGACGTCCGTGAATTCGGTACCGTCGGTCACGAAGGCACGTGGGGTGCCCGCATCAAGTGTGCGGCCACCAACAAACCAGCGCTGTTCGTCAGACGAAAGCGTGGAAATCGTGGTAAGACCAGCGCGACGAGCGGCAGCCGTGAGATCTTTCAGGCTGTCACCGTTCACTTGGTACAAATGCTCGTGATCAGACGCGAGCCAGCTCCCGCCGTTGGCGGCGAGCAAGTCGAGGCTCGTTCCATCGCGATGTGGCAAGACACCGGAACGGTCAGTCCAGGTCCAACCAGAGGGGTTGGCGAAGAGTGGCGTCGCGAGGACGGCTCCGAGGACGAGGATCACAACGGCCACGACGTGGGAACGGCGTGCGGTGCGAACACGGGTCAACAAACGGGTGAGTGGGGAGAAAGACATAGAAAAACCACGGATCGAACGAGGATTCGAGGCTTTTCTGTGTCTTCAGCGTTTCAAAAAACTGGTCCGATACGATCTGGGCCAGCGTAAAATGAACCCCGTAGTATACAATATTTCGTTATTTTGTCAAGAGATGAGCTTCATTTTTTGGCTGTATGTAAAGGAATATTGACAAAGAA
>CAYUCP010000079.1:0-2851 GCA_964443315.1 uncultured Gammaproteobacteria bacterium
TCTTTAACAAAGGCACGAAGACCCACAAGGTATGGTACTACCAGCTCGATCCAGGCCGGACTCTGGGGAAAACCAATCCCCTCAATGACGAGGATCTCGTGGAATTCGTGAAGTTACAGACAAGGTTCACCGACTCACCCAAGAGCTGGAGCGTGGATGTGAAAAATATCGATCAGAAGACCTTTGATCTCTCTGTGAAAAACCCAAATGGTGCTGGTGAAATCGTGCATTGTAGTCCTGAAGAAATCATGAAGGAAATTGCTCAACTAGACACTGAGAGTGCCAAGCTGTTGGTGGGTATTAAGAAGCTCCTATGAAAAAAGGGTGGCAGATAAAAACACTTGGTGATGTATGTGAAAAGATCACACAAGGTCCAAACCCGAAGTATGACAAAGCCACGCATGACGACTTTAGGGTTCTAAAAACCAAGGATCTTTACGATGACGTAATCCATTACCATTCGGCAGACAGAATTAGTGAAGATGTCTTTTTCACTCACCTTCGTTCTGAACTCAAGTTCGGTGACGTTCTTTTAGCAATTGTGGGACAGGGCTCAATCAACAAATGCAACGTGTTTGAAGGGATCAATGGAAAGCGATTTATTTTCACCAGAGCACTGGGATTGTTGCGCCCGAGTCACGATCTCGTTAACCCTTACTTCTTAAAGAACTTCCTTCAATCGAGTGTAGGCAAGGAGATGATCGATTCGGGAATTGCTGGCACGTCGGGACAGCAGGTTGTCACAACCACACATCTCAAGGCCTTGAAGATCCCCATTCCCCCGCTGGCCGAACAGCAGCGGATCGTCGGCCTGCTGGACGAAGCGTTTGAGGGTATTGCGAAAGCAAAAGCCAACGCCGAAAAGAACCTACAAAACGCCCGAGCCCTCTTCGAAAGCCACCTCCAATCCGTCTTCACCCAGCGCGGCCCGGGGTGGGTGGTAACGACGATCGACAAGATTTCGACCAACCTAGACAGCAAACGCGTCCCCATCACCAAAAACGTTCGAAGCAGTGGCGAATATCCCTACTATGGCGCGTCTGGCATCGTCGATTACGTCGCCGACTACATCTTCGAAGGCGACAATCTGCTGGTCTCCGAAGATGGAGCGAATCTACTGGCGAGATCGACACCCATCGCGTTCTCAGTATCTGGCAAATACTGGGTCAATAACCATGCTCACATTCTACACTTTGAGAACATGGCGACCCAGCGGTTCGCCGAGTTCTATTTGGAAAGCATCAAACTCGACGGCTTCATCACCGGTGCAGCACAGCCGAAGCTCAACCAAAAGGCGCTGAACTCGATTCCCATTCCGATTCCAAAGTCCGTCGAAACACAGGCCAAGATTGTTGAGAATGTTGAGTTGCTTCAAGAGGAAACCCAACACCTCACCGCCATATATGAGCGGAAGATCGCTGCTCTGGAGGAGCTAAAGAAGTCACTCCTCCACCAGGCGTTCAATGGGGAGTTGTAGGACTTACTTATTTTTACGTACTCCTTTGAAGGGGTCACCATCTGCCTTTTGATCCAGAAAGCGACCAGTGGTGCTATCCACCTTTGTCCAACGGTCATTATGTGGATTGTAGACTTGTTCACGATCGCGAACAGCGCCGATACGACCTGAGCCTTTGGGAGGATTAGTTGCCATAAAGGATGATGAGGGATGGGTTGATCTTACAAAAACTACAACGTTTCATTGTTGGGGTTTGTTTCTTGGAGGTCACTGTAGACCATTTTTCTCAACGGCTCTATTAAGCCATCTCAAATTTCTCATGTAAAGAAAAGACCCATTCCCTTTACATGTTCTGAAGCACGTGATAAACAAATAAGCGCTTCCTTTGTATGTCCCCACTCCCACCGCTGCCGCTGCAGGATATGTCCTCTCTCGAGACCCGAGAGGTATGGATGGCACTGAGTGAGGCTCATCGCTATTTGGCGGAGCTGAAGGGATTGTGTGAATCGCTCCCTAATCGGGCAATCCTGCTCGACACACTCAGTATCCAAGAAGCGAAGGATAGCTCGGAGATCGAGAGTATCATCACGACCCACGACGAACTTTTCGCCTCCCAGACGGATGCGGCGGTTTCTCCGGCTGCCAAGGAGGTTCGCCACTATGTCGCTGCGCTACGGATCGGATATGAGGCCGTACGTGATTCTGGTCTTATTCGATTGGGAACATTGTTATCTATCCAGGCGGAGTTGGAGCAGAACAACGCTGGGCTACGTAAGCTCCCTGGGACAGCGCTGAAGAATGAATCTACAGGCCAGGTGGTCTATACACCGCCCCAGGATGCTGCTGAAATCGCTGTCCTCATGGATAACCTCGTCACGTTCATCCATGCGGATGATGGGCTGGATCCTCTGCTGCGCATGGCGATTGCGCACCATCAGTTTGAGAGTATTCACCCTTTCTACGATGGTAATGGGCGTACAGGGAGGATCCTCAATCTTCTCATCTTGCAACGGGAAAGACTCTTAGAAATGCCGGTCTTGTACCTGAGTCGGTATGTCACGACGACGAAATCGGATTATTACCGACTACTGCAGGCTGTGCGCGATGAGGGTCGTTGGGGAGAGTGGTGCATGTATATGCTCCGGGGTGTCGCCGTGACCTCTCGTAGTGCCATCACTCTCGTGAAGCAACTCAGAGATCTGATGCTGCAAACGAAATACCGCATCCGTGATGGGTTTCCGAAGATCTATAGCCAAGACCTACTCAACAACCTGTTTCGCTATCCGTATACCAAGATCGAATTCGTGGAAAAGGAACTCGAGGTTTCACGTATCACGGCGGCTAAGTACCTTAATCAGCTTTCGGATGCCGGTATCCTGCGTAAGCAGAAGGTGG
>CAYUCP010000080.1:0-2822 GCA_964443315.1 uncultured Gammaproteobacteria bacterium
CCGTTACTAAGAGTCGTGATATCAGCAGTAGCACTTGAGAAGGTAAGGCCAGTTGCACCAATAGTTTTATTTGTTAAGGTCTGAGATTGAGCTTCAAAAACGAAGGTATCGTTACTCGTTAAGGCTGGGATGGTTGCGATTCGAGCAGCAGACGCTGTAGCTGAGTTGATGGTCGTTGTGTTGCCTGATCCCAAGATGAGTTGATTTTGGCCATTGGTAAGGTTAAGTGCATTGAAAGTTGGAGTAGAAATAGCAGCGATATCTTGAGGGAGAGAAAGGGTGATACTGCCAGCACCATTAGTTACGTTTACTTGATTTGCAGTTCCTGTGAGATTTGCAAGTGTGTAGCCTGTTCCGTTACCGATAAGAAGGGTACCGTTAGCTGCTGTCGCGCCATCAACACCAGTTCCGCCTCGAACTGGAGAGAGGAGTGCTTCTGAATTAAGTACGCCTCCAGCAGTTGTGTATACGATGCCATTTGTGGTTAAGCCTGAGAAGGTAATGGTTCCAGAAGAAGTAACACCAGTTGCACCTGCGAGAGCACCTGAAAGGGTTAAGTCACCAGCATTAGTAAGGGTTGCAACATCAACTCCAGCATTATTTTGGAATGCTAATTCGTAGGATGGAGACGTAGTTAATACTTTGTTCTGAAGGCTAAATCCAACGTTTGTAGAAGCTGAACCATTCCAGTATGCACCTTGGAGTGTAAAGAGGTTTGAGTTTTGTGTCTGAGAACCGCCAGTTGCATCAGCTGTTCGAAGCACAGAGAGTGTATCAGTACCAGTTTGATCACCGATGTTGAAAGCTGAGAGAGCGGTGATAATGGTGCCATTATCTGAAAGATTTGAATCACCAATATTTGAACCAGTAACGGTGAATTTGGTTAATCGATTTTGTGTACCTGAACCACCAACGACGCCGCCACTTCCAGCACAATTTCCAGTGGTTAAACAAATCGTTCCATCATAATCAGGAATTGAAATCGTTCGAGTAGTACCTGTGGTGATTTGTGAAAGATCAAAGACAATTTGCTTTGTTGGATCTGTTGTATTTTGGAAGAAGGTTGAATCATCGTTGAAAGTTTTATTTGCAAGCGTTTGTGCTTGATTTGCAAAAACAAACGTGTCATTACCTGATAGGGCAGGAATACTAGCGGTGTAAGCAGCAGATTGTGTAGCGGAGTTAATAGTTAATGGATTAGTATTGCCAAGGAATAATTGGTTGATTCCATTATTCAAAGCAAGTCTACTGAAGGAGACATTTGAGGTAGTAGCGATGTCTTGAGGAAGTGAGAGGGTGATACTGCCAGCACCATTCGTTACGTTCACTTGATTAGCTGTGCCAGTAATAGTTGCGAGTGAATAGCCAGTGCCGTTGCCGATAAGAAGCGTTCCATTAGCTGCAGCTGAAGCATCAATACCTGTACCACCTCGAAGTGCTGAGAGCTGAGCAACAGTTGAAAGTAAGCCGGTATTACTGTTAATCACAACACCAGCGGTATTGAATGCTGAAAGCGTGGTTGTACCACTTGATGCGAGATTGGTAAAGTTGCCAGTTGAGGCAACGTCAGTACCAATAGCAGTGCCATTAATACCAGTAGCTGTGGTATTGAAGTTACCAGCAGTGATGAGTACATTATTTGCTCCACTATCTATACTTACGCCGGTGAGGCCAGCAAGGCTAACTGACCCAGAAGTTGCGGTAAGATTTATGGCTCCAGTTGTTTGGGTTAATCCATTTGAAGCGGTAAGTGTGCCAGCTGACGTGATACTGCCAGTTCCAGTCGTTAGAATATTCCCACTGGTTGTAAGATTTCCTGTTTCATTAATGGTTAAGGTAGCTGATCCACTTGACTGAATTGCAAGCGAAGTATTAACAGCTGCATTTGTATCATTAATCACAAACGCTGAGCCTGTTCCAGCATTGGTAAGGTTAAATGATGTTTGGGTGAGAAGACCAGAACCTAACGTAATATCAATATTACGGCCAGTTGTCGTGGTAATTGTGTTACCAGAATCATATGCGAGTTGGAGTGAAACCCCTGATGCATTTGCTGGACATTCGGTGATTTGATTGGTTGCATCATCACGACAAAGTGTTTTCCCACTAGCACCAGCTGTCGGAAGTGAGAGAAGTTGTACGGTTTTTCCTAAAATAATTTGTCCTGTTCCAGATGGTGAGAGCGTTAAATCTTCATTACTTGCAGTTGTGATATCGGTTCCAGCTCCAGCAAAGATAAGACCGGTTGAGCCGATGGTTTTATTTGTCAACGTTTGTGCCTGGTTCTCAAACACAAACGTATCTGAGCCCGAGAGAGTTGGGATGGTTGCGGTTCGAGAAGAGGACTGAGCGTTACTTGAGATAGTTAGCGTATTACCACTGCCAAGGACAAGTTGGTTAGTAGCATTTGTCAGGTTAAGTGCTGCAAAGGTTGGAGAAGAGGTTGCAGCGATATCTTGTGGGAGAGAAAGAGTGATACTGCCAGCGCCATTGGTTACAGCAACTTGATTTGAGGTACCTGTAATAGTTGCAAGTGAGTAGCCAGTGCCGTTTCCAATAAGGAGTGTACCGTTAGCTGCAGCTGAACCATCAATACCTGTACCACCTCGAAGTGCTGAGAGCTGTGCTACTGATGCGATAACGCCAGTGTTACTATTTACGAGTACACCAGCCGTATTGAAAGCAGAGAGTGTTACTGTACCATTTGCAGTAATATCAGTAGCACCACTAATTGCTCCAGTGTTTGTAATTCCTCCAGCATTGTTATTGATGCCACCTGTAATAGATGCACCGCCATTGAGACGAGCAAGACCGGTAACATC
>CAYUCP010000081.1:0-2761 GCA_964443315.1 uncultured Gammaproteobacteria bacterium
GCCAACGCCAATCACCAGCTTCTGAGTCGGAAACAAAAAGCGCGCTCGTTGCTCTTCCGATAGGCCATCCGCATACCGCTTTACCATCATGGCTGCCGGGTAGACGCTTTTCACTTTTTCGATCGAATAATTCGTCTCAATATCCCCTACATGCAGCGTCTGGCTGTTATTGCTGGCTTTACTATTCACCTGGCCAGCCAGCGCCTCCTTTTCAACCAGCGCCAAACGCCCAATATTCGTGTAGTTTGCGAGGACATGCAACAACGCCGAACCACTTGCTCCTCCCCCAATAATCAATACGTCATACACCATAGGTTGCTCGCATAGAGAAGCCCAGAGTAGCAAGGATGCTCTGCCTTAGAAAGAAGCTATCCTCTAACGTAGGCTAGCCAGGGTGACAACGATCGCGAGAATCAATACACCCAAAATCAGCATTCTCGGTAGCAACAAAATGGCACGAAGGTGAATCGGCGCACCGAGCACACGATACGCTTCGTAGAGGGAGCTCACGTCTGCGGTTAAACACGAACGAAAACGCTCTTTTAAGCGAGCGAGAAACACTGCTCCTTCCGCATTTGCTGGATCCGCAATCACCGTTTGAATACGAAACGGCGCTTCCTGGATCCTAAGGAACAAGGTCGCCTGAGATGCGGCTTGATTCGCCACCACATCCATCGCCTTTTTCACAAGTACCTGTTTCAACGAGGAAGATCTTCCACCGGATCGATACGAGGCGGCATCAAACGGTTTCAGGTACGTCGCAGCCGTTACCCTATCCAGCGCTACCCGTCTCTCGGTCTGTCCCACGCGAATGATCAGCTCAGTCGCCGTGAGCGTATACTCAAGCACGCGACCCATCCATGAATAGCTGTAAGAGATGTCCATAGAAGGTTATGCGGTTCGCAAAATCTTCTCCATCGGCCTTCCCTTAGCCAATTCATCAATCAGTTTATCTAGATAGCGAATCTCACGCATGAGCGGTTCTTCAATCTCTTCCAAACGAACCCCACAGACAACACCCGTTATCAAGGCTCTTGCTGGATTGAGTTTAGGCGCCTTCGTGAAAAATGCTTCAAAGGTTGTTTGCTTGTTTATCTGTGTCTCCAGTCCTTTTTTGGTATACCCCGTCAACCAACGAATAATCTCGTCGACTTCGGCCTTGGTGCGTCCTTTCTTTTCAGCCTTTGCAATATAAAGAGGGTAGACACTTGCGAAGCTCATTGAGTAAATACGGTGGTTTTGCATACACGTAGAGTATCTCTCACGTCTCATTCCAACAAATATTGTCTTACGTGTTTATCTACTTCTTTTCTTCTAAGAGATCGTATTGCTTTTGAACTGTTTTCTGCTCTTCTTCAAGATAGCGCAAATGATATGCGCCTAACTGTTCGGGATTTTTTAGATGACGTAGTAGTAACTCCAGATATTCTTTTAACGTCACATGGGTAAGCTCATCCTTCTTCTGGCACGCATAGACTTGAATAGTGATCTCATCCGCCTCTTGATCAATGAAGACAAACCCTTTGCGGACAACAAAATCCAGAGCCGTATGCTGATCGACTTCAATGCGGAGCGGAGACAGCTCTATCACTCCATGCAGGGACGCGTGACCTGGAAAGATCTGTATTGCACCAAGCTCCGTAATAAGCGTTACCGTTATTGCGCTCGTTTGCAAAACCTCTTCTTCTGGGGTCAAAACCCGGACGTGCATATACTAGGACGAAGCAGATGCCGCAGCATGCCGTTGTAAGACCTCGTCAATCGTTCCGGCCATATAGAAGTACTGCTCAGGGATATGGTCGTAATCACCCGCCAAAATCCCCTTGAACCCTTTGACCGTCTCTGCACGTGATACAAGCTGCCCAGGAGTTCCCGTAAACTGTTCGGCCACAAAAAAGTTTTGCGTCAAAAAGCGTTGAATCTTGCGCGCGCGATGAACCAATTGCTTATCCGCCTCGGATAATTCATCCATTCCAAGAATCGCGATCACATCCTGCAATTCTTTATAACGTTGCAGTGCTCGCTGAACACCCGTTGCAACCTCATACTGTTCTGCTCCAACTATTGTCTCTTTCAGAGCCGTTGAACTCGAATCGAGTGGGTCAACAGCCGGGTACAATCCCATCGATGCCTGTTTACGAGACAAGACAATCGTTGCGTCTAAATGAGCAAACGTTGTGGCCGGCGCAGGGTCTGTTAAGTCATCCGCAGGAACGTAGACTGCTTGAACAGAGGTGATGGATCCTTTTTTGGTGGATGTAATACGCTCCTGAAGCTGTGCCATATCGGTAGCCAAGGTTGGCTGGTATCCCACCGCCGATGGAAGGCGTCCTAACAGCGCAGACACTTCCGCACCCGCTTGTGTAAAGCGGAAAATGTTATCAATAAACATCAAGATGTCTTTCCCTTGATCGCGGAACGCTTCCGCCATGGTCAAGCCAGAAAACGCAACTCGCATACGAGCACCTGGTGGTTCATTCATTTGTCCAAATACCATCGCGACTTTTTCACTCACTCCAGACTCGCGCATCTCGCGAATCAAATCATTTCCTTCACGCGTACGTTCACCAACTCCAGCAAATACTGAGTATCCGCCATGAGCCATCGCGACATTATGAATGAGCTCCTGCATGATGACCGTTTTTCCTACACCAGCTCCACCAAATAATGCGATCTTTCCTCCTTTAATAAACGGAACGAGTAAGTCGATGACCTTAATACCTGTTTCAAACACTTCGGCTTTTCCGCTTTGTTCTGCAAA
>CAYUCP010000082.1:0-2742 GCA_964443315.1 uncultured Gammaproteobacteria bacterium
CGCATAGGTAAGGGGCGATGCGCGGCTTTATCGCGCAGCGTCCCGCTTGACCGCCGAGTTAGGCGGGAACTTTGAAAGGACAGAATATGACGCACTACAAATTTTGGATGGTGTTCGCAGAAGGCGGACAGGCCCCGCACAAGCAGCACTTCATCGAGGCCGAAGCTGTAGCCGAAGCGCACCGACTGGCAAAGAAAAACGGGCGACCGGTCTATGTGCTTGAGTCGATGATGGGCTACGAAGTGCCGGAACCGATGGTGGTGAAGTTTGCAACGAGCGAGGCGCAACCTGTTGCCGCCTAACATGGGGAACACGATCAAGCTACTTGACGAAGCGAAGGCGGCGACAAGCTGCGAAACCGATTACCAGCTTGCCAAGTACTTAGGCTGGAAGATTGGAACGGTCAGCATGTACCGCACTGGTAAACGCAATTTTGACGATGACGCGGCGGCGCGGATCGCGGAAATACTGGGCCGGGAGCCGGGCGAGGTCATGGCGCTTTGTGCAGCCGAGCGAGCAAAGACGGAGGCCGGCCGGTCGAGGTGGTTGCGGGTTGCTGCCCTGCTGGCGGCGACGGTGATACCGCCCACGCCAGGCGCCACCATGGACACTTCCGCGCATAAAACTCTAGGGAATTGGCATTATGTCAACACGCTGCGGCGCTTGTTGTGGCCCGGCCCGGCGGTGCGATACTGCTGAATCCCCCCTCTCATAATCAGGGGGAATAATGTCAAGTTCTGTCGATCTTTTCGGTGAAATCCCGGTAACGCTTTCGGAAGTATCACTCTGGCTTTACAAGGTGCCGCGCCTGCCTAGGTTTTCGGCCCATCGGCGCGAGTACATCCGGCAATATTCGGTAATTGACAAAATCCGGGCGGCGAAGCGTCGCGGCGACTTGCACAAGGCGATCCCGGACGCCTGCTGCGCCTGGTGCGGCCGGGAGCTTGACCCAGAACAGCCGGACATTTCACCCGCTGATTTACCGATCCCGCCAAAGAAAAACCCGGCCTTGTGAGCCGGGTTCCCCTGTAGCCGCTTGCTGGCTACTTCCGTTTTTTGAAACGGCCGTTTTTGCCGCGCGCCGGCATGCGCTTACGCTTCGACATGGGTTCCCCCTTGGCAGTCGGTTGAGCGGCGATATTGCCCGCCACACGGCAATTGATCCAGCCGCCAATGCGCGCGGTCGACGTCGCGGCGCATGTAGCGGATTTCGATGCGCATGCCGCCCCAGGTGACGAGGCCCGTTGCAGCGCCGGAAAGCAGCGCGACCAGCAGCTCATTCATGGCGGCGGTGCTCGATGCACCAGACGGACGACCAGCAGCACCTGCGCGCCGATGATGGCGCACCAGAATGCGAGATCGCCGTAGGTGAGGGTGATAAATGTTTCGTCCTTATGCCCGGCCAGCCAGAGACCCACAGGGGCGACGGCGGCCATGACGGCGGCGACCTGGGCGGCGGTCGAGACGGCACCGCCGATGGATTCGCCGGCCTTGCCGGTCAAAAGGCCGAAAATGAATTGCAGCGGGTTCATGGGTGCCACCTTCCTTTGAAACAGTGAAGCATTTCATGCCCCAGGCTGTCGAATGACGGGTTTGGGTAGGTGTAGATCAGGCACAGATCGCCGGGGATGGCGCAGGCCAGGGCGCGAGGGCCACAGAACTGGGCGATGTTTTCGGTTTCGATCCAGCGCACGATAACGGTTTCCTTGCGGTATTCGCCGTTGACGACGGGATCGAACAGGCCGGCGCGGGCGTTGCCGATCAGCAGCGCGGCGGCGAGGCCAATGCCGATCAGCCAGGGCATGCTGAACAGGGGCGAACGGCGGCGAGCGCGGCCATGTCAGAGGCTTCCGAGGAACAGCGCGGCGGCGATACCGAAGCCGGCCAGACAGACAATAAGCATGGCGCGCAGCATGTCAGTACAGCGCGCCGGGCGGCGGCAGCGGGTTGCCGTCGAGGTCGATGCCGTATTCGATGCCGGCGGCGTCGGTCGGGTGCGTAACGTCCCAGATCCATTCGCCCAGGGTGCGGGTGCGCCCTTCCGGGGTCTTGGGGGTGACGGCGTTGATGCCGGCGTTGACGGCGTCGGCGATGCCCTGCCCTACTCCGGCAATTGCCTCAGCGGCACCGGTGACAGCGCCGGCGGTGATGCTGCGGGAATTGGCGGCGAAGATCAGCACGGCGAACACGCCCAGGCCGATTAGGACGGCTTGCGATTCGAGGGCGGCGGGGATTCTCATGCGAGCGCGACTCCGGCGTAAAGATCGGCGTCGGCCCATACTGCGCGGCGATCCTCGTGCGTGGCAATGGCGCGCATCATGGCGGCAAGCGTGGCGTCGTTGTTTAGGTCGATTTGCTGGTCAGGCGAAACGCCCATAGCAGCAGCGACTGAAGCCACATAGGCAGCCGTATCATTTTCTGAGCGGGGAGCATAGCGGGTGATGATGGAGCGGACGGTGCGCAGGCCGTGGATGGTTTGATATTTGCGCAGCACTTTGGCGAGGGCGCGGAAGCCATCGGCCGGGGTGGCGAACGATTCGAAGGCGGCATCAGAGCCGGCTACTTCCCCCTGCCAGTTGTTCCCGTGGCGGATGTTGCCGGGGTTGTTGTTGCGCTGGGCGCGCGAGCCGATGGACATATCGGGCATCCAGTCCGTCAGCGCATCCAACCAGGTGCCGGCGCTGGTGTCGCCGGTTTCCTCGGCGGGCTGCTGCGCCGCTTCCGCGTCGGTAGCGAAGTACG
>CAYUCP010000083.1:0-2739 GCA_964443315.1 uncultured Gammaproteobacteria bacterium
ATTCGTGAATAATGTGATCCATGACACTGGAACAGCTGGAATGGGTGTGAACGGTGGTTACAACATCCTCATGGCGCACAATACGCTCTACCGCATTGGCATTGGTGCGGCCGGCGGTCGTGCGGATCATGTGTTCGAGGCGAACTTCGGTGGTCGTGCCTGTGACCCAGGCGATGATCGTGTGAATTGTCCTGCAATCAAAACCTTGGGCGCGTGGGGCTCGTCGGATGCGGAAGAGAGTCCAATTCCAAACAAGAACGTTTTTGTCTACAACAACTTGTTCGTGAACCCGAGCGGAACGTCAGCTCCATACCTGATTCAGGTGGCTGCTCCTCGTGTCGCACGTGCCGGTTCTGGGCTCACAGGAACGTTGTATGCAGATGATAATCTCCAATTCAAAGGGAATGTTATTGTAGACTCTTCGGATGATATTGGTGTGGGGGATAGCACGGGGTGTTCTCCGTCGCGTCCAACCTGTAACCCAACGCAGCTTCGTCGTGATAACCAGTTCAATACGGTTCAAGTTCGCTTCATGAATGCGGCTCAGGGTGACTTCCGCTTAGCGGATGGAAGCGGTTTGGCCGCCATCGCGATCCCATCCTTTGCAGGTGGTGATAAGCCGGCGAGCGCCATCCCAACAGGCGAATTGTTGAATGGTGTTGTGACGGATCGTTCAGGTGCCGCGCGTACAAGCGGTAACGTGGTTGGCGCGTATGTGTTGGGTGCTGGAGCGGTAACTCCGGCCCCTACGCCAACCCCGACCCCGACCCCAACTCCTACGCCAGCTCCAGCCCCTACACCAACGCCCAGGCCTGAGCCAACTCCTACGCCAACACCCGCTCCCGCTCCTAGTCCTGCTCCTACTCCTAGCCGCGCTGACCTTGGGATCACACTTTTTGCGACGCCATATCCGAGCTTCGCGCTTGGCCAAACGGTTGCCTACCGAGTCACCATCAAAAACGACGGACCGGCCATCGCGGAAAATGTAATCGCGGAAATTCCAACGCCAGCCAACACCACGGTCGTTTCGGTCACACGCACGAGTCAGGGGGGCTGTAGCACGAATGAGCGCTCGGTTCGTTGCGATCTTGATGACTTGCGCAGTGGCGGAGTGATAGCGTTCACGGTTACATATCGTCCTCGAACTGTAGGCGCCTTCGTGGTTCGTGGAACCGTGATGGCAAACACTGCAGACATCAATACAGGTAATAACCAATCTGAAGTTCGCGTGACAGTTACGCCTGGCCCTCAACCAAACCTAGCTGGTCGTTGGGTTTCGGCGGCTCAAACATGTCGCATGGTGCGAGGTATTGAACGTTGTTCGTTTCTGGGAAGATTCGAAGTGAAAAATACAGGCACGAAATCGGCAGGGGTCAGTCAGTTTAAGACAGTTCTTTCCAGCAATGCAATGCTCGAATCTCGAGATGTGACCTTGAAAACGCAGCGTATCGGTTCGATTGCACCAGGGGCGACTCGTGTAATCACGGTATCTATTCCAAATCTGCCGGTTATTGTTCATCCAGCGTACTTCATTGGAATCCTTGATGTGACTGGAGTTGTGGCGGAATCAGTGGAAGGGGATAACCAAGTAATCATTCAGGTGAGGTAGAAAGAATGTAAAAATACCCACTTTCCTTATGGAAGGTGGGTATTTTTATTCAGAAAAGTTGACTTTCTTGGCTTTTTCTAGCATAATGCCTAGTCGCTTTTGGCGACTAAACAACCTGAGTCTGTGATAGGCTGATGGAAGGAGCGCGATGTACCAACCGATCTGGTTTATAAAGGTTCGGAGGCGCTTCCGGCGGAAGGGATACAAGCTCCCTAGCTGGAAGATGGCGGTCGCGCTTGCGCTGGTCGCCATGCTCGCACTCGTCGGTATCGGGCTCTTCGTGAGCTACCGGGCCGACCGTTCCGCCCTCACCACCGAGTGGGCGGCGAAGGTGACCTCAGAGCCCCGTCGGAGCCCCGCGGCCATCCGCGGTCTCCTGAACGGACTGATCGAGAGTCGCGATCCCAACCGGGTCCCGTCCTTCCTCCCGGAGTCCATGGTCGACAACGTCGCCTGTTCGGCGGCGGTGTCGCAGGCCGTGAACTTCCTGGTGGGTGGACAGCCGCTCCTCGTGACCGCCGACGCCTGGCGCTTCGCTCAGGCGAACGCGTCGGCGCTCGAGACGGTCTACGACCGACTGCGTACCTACCCCGGCGACTTCGCCGTGGAGGATGGGCGTATCGTCGAGCGTCGCGGGCACGACCGGCGCGTGTGGCTCTCCCAGATCGTCGGAACCGTCGGCCAAGGCTCGACGCTCACGGCGAACGGGATCTACATCGTGGGCTACCACTACCGTGAGACGCAGAGCGATCGAGAGATCCTCGCGGCTGGCGGGACGTGGAACTCCCACGTGCTCCTCCTCCTCGGTCGGCGTGGCGGTCGTTGGTGGGGCTACCACCTCTACCACGACCCTGAGCGTCCGACCCAGAACCCCTTCCATATCGACAACCTTGGCGATGAGCTGCCCGAGCAGTTCGACGTCATGTACGTCTGGCGTGTGAAGGGGGTGGACCTGGGCCTCGAGGCCGGCACGGAGCGGCTCGTGAGCGTCACGCGTCCGTACCAGGACATTAACCGCCTGGTCGGCTGGTTCAACTGGACGCGGAGTGCACGCATCGCGTCGTTCTTCGACGGCGCGGCGATCGGGCTGTTCGGTGACCGGGAGCAATACCCTGTCATCGTTCAGACCG
>CAYUCP010000084.1:0-2737 GCA_964443315.1 uncultured Gammaproteobacteria bacterium
CCTTTCCACGCGCAGGGTGTCGAGCACGACGCCCTCCCCAAATACCCCGCCCAGCGCCCGCCCGCCCGCCGGCGCCGCCCCGCCCCCCCCGCCCCCGCACCGGCAGCGACCCGAGCATCAAGCCAAGCCGGTGAGCGGCTATACTGGGCCCCCCTGTCCAACACCCGGGCTCACCTCGGGACCACCTCGAGGCGCGCCGACGACCGGGATGCTTCCCCAGCGGACGCTCTCCTCGCCGAGCGGAAGGCCTGGACCGCGAAGTGCGTGAGCGCCCTGGCGTCCATATCTGCTCTCAGCACCCCGGGCCCCTCGGGACTGCGCGCGGAGCATCTTGACGCGGCCATCACCTGCAACAACACCGGGATCACCACTGCCCTTGCCGACGTCCTTGACGCTCTCTGCGATGCCCGCGCTTCCAGCCACACCTACGAGGCTGTTCTGTGGCCCATTCCGAAGCCCGACGGCACAGTCCGGCCCATCGGCGCCCAAGGCATACTGGTCCGGGTAGCCCATTCGCTCGCCAACAGGGCCCTGACAACCGTCACGGCGGACGCCCTCCTCTCCCGCGGCCAGTACGTCACCGCGCCGGACGGCACCAACCGCCTCGTGCTGGCGGTCCGGCAGGCCCTCCAGCAGGGCCGCTCCGTCCTCGCCCTGGACATGCGTAACGCCTTCAACACCCTCTCCCGGCGAGCGGTGATCGAAGCCCTGGACTCCCTGCCTCAATGGATTGGCGCCCCCAACGCACCCCTCCCCGGCCTCAAGCCGGCCCGGGCCATGTACGGAGCCCCCGTCCGCATGATGCCGGCGTCTGGCACCACCAGCGAGCCGATAGTGGCCTCGCAGGGCGTCATCCAGGGGTGCCCTTTTGGCTCGCACATCTACGCCATAGTCCAGACGATGCACCTCGACGCGGCCCTCTCCAACCCGGCACACCTGGCCCTGCGAGACGTCAAGCCGCTAGCCCCGCTCGAAGACCCGACCAACTTCCCCCAGAAGGCGCTGGGAGCCTTCGCGGACGACCTCCTGCTAGTGGGCCCGGACGTGGGCACCCTCGAGGCCATGGCTCGCTCACTCCTGACGGCACTAGCCGAAATCTCGCTCAGCCCCTCCGCGAACCCCTCCAAGCAGCGCCTTCTCGCCCCGTCCCACGCGCCGCACCTGAACCTCACCCAGCACCTCACCGTCCCTCCCCAGCAGATTGCCGAGATCCTCGGAGTGCCCGTTGACGTCACGGGCCGCTGGTCTCCAGCGGTGGGCGACGCCCTCGCCGCGAAGGTGCGCTCCATCGCCGAGGCTGCCCCCCACACCGGCTCCTTCATCGACCCCCAGCACTCACTCAACGCCATAGCCATGGCGGGCACGTGGCAGAAGGTGAGGTATCTCTTCCAGCACTACCCCCTCGACTTCCCCGATGACCTGCTGATCACCCTAGAGCGAGCGAACAGAGACGCGCTTGCCAAAGGGGTGCTCGGCATCGCAGCCCCGTACCAGAGTGGCCTGAGCCTTGTCCTGGCTGGACTCCCCCTCACGATGGGAGGCCTGGGCGTACAGAGCCCAGCTCTCCTTGCCCACCACGTCCGCGACGTAGCCCCGCTCCAGCAACGAGCCTGGGTCACCGGCGCGGCGGACGACCGCGACGCCCTCCGCAAGGCCCTGGACCGAACCCTACAGGAGGCCCATCATCATCATCAATAAGCCCGTACAGACAGCCGACTAAGCCGGCGGTCCACGCCCCGGCCCGCTGCCGGAACGGTGGCACCCTCCATGCTCAATGGCGGACGGAGCCTGAGGAGCGAACCGAGATCCGCTAGACATAGATCGAAGGGCAGTCACCAGTGGCGACAACCCCCCGACATTCGATACCCCAATGGGGCCTGACGCTACCACCAGCGGGCGCGCCCGCAAAGGCGGGGACCCACCAGGCACGTGTCGCTGCGCGGACGCCTGAGGCAACCCGCCAGCAACCAAAACGCCAGATGTGGCTGACATGCCGACCGAGGCGCCGAACCCAGGGGCCGACGCCGTGGCATCACACCTCGCGCCCTGTGGCGCTCCATCATTTCGTGCCAGCTGGACCGGCGCAACAGCCCTTATGGCTGCAACCGCACGGTGAGCAGCCCGCGTAGGCACGCGAACGCCCGACGCGTCCAACGGCGCCCACCCTGCAACCTGGAACATCCAAGCGACCGCGAAGCACGCAGCAGCGGCCGCCCGAACGGCTGAGAGGGGGTCCCCGACCAAGCAGTCGCCCCGCGCGGCCAAGGACCTAGACCATCTCTTCAGGACCTCGTCCACTCCACGCGACACCCACCCGGACTCAGTGGCACCCCAAACAACAAACTCCAAGGACGGGTTGTGACGCAGGGCAGTGCTGTACTTGGTCTCCTTCCTCAGCACCGCCGCGTTCAGGCCCCCGGTCCCGGAGCAAGTAACGACCGTCACATCTAGAGCCAGCGGGCGCGGCGCTCCGACTCCCGCCGGCACGAAGATGTCCGCCGGCCGCGTCCCGAAGCCGCCTCCGATCGGCCGGTCATGCGTCACGGCAGGGATCCCACACATGTTGGCCAGGGCCGCAAGCCCATTGCACAACACGTTGTGCCTCACCGTGGTGTTCGCCCATGGCGGCGCGCGCGGGCAAACTCCACTGTGCGCACACGCAGTGTCCAAGGCTTTGGTGGGCTGCCACCCGTTGCCAGGCCAGGTCCCTTCCGTCACGGGAGATTCCGCCGGTGCG
>CAYUCP010000085.1:0-2713 GCA_964443315.1 uncultured Gammaproteobacteria bacterium
CGGCGGCTATCCAGAATAAAGCAACATCTTCCACAGAAGATGTAACGCCTCGCGAATATTCTTGGGCGTTGCAGACAACAAATCAGCTTGAGCTTGTGTCGAGCTTGCCGGCCAACAATGCCAGCGACGTTCCGTTGGATGCATCGCTTGAGCTCGTCATGAATGCGCAGGGGTTCAGCAATGTCACAACGAGTATTGAAATCTCGCCGGCGATGGAAGGTCGCTTCCAGGTGAATGGTCGCCGCATTGTCTTTATCCCAGCCAAGCCGTGGGCTGCGTCGACGTTCTATACCGTTCGTCTAAAGCAGGGGCTTTCGGCCGAACAGCTAACCCTCCCAGCGGATCTCGTCCTACAGTTCCAGACGGGTACCGCATCGAGTGATGCAGCCGAAGCGCCGTTTATTCGAGCGATGAGTGAATTCCAAGAAGCCTATGTCGGCGATACAGTTTCGATTCAGGTATCACGTAGTCCTGGCTTAGCCTCGGCGGCAACCAAGCTGTCCGTGACAGGGTATCGCTTAACGGAAGACGAAGCTGTGCAGTTCTTGGAAAAGCGTTTGCCCTATAGCTTCGCCTTTGGATCGGTTGATCGTTTGAAGGACTACACCGACGTTGCCAAAAATGAAGCCTTTAAAGTAGATCTTCCTATCTCTCGTCCTTCGGAGCGCGATAGCGAGATGGTCACTTTGCCGAAGTTCACCGAGCAAGGTTGGTATGTCTTACGTTTGAATGCCTCTGGCATCGAAACCTGGATGTTTATTCAGGTGACGAACGTGGCTTCGTATGTTGTGGCTGACGCGGACCAGGTCGTTGTCTGGGCGGTCAATGCCGACACGAAGCAGGTGCTATCGAATTTGCCCGTTCGTCTCGACGGCTCGGCGGTGACAACAGATGCTTCAGGCTTGGCACGTCTTCCAACGCCCGCTTTCTTGAAAGCAACGACTACCTTCCCTGAGCCACAGGTTTCCATCCTTCGCTTGGGTGACGCGAGTGGTCCTGTGCGTGCGTTGGCGGTCGTTGGTCCATCCAGCGGCTTAAGCCCCTTCGATCGATTCGCTCCAGCGCATCAAGAAACATGGGGCTACACGTATCCAGATCGTCCACTCTACCGTACGAGTGATGAAATGCATGTTACCGGGATCATTCAGGACCGTGATCGAACAAAGCCGGTTGGTCAGGCAGAACTTCGCCTTACAAAAACGTCCTACATTGAAGATTTGGTGAATGGTCGTGATCGGATCTACGCGTCTGCTCCATTATCGCTAGATGCGGCCGGTCGCTACGAGGCTACCCTCTCTTGGACGAATATCACACCAGGGTTCTATCAGTTAGATTTGCTTCGTGATGGACAGCTTGTGACGTCTCGCTACGTTGAAATTCGTACCTTTGCGAAGCCAGCCTATTACCTCTCGGTGAATGTTTCCGCGAAGCGCTTGTTTGCGGGCCAAGAAACTCAGGCTCAGATCCAGGCCTCATTCTTTAATGGTGCGGCTCTACCAAACGCGCGACTCCGTGTTCGTGTGTCTCAGGGTGATGTCACGCTCCCGGACCAAGAAGTGACGTTGGATGACCAGGGGCGTCTTACACTGCCAGTAAAGGCAATGGCGGTAAGCTGTAGCGAGCGCTTGGCAGACCCGTGTCGCAATACCGAGCAGCTCATGCTCTCGATTTATCCAGTCGAAGGGGAAGAAGCACAGATCCTTGGTTCGGCAATGATCGATGTGATCGGTTCGGAGCTTGATCTACGTGGTGAAATGAAGGAAGTAGCTGAGCAGGCCGATCTCACCTTGCAGACGTATCGTCGTGACCTGAACAAAGAGTTGGAGGAGACCGGCGCTGCCTGGTCTGGCCGTACGTTACGTGGTCAGGTGGTGGGTGTTCGCTACGAAAAGATTCAAGATGGTGTGTGGTATGACGCCATCGAGAAGCGAGTGGTTCCGTATTATCGATACGAGCGCCGTCAGGACCCACCCGTCGAGTTCACTGTTCAGACAGACGGGAATGGTCGTGCGACGCACCGCTTCCCACTTTCTGCTGATCGGGATTTCTACGAAGTATCGGTACAAGGCGAAGACGGAACAGCTCGTTTCTCGCGCTTCACGACCTCGATTGCCCGTGGCTGGTACGCTCAAGATGGAATGAATGATGTATCACCGCATCTCATTTTAGAAGGGAAGGGTGATGACCGCGATGTTCATCCAGGTGAGATCTTGAAACCAACCTTCCAGATGGGAACAACGACCTATAACGCGTCCGAAGGTCCAGGTGTGCTGTTCATGACCTTATCACGTGGCATTAAGCAGGTTGTACGCTTACCGTCCGCTTCTTGGGAAACAACGTTTGTTGATTCCTACATCCCAAATGCGTCGATTCGCGGCGTGACGTTCACAAACCGACGCTTCTACACCTCAGATGCCGTTGTTTTCTTGGATAAGGACGACCGTACGCTCGACGTGCAGGTAGCGAGTGACAAACCGACCTATCGTCCAGGTGAAAAAGCGACTCTTCGCTTTCAAGTGAAACCAGGAGCAACTCAATTGCCACTCACGGATGTGAAAGTTGCCTATGCGTTGGTTGATGAGTCTTTGCTTTCGCTCGCTGGGTTCTACGAAGAAGATCCGTTGATGTGGATCAATAACTTCGTGATGGACGGGTCGCTCTTCCAGCGGAGTTCTCATATGGGGGATTGGCTCTTCACAGGAGGAGGAGCAGA
>CAYUCP010000086.1:0-2683 GCA_964443315.1 uncultured Gammaproteobacteria bacterium
GCAAGAATATTTTGGCCCGTACCAAGGGCATGATGTGGGGTCGCAAGAACCGCATCACCCTCGCCAAGGTTGCTGCCACCAAGTCTGGCTGGAACGCCTACCGCGACCGCAAACTCAAGAAGCGTGACAATCGTGGGTTGATGCAGATCCGCATTAGCGCGGCTGTGAAAGCCATGGGTCTCAGCTATTCGAAGGTCATGGGTAATTTGAAGAAGCGCAATATCGCGCTCGACCGCAAAGTTCTCTCGCAGCTCGCAGCAACCCATCCAAACGTGTTCGAAAAGATCGTGAAGGGTTAATCCCCTACACTCAAAAACACCTCAGGTACCCGAGGTGTTTTTGTTTTCTCCTGTCTGCTCGATTTTTCGGTCAGATTCCTGTAGGCTTTCGTCGTATGCAACTAAAGCTGAAAGAACGAGGCGCAGAATTCGTCGACTTCATCCGTCAGCAAGGAGTCATCGGTCTTGCGATCGCCTTTGTACTGGGAGGAGCCGTCAGCAAGGTTGTGAGCTCGCTTGTCCAAGATCTGATTCAACCGTTGATCGGACTCGTGTTCGGAAAAACCGATGGGCTGAAAGCGCTCCGCCTTGGGCCGATTACCTACGGGAATTTCTTGGCCAACTTCATTGACTTCCTGATCATCGCGGCCGTTGTGTACTTCATCTTCAAGAAGCTGCGGTTAGAAGCGTTGGATAAGAAGAAACAATAATTAAGGAGGCAAAACAAAAACGCCCTCTAGAGAAGGCGTTTTTGTTTTAGGAAAGGTCGGCTCGAATCTTTGCCGCCATGGCTTCGTCCAATTCTGGCTGAAGGCCATGAATGGCTGTCTGAGTTTTCGCGACCTGGTCTTCAACGGTGGCCTGAAAAGAGGCTGTGAGTACCGCTAGATCTTGCTCGTAGTCCTGCGCAATCCGTGCAAGACCGGGATCGTCGGCGAGATTTATACCAGCATCTTGAGCAGACTGCTCAATTTGAGCTTGAAAGGCTTGAGAAACCGCCTCACGCAGCGCTGGAGTATTTCCTACGGCTTCGTATAACTTCTTGAGTGAAGCTTTTGCCTCTGCAGACAGAGAAGAAGCTTGAAGTTTTTCTAGAAAATCAGACATAGAGAGAAAAGTTCAGACAACTCAATTAGCCAGCGGTGAGTTTTTGCGCCATGACGACCGTATTCACCAAACGAGTCAGCATCGCCTTGACGGGCGCGCTGCTCACTATTGCTTCACCTTTTGCATTCTGCACGCCGGCTAATGGACCGTCTTCGCCCAAGCTCTTTAGGCGGCCAAGCGCCCACGCTTCTGGGTCAAAGGTTGCATACTCTATAGTTCCAGCACGACCAGCAAAGCTTTCTTTATCCTGCGGCAAGTTTATATCCAACACACTAACCGCTTCTCGATCAGCAATACTTTTCGCCAAGAGGCGCAATGATGCTGCCTCGTCTGCAACAGCGCTCAAATGATCACTCAGTTTATCTGCATCAGGGTCCGTGTCTATCACAAATTCTTGATCAAGGGCTGTGACTTCTTTCTTCATACTCGGAAGAACTTCATAGGCTGCTTCAATTCCACCGACTGCAATTTTCTGTATATTGTTATCACGTTGGCGCGCGTTCGGATCCTCCAGCGTTGGATCTGCGCTCAACTCAATTCCTGCATAGACCGTGCGTCCGTCCAGGGCTTTTACATTTACTGATTCTGCTTGAATCGCCCCAATCTTCTCTCTAATAACACGTTCTGGAACATCTATTGTCCTGGTAACACCGCTTGGAACTTCATCAAACGTCGGTATCTGAGGGACCCCTCCAAAATCAACCGTCGTGCTAAGCGGATCGGGTGTATCGATCGAATCATCTACATGAGGCGGCATTCGTCCTACACCTTGGTCCAAGGTCGTCACCAGACTAACACGTTCCGCATCAAGTTTCTGCACTTGTGCTACCACTTCTGGCTTTCCCGCAGCCGTCGCCAATTCCGCAACGCGTGACGTGCGCTTCTGTTGTGCGGCTTTTTCTGCCTCTGATGTTAATAATCCTACCTTCACCAAAGCCTCTCCGATCGTTTTTCTAGGACTGTCGAGGAATGTATTCAATTTGTTCGCAGCCCATTCTGTGCCTGGCAAAGACCCTTTTACCGGCTTCTTATTCCATCTTGCCTGGCCCGTGCGATAGACCGCTTCTACACCGACAGCCATCGCATAGTATTTTCCAACCGTGAGGGCTGCACCTACGCCGATCATATTAACGACTCCCGCCCCAAGATACGCTCCCACACCAACTTTGGCGCACTTTCCTAAAAAGCTTGCGGCGTCTTTTACCCCTTGCCACGTTAGAGGGGTGTCTTTTGGGGTATTCCTGAGCGCATCAACGGATACTTCAGCCGGTTTAGCTACACGGTCAATCTTCTGAAGAGCCGCACCCGTTTCTTCGGTATGCCAGCGACCAGCAAACATCGCCATCATCGGGATCTGATTCGCTTTCGCCTTCGCTACAGCGGCCTCTTTAGACTCGCCGTTTCCCGTCAACGTCTTCACCAAAGCTCCCTCCGCCTGCTTCGTCTGCTCACCTAACGCCGCACTAGCCGCTGCTACTTTTTCCGGAGTTGGAGGAATGAGCGTCATTCGTTCGCCGGGAGCACTTTGTCGCTCAGCGAGCGCCCGAAGACGCTCCGCTGGCATAGGACCATATCCA
>CAYUCP010000087.1:0-2661 GCA_964443315.1 uncultured Gammaproteobacteria bacterium
TAGGCGAGCATTCGCCAACCTCTCAGCAAGTACGTTGTCTAGTACTTCTAGACAAACAAATACGTCTTCGCATTTGCCTGGCTAGAAATAGGCCGATAGATTTTACTATAAGGCTTAATTTTAAGCAACTATTGCTATCTTTGTTATTGTATTTAGTACACTAACTCATTTCCAAAAAAAAATCACTCAAAAATCACGATTTCTTTCGTACAAAATCGAAATAACCTTGCTGGTCTATGACTTCCACCTACATAGGTATCATCTGTTGGTTCGATAATATTGAGTGAAAGCATTTTTTTGCGGAAATTTCGTTTATCGAGAGACGTTTTAAGAATAACTTCATATACTTTTTGCAGTTGTGTGAGTCTGAATTTCTCAGGAAGGAGTGATTTTGCGATATCGCTGTAGAGAAGCTTTGCTTTAATTCTCTCTACTGCGTAGCGGATGATTTTGTTATGGTCAAACGCTAGGGTAGGGAGGGAATCGACATTTATCCAGGATGCCTTAAGCGTAGGAGGGGCTTTTGCTAAATCGATACTGTCGTGAGGAATTAAAGCAAAGTATGCGATAGTTATGACTCGTCCTCGTGGATCTCGATTAACATCACCAAATGTATAGAGCTGCTCCAAATACACATCATGAATGCCTGTTTTTCGAAAGAGAATACTTCGTGCGGCAGCTTCGAGTGGATCTTTCTCTTCAATCATATCTCCAGGAATACTCCAGAAATTTAAAAAAGGTTCACGCGGCCGTTTGATGAGTGCGACAGTTAGCTCGTTATTTTTTATCGAAAAGATAAGTACCTGAATAGAAATTGCTGGTTTTTGTAATTCTTCCAAATTTCGAGGCAGTGTTTCGGTAGAGAGTATCTTAGTGTTATTCATACACTAACTATACTCTTGTTTTCCAATTTGTCAAGACATTCGAAAGAGTTTATTTTCGTTTCTTTTTGATTTTTGCGGCGATGAAAAGTGAGGTGATTCCAACTATAAGGAGAACGATAATCCATGGGGTATTTCCGATATAGCTACTGACGGCCATCCAGTTTACACCAAAAACATATCCTAGATAGAGATAGGTACTCGCCCAGATAATTTCCCCGATTACGACCATGGCAAAAAATCGCCAGAATGGGAATTCGCTCATGCCAGCGAACAGATTTATGGGGATACATAACGGTGTGAGAACAAACCGGCTTAAGAAAATAAGTATCATGCCCCATCTCCGAAAGAGGTTTTCTATACGCTCAATTCGTTTTGGTGTCAGACCACTTTTGCGGAAATAATACGTAACAAACGTTTCTCCAAATTGTTTTCCAATTATATATCCGATGCTATCTCCGATAATTGCAGTTATAGCAACGAGTGGGAGAAGAATATACATGTTCAGTGTCCCATCAACCGTAAACGATCCAGCTGCGAGAAGGAGGGTTGAGACAGGAAGAGGGATACCTAATTCACCTAAGAATACTACAGCGATTATGATCGGGTAGCCAAATTGTAGAATAAGTGATAGAAGAAAACTCAGTAATTGTGTCATTCAAATGTACGGATTTGTGGGCGAGGATGAGAAGTTTGAAACTCCTTTATGACTGTTTTTATTTTGGTGATTAATGTATCAGTAGATTGATTCGTCTGTTTACTGATTTTTGCAATTGATAGGCGAGATGTGTCGATATTTTCCAGCGAGAGTTTCTTTTGAAGTTCTTCCTCAGGTACTTTGTAGGTGTGTGAAATATAGCGAAGTGTCATCCAGCTTTGGATAAGGTTTACATTGGTCTCACGAGGGATGGGAAATGGTCGGTGTTCTATTCTGTGTGCGAGTTGATAGCCGAGTACGAGTGCGATGAATGTACAGAAGATGCCGATGATCAATATGCTTAGAAAGAGCGCACGAAGGTTTTGTTTATGATGTGCGAGCTTCTTCTGCATATGCCTAGTATACTCTTTTTCTTTTTAGTTTTTTACCATCTGTGGTTTAGTAAGGGGTGGATTATTTATATGGTAATGTACTTTGGTAATTGGAGCGTTAAGTTTGTTTGCTAGACCGCGAACGAACCAATGCATGACGAGGTTATGGGAAAATGCAAATACTGGTTTAGCGAACGATGCGACGATATTCATCCAGAGTTTTGGAGTTGCGACGTTCCAATCAAATGCCACAAATGTGCCGTTTTTTTCTTCGGTGAGTGTGAACATCCCATTTCCGATCAAATCACCGCTGGTTGTAAAAACGATCCGTTTCCCAATCTCAATATCGGTTATCTTCAGTGCTAAATTCAGACTATAAAACGGATACCCGATTGCCACATGAAGTGTAGGAGGCGCAGTATGATTACTCACACTCATTTTCCTAACCCCCGGCCACCACGATTTCCACGCAGGAAAATTGAGAAGAATCTCCCAGACATCCTTACCAGGTGCATTCACGGTAAATGAGGTAGTAAATGAATATGCTATCACTTTCTAATTATACATTGTTATTCAAATTAAATTGCCATTTCGAATCCCTCCTTGGTATAAATGATTTTTAGCTATTAGGAACTATAATTAGTGATATGCGTAGTGGGAAATTAGTTAGTTCGTAGTAATATACAGTGTCGGAGGATTTGCTGTTTCTTTCGATCCAAATTGAACATTTCCATTAGCACCTTCATCTGTC
>CAYUCP010000088.1:0-2642 GCA_964443315.1 uncultured Gammaproteobacteria bacterium
ATTTTGCTGATTCTCGACGGATTCGGGATTGCTCCGGCCGGACTTGGGAACGCGATCGCGGAGTCAAATATGCCGGTTTTACACCGGCTGATCTCGCGTTATCCGTCGATGACGGTCCAAGCGAATGGTCCAGCCGTTGGTTTGTCTTGGGGTGAGATGGGGAACTCAGAAGTTGGTCACCTGACGATTGGAGCTGGTCGTATTTTTTATCAGAGCTTGCCGCGCATCAATCTGTCGATTGAATCAGGCGAGTTCTATGAGCTGCCTGTGTTAAAAAAAGCGGTTGAACATGTGCGTGGGCAAAATGGAACAGTGCATTTAATGGGTTTGGTCTCGCCTGGGAACGTCCATGCATCCCAGGAGCATCTACATACGCTCTTAGATTTTTGTAAGCGAGAAAACTACACCAATGTCGCAATCCACGCCTTTTTAGATGGACGTGATGCGATTTACAACTCCGGTCAGCAATTTATCGCGGAGTTGGAAGCTAAGATCGCACAGGTTGGTCTGGGGAAAATCGCCAGTGTATCTGGTCGGTATTACGCGATGGATCGTGATAATCGATGGGATCGAATTCAGCTCGCGTACGACGCGATGGTGAAGGGGAGTGGTCCAACGGCGAAGAGCGCGACGGAAGCGATCCAGGCATCCTACGCTGCGCAGGTGTTTGATGAGCAGTTTGTGCCGACGGTGATCGTGGATCAGGCAGGGAAGCCGGTTGCTCCAATCAAATCGAATGACGCAGTGATCTTTTTTAACTTCCGCCCAGATCGAGCGCGTGAGCTTACGAAGGCGTTTGTCTTGCCGGCGTTTGATAAATTTCCACGCGAACCGCTGCAAAACTTGTTCTTCTTAACATTTACCGAATACGAAAAAGATTTGCCCGTTGAGGTGGCGTATCCGCCACAACTCATCGACCAATGTTTGGCGAAAGTGATTTCTGATGCGGGCCTGACTCAGCTCCATATCGCTGAGACGGAAAAATATGCGCACGTCACGTTTTTTTTGAACGGGATGCGTGAAGAAGAGTTTCCCGGTGAAACACGCGCCATCATTCCGTCACCGCGCGTTTCAAGTTACGACAAGCAGCCAGAAATGTCGGTGTTCCAAATCTCGGAACGGGTTGTAAAAGATACAGTCGCTGGAACCTACGATTTTATTGCGATCAACTTTGCGAATCCAGACATGGTCGGTCATACCGGAAATGAAGAAGCGACGGTAAAAGCTTGCGAAGCGGTCGATAAAGCGATGGGTCAGATCGTAGATGCGGCGCTTGCAGTTGGTGGGGCGGTGGTGATCACCGCTGATCATGGAAACGCCGAAGAAGTAAAGAACTTGATGACAGGCGAGATGGATAAAGAGCATTCGACGAATCCGGTGCCGTTTATTGTCGTGAGTAAGGATTTAGAAGGGGTGAAGGCTCCGGGTGGCGATATCGAGAATGACGATCTTTCGCTCGTGACGCCCATCGGAATGTTGGCCGACACAGCGCCGACCATTCTGAAATTGTTGGGAGTGCCGCAGCCACCAGAAATGACGGGTAGTCCCTTGATCTAAACATATGACGAAGGCTGAAGCGATCCAGCTTTTGGCGAAGCGCTACACGGCCAAAGGGATGGTTGATTTTGGAACGCCAGAAGATACGCTGATCGCAACAGTTCTATCGGCTCGTACACGCGATGAACAAGTGATAAAGGTGTATCCAGGGCTCCGCAAAGCCTTTCCGACGCTCCAAGACTTGGCCAAGGCTACGCCTGAAGCGATCCAGGGTCAGATTCGAACAGTTGGCTTTTCGTATGCGAAAGCTCGGTATCTCAACGCGTTAGCGAGTCAGTTGCTTACGCTTCACAAGGGAAAAGTACCGAATACGATGGAGCAGCTCATTGCGCTGTCTGGTGTTGGTCGAAAAACGGCCAGCTGTGTGTTGGGCTATGCGTTTAAGCTGCCGGCGATTGCGGTTGATACGCATGTCTACCGTATTGCGCGACGCTTGGGCTGGGCAAAGGGGAAGACGCCAGAAGTCGTAGAAGAAGAATTAAAGGTACAGATCCCTAAACCCCTGTGGCGAGAAGTGAATCGAGTGCTGATTCCGTTTGGTCGAGAGATCTGCAAGCCGGGGACTCCGCAGTGCTGGCGTTGTCCACTTGCCTCGATTTGCGCCTACAAGCCTAAAACCCCGGCGCCAAAGGTGCTATCATAGAGTCATGTCTTCTGAGGGCGCGTTCATACACTCCCTACAGACGCTCCTTGATTCGCCTCTAGGGGTCTTTTTCTCCATTCTCTGTGCCCGCTGGCTGATTTTCCTCGAAGTCGCCTGGATTTGTGTATGGGGCTTTACTGAGCGAAAAAGCCGCCTAAAACATGCGGCAAAAGAAGCGGGGATCGCTATGCTTATGGCGCTCTACACGGCGCTGACCTTAAGCCAGCTCATCCATCGCGCTCGGCCGTTTATGGTTGAGTCGAGTGTGCTCCGGTTGGTTCCGATGCCGCTCTCGGCTTATTCGCTGCCGTCTGCACATGCGTCTGCGGCGTTTGCGATGGCCTTTGCTATTTGCTGGACCAAGCCAAAAGCGGCGATCGTTCCGTTGCTCTTGGCGATTGGGGTGGCGTTTGGTCGCGTAGCGGTCGGTGTACATTATCCG